>NZ_JARKOT010000138.1 GCF_029977985.1 Propioniciclava sp. | reverse complement strand
CGAGCGGGTCGCGCGTGGACGCCTCGCAGGTGGTCACGGCGTGAGTCTACGCAACCCGGACGCCGCCGGCGTACGCCGCTCACCCCGCCCGTCCCGTTGCCGACGCCCGACGCCGCCTCCTCCGATCGGATGAGGTCCGTTGCGCCCGTCCGGCGGACGCGCCGCCCTCCGGCGGAGGCGACGCTGGAGGCATGGCACTCATCGACGTCACCGGACTCACCAAGTCCTACGGCACGAAGACGGTTCTGCACGGCATCGACCTCTCGGTGGCCGAGGGCGAGATCGTCGGCATCCTCGGCCCCAACGGGTCGGGCAAGACGACCGCGGTGGAGTGCATCGGCGGGTTGCGCACGCGCGACGCCGGCACCGTCCGCGTCGACGGGGTCGACCCCGCGGGCGACCCCCTCGCGCTGCGCGAGGTGCTCGGTATGCAACTGCAGGAGAGCCGCCTGCCGGCCCGGCTGCGCGTCGCCGAAGCCCTGGACCTCTACGCCGCCTTCTACTCCGATCCCCGCCCGCCGGGCGAACTCCTCGAGCGCTTCGGGCTGGCGGCCCACGCCGACCAGCGCTTCGACAAGCTCTCCGGCGGCCAGCAGCAGCGCCTCTCGATCGCGCTCGCCCTCATCGGACGCCCCCGCATCGCCTTCCTCGACGAGCTCACCACCGGGCTCGACCCGGCGGCCCGCCGCGAGATCTGGGAGTACCTCCGCATGCTGCGCGACGACGGGCTCACCGTGCTGCTCGTCACCCACTTCATGGAGGAGGCCGCCTACCTCTGCGACCGGGTCGTGATCCTCGAGGCCGGCCGCGTCGTGGCTTCGGGCACGCCCGAGCGGATCGCGCTGAGCACAGGCGGACAGGAGACCTCCTTCGCCGCCGAACCCGGCCTCGACCCGGAGGTGTTCCGCACGCTCGCCGGCGTCACCGACGCCCGCGTCGACCGCGGCCGGATCGTCGTGCGGGGCGATGCGACCTCGCCCCAAGCCGTCCTCGCTGCCCTCGCCACGCGCGGGATCCTCGCCCGTGAGCTGCGCGTGACGACCCCCTCTCTCGACGACGCCTACCTCGCCCTCACCCGGGAAGGACACCGGTCATGACCACGCTCGCCACCACCTGCGCCACGCTCCCCGCGGCCCGCTGCGTCCGCATCCTGCGCGCCCACCTCGTCAACGAGGCCCGGCTGCTGTCGCGAGAGCCCGCCGCCCTCGTGTTCGGCGCCGTGCTGCCGCTGGCCGCGATCATCGTCATGACGGCGGTGCCGGCAGCCCGGACGCCGGTGGCCGACTTCGGCGGCCTCTCGGTCGTACGCACCTACCAGCCCACGATCGTGCTGTTCGCCACCTCCGTCCTCGGCCTCACGATCATGCCGGCCATCCTCGGCGGCTACCGGCAGGCCGGCGTCCTGCGCCGTCTGCGCACCACCCCAGCCCCGCCGTCGACCCTGCTCGCCGCCCTCTTCGCCGTGATCGCCGCGGTGGGTCTGCTGGTCGTGGCGCTGCTGATGGCCATCCCCGCGCTCGCGGGCGCGGGGCTCCCCGCGCACCCCGGGATCTTGTTGCTCGCCGCCGTGCTCAGCCTGGGGGCGTTCCTCGCCCTGGGCACGCTGCTCGCCTCCGTCGTGCGCTCCCCGCAGGCGGCGGCGGGCCTCGGCAACGTGGTCGCCGCCGTGATGTGGTTCTCGGCCGGCCTCTGGCTGCCGCGCGCGTTCTTCCCCGACTGGCTGAGGGTGCTCACCGACCTCACGCCGGGCGGCGCCGCCACGAGCGCGATGCTGGGGGCGGCACTCGGGGAAGCCCCGGCTTGGCCACCCTTCGTGGTGCTGCTCTGCTGGACGCTGGCGGCCGCGTGGCTCGCGATCCGCACCTTCCGTTGGGAGTGATCAGCGCAAAGATGGACCCCGTGACCCATGAAGCGCCCCCCACCCGGATGCGCACCCTCGGGCTGCCGGTGACCCTGGGGCTGCTCGGCGCGAGCCTGGTGGCCGCGGTGGTGATGGCGTACGCCGGCGTCCCGATCGTGAGCACGGCCGACCTGCCGCTGCTCGGGGTGCTCACCGCCGCGATGGCCGCCGTGCGGTGGGCGGGCGCCCGCACCGCCATCAGCGAGCGGGCCGTCACCGCCCTGTTCTGGCTGAACCTGGTGCTCGCCGCGGCGGCCATCTGGCTGTCGCCAGCCTTCGGGCTCTACCTCTTCGTGGGCTACTACGAGTCGGGGCGCTTCACCGCACGGTCCACGCGGGTCGCCGGCATCGTCGCGACGGCGCTCGTCATCGCGCTGGCGCAGGTGGGCGGGCCGCGCTCGCTGCTCTTCACGCCCCTCGTCTACGCGGCCTTCGCGGCCGTGAACCTCGCGGTGACCCTGCTCATGCTCGGCCTCGACCGGCAGCGGGAGCGCCTGTTCGTCACCCTCGCGCGCACGAACGACGATCTACGCGCCGAGCAGGAGCGTTCGGCCGCGCTGCGCGACCAGCTGGTGGCCCAGGCCAGGGAGGCGGGCATCGCCGAGGAACGCTCCCGCGTGTCCCGCGAGATCCACGACACGGTCGCCCAGGACCTCGTGGCCATCATCGCCCAGCTCGACGCCGCCTCCGACGAGACGGACGCCTCGGCGCGCGACCGCCGGCTGGCGACCGTCTCCACCACCGCCCGCGCGGCTCTCGCCGAGGCCCGCCGGGCCGTGCGCGCGTTGGCCTCCCCGCGGCTCGACGCGGCCGACCTGCCGCTGGCCCTGGACGACCTGCTGGGGAGCTGGCGGACGGCGTCCGGGCTCGACGGGGAGCTGCGGGTGACCGGAGTCGCCGCCGCCTCCGGGCGCGACGACGCGCTGCTGCGCATCGTCCAAGAGGCACTGGCGAACGCAGCGCGGCACGCACGCGCCAGCCGGGCCGACGTCGCTCTGACGTACGGCGACGGCGTCCGGGTCGAGGTGGCCGACGACGGGGTGGGATTCGACACCGACGCCGTGACGCGCGGCTTCGGCCTGATCGGGATGCGGGACCGCATGGCGTCCGTGGGTGGTTGGCTGGAGGTGGCGTCGGCACCGGGCGAAGGCACGCGGGTCATCGCATGGGTGCCGGGGGGAAGGGAGCACGCATGATCAGGGTGGTGATCGCCGACGACCACCCGCTCGTGCGGGACGGGATCGTCGCGATCCTCGAGCGCGAGGGCGATCTGCAGGTGGTGGCGCAGGCGGCGTCGGGGCCGGAGGCCGTCGCGATGAGCGGCAAGCACGACCCCGACGGGGTGCTCATGGACCTGCGCATGCCGGGCGGCGACGGCGTCGACGCGATCCGGCGGCTGCGGGCCGGGGCGGGCGACCGGCCGCGCATCCTGGTCCTGACGACGTACGACACCGACCACGACATCCGGGCAGCGCTGAACGCGGGCGCCGACGGCTACCTGCTCAAGGACACGCCCCGGGCCGAACTGGTGCGAGCGGTGCGCGACCTGGCTGCGGGGCGTCCGGTGCTGTCCCCCCTGGCACTCGCGGCCCTCACCGGCCGGGGCAGCGACCCCGTCGCGCTGACCGCCCGCGAGGCCGACGTCGTGCGCGAGCTCGCCGCGGGCGGGACGAACCGCGAGGCGGCCGGCCGCCTACACGTGAGCGAGACCACGTTCAAGACCCACCTGTCCCGCGTCTACGACAAACTCGGCGTCTCCGACCGGGCAGCGGCCGTGCGGGTGGCGTACGAACGCGGGCTCCTCTGAGGCTCGCGGGGCCGCGCGGCCTCGTCGGCGCCGCAGCGCCCAGGTGTGTGCAGTTCCATGCTGCGAAACCGGCGCTGGGGGACGCGTTTGGCAGCACGGAGCTGCACACGGGGCACCCCGGGGCACCCGGGCCGCGGCGGCGGCGTCCGGCTGCACGTTTCTGACATAGGAAATCGTGGCACGTGCCAAGAAAAGGTAGGTCAGAATCCTGACGGCCCGCCCGGCACCCGCGGCGAACCCCGGCGGAACGCTCAGACCAGCCCGGCATCGTGGACGCGGATGGCCACCTGCACGCGGTTGGCCGCCCCCACCTTCGTGAGCACCCGCGTCACGTAGCCCTTCACCGTCGCCACGGACATGTACAGCTCGGCGGCGATCTCTGCGTTGGTCAGGCCGCGCCCGATGGCGACAGCCACCTCGCGCTCGCGGTCGGACAGGGGTTCGAGGGACGCCAGCGCCGCGGCCCGGCGGTCGTCGTGGACGCTCCGCGTCGCGGCGACGATGAGAGCGCGCGTGACGGCGGGCGACAGGATCGGCTCCCCGCGCACGACGGCCTCGATCGCCTCCACCATCCGCGGTGGGGCGCTCTCCTTGAGCAGGAAGCCGTCCGCGCCCGCGGCCAGCGCCTGCAGGACCATGTCGTCGGAGTCCAGCGTGGTGAGCACGATCACCTTCGGCGCCTGGGGCCGGGCGAGCAGCGCGGTCGTCGCCGACAGGCCGTCGCGGTGCGGCATCCGGAGGTCCATGAGCACCACGTCGGGCGCCACCCGGCCCGCCACGACAAGTGCCTCGTCGCCGTCGGCCGCCTCGCCGACGACCTCGAGGCCCGGGTCTGCCCCGAGCAGCATCGAGAGCGCACTGCGCACGAACGGGTCGTCGTCGACCAGCAACGCCCGGATCGGCTCGGTCACGGCGTCTCCCACGGCAGGTGCGCCGCCACGGTGAAGACGCCGTCGGCCGCCCCCGCACGGAAGGAGCCGCCCAGCATCGAACACCGCTCCCCCAGCCCGAGCAGTCCCAGCCCCGCACCGGGCACGGACGCCTTCCGTCGCGTCACCGGGTTGGTCACCGTGATGTGCAGCCCCGCGCTGGGGCCGCCCTCGAGCCGGAGCCGCACGGGGGGCGTCCGGGGCGTGCTTGCGTGCGTTGGTGAGGGCTTCCTGGATGATCCGGTAGGCGTGGCGCCCCACGAGAGCGGGCACTGCGGCGACCCCGTCCCCGCCGAGCGACTCGGCCACCTCGATCCGTTGGCCGCCCGCGCGCGCCTCCTCGACGAGCGCCGGCAGCGCGGCGAGCGTCGGCTGTGGCGCCGTTCCCTCCTCCCTCGAACGCAGCGCCGACAGGACGCTGCGCAGTTCGGCGACCGAGGCCCGGGCGTTCTCCTCGATGACGTGCGCGATGCGGGTGGTCTCGGTGGCATCCACCTCAGGCCGGCAGGCGAGCACGTTCGCGTTGAGCGACACCAGCGACATACGGTGCGCGAGCACGTCGTGCATCTCGCGGGCGATACGGTTGCGCTCCCCAAGCACGGCCAGCTCCCGCTCCCGGTGGGCGTTCGCGGCGAGCTCGGACGCCGACCGCTGCACGTCCCGCTGCGACCCGAGGAACAGCCCCAACAGCGTGAACCCGAGCAGGATCGCCACGTTGAGCGCGGTGTTGCCGCCGGCCATCTGCCCGGCCCCCGTCGTGGACACCGACAGTCCCTCGGGCGGCAGGAACACCTGCAGCAGGGCCGCCGGCAGGATCGTGCGCCAGTCGCGGCGCGTGCACAGGGAGACGTACGCCCAGATGGCGAACACGGCCGCACCCACCGCCACGTAGCCGCACAGCATGGTCACGAGCGCGACGGGCAGCGGCCACCGCCGGCGGAACCGCATCGACACCCCGGCCACCAGGGGTAGCCCGAGGGTGCCCGCGAGCTGGAGGGGATCCAACGCCGACGCCCGGGCCGGGTCGAGCAACAGCACCACCTGCAGCGCCGTCAACGCCGCCGCGACCGTCACCGCCACCCCGTAGCGCACCCACCGGCCGCGCCGCGTCACCTCGGGCGGCGGGTAGAGGGCGCGGGGCGCGAGCAACGCGGGGGCGGCCGACATGGCACGCACTGTAGGAGGGCAGCGGGCCGCGCCTGCGGCGTCCCACCACGCAAACGGGCCCGGACGCCGCCGGCGCGACTTTGGTCGCGGGCGGAAGCGACGAAGGGAGCACGCCAGGCCGAAGATCGGACGGTGCGGGCCGCGCGTTCAGGGGAGGACGCTCGGGTCATGAAAGCCACCCTCACCGCGCTGACGCGGATCGAGTTCGTCAAGCTGTGGCACAAGAAGGAGAGCTACCTGTACTTCGTGCCGGCACTCCTGCCGATCCTGTACGGCGTGGGCTTCGCCAGCGGCAGCGCATCATTCACCTACCGCGGTGACCCGATGTCGCACATGACCTTCATCCAGACGATGTTCTTCATGTCGCACTCGCTGTTCATCGGCTACGTCTTCCTCATCATCGTGGCGGCGCGGGCGGTCGGCTCCGAGGTCGAGGACCACTCCCTCCTCCTCTACGTCCCCCGCGTGAACGACCGCGCCAAGCAGCTCGCCGCCAAGATCCTGGCCGTGCTGGCGTTCGCGCTCGTGGGCGTGGCCGCGCAGGCGCTGGCGTGCGTGGTCGGCTACTACGGCCTGCTCGTCCACAGCCGCATCGGCTCGGGTGCGTTCGCCGTCGGCTCCGACCTCCCGGACGCCGCGGCGGTCGTCATCGAGTCGTCGCTGTTCCTGGTGGTCGCTGTGCTCATCGGTGTCGTCCTCAGCCTGTACACGAAGACCCTCGTCGCCGTCGCCGCCGGAACGGTCGCCCTGGTCGTGCTCACGTTCGCGAGCCAGCTGGCCCCGACCGCCTACCTCATCCCGACGTTCTACCTGGTGCGCAGCATCGACATCATCCACGACGCCCAGCCGGGCGCCACCGCCGGCAACCCCACGATCGCCCTGTTCACCGATTCGCTGCCCGTGCTCGTCGCCCTGACCGCGCTCGTCACCGCCGTGTGGGCGGTGACCCTCGGCCTCGTGGCGCACCGACAGTTCACCACGATCGATCTCTGACCCGCCACCCCTGCCAGGAGGAACCGCCATGCTGCAGATCCATCACCTCAAGAAGAGCTACGGGGCCAAGGAGGTGCTGCTCGACATCAGCTTCGAGGTGCGCCCCGGCGAGATCGTCGCCCTGCTCGGCAAGAACGGCGCCGGCAAGTCGACCACCATGAACTGCGTCGCCGGCATCATCAACCCCACCAGCGGCGACATCACCTACGAGAGGCAGTCGCTGTTGCCCGAGAGCACGCTGCGCAGCGAGTTCGGCATCCTCATCACCGCCGTCTTCTTCGACTACCTCAACGTGGAGGACAACCTCACCTGTCTGCTCCGCGCGCACGGGTGGCGCGACAAGGCCGCCATTGCCCAGCGCATCGACCAGATCATGGCGTTGGTCGACCTGTCCGCCCAGAAGCGGAAGCTGGTGAAGACGTTCTCGTTCGGCATGAAGCAGCGGCTCGGTCTCGCCCAGGCGTTGATGAGCGATGCGGAGTTTCTCATGCTCGACGAGCCCCTCGTCGGCCTCGACCCGCTCGGCAAGGACATGGTCAAGCAGGCCCTCGTCCGTGCCGCCCGCGAGGAGAACCGGGCCGTCCTCTTCTCCAGCCACGACCTCCCCGACGTGGCCGACATCTGCGACCGCATCGTCATGATCAAGGACGGACTCGTCGCCTTCGACGGCCCCTACTCTGACGACCGCGAGATCGAGCTCGTCACCGAACACCCGCTCGCCTCCGGCGCCGCCTACCCGACCCTCGTGGCGACCGAGACCGGCGGCGTCCTTCACGACACCGGCGACCTCAACGAACTCATCGGCGCCGGGGCGTTCACGGGCAACCGCATCACCGACGTGCGGGTGCACGAGAACTCGCTGCTCCGCCTGTTCCAGAGCTGACGCCCAGCCGGAACCGGCCGACGACCTCGAGTTCACCGGAATCGACCACTTCTCCCAGCCGCGCCAGCGGGATGCCGTGCTCGGTGCACAGCTCGGCGAACGCCGCGTAGTGCTCGCCCGACAGGGAGACCAGCACCCGGGCGGGCGACTCCGAGAAGAGCGCGACGGTGGGATCGCCGCCCGGCAACTGCAGCGAGGCGCCCAGACCGTGACGCCGGCACGCCTCCACGAGCGCCAGGGCCAGCCCGCCGTCGGCGAGGTCGTGGGCCGACGTCAGGAGCCGACGCCGCGCGGCGGCGCCCAGCACGCTCGCCAGAGCGCGCTCGGCCGCCGGGTTCGGCGTCGGCGGCCGGCCACCGAGATGGTCGTGGATCGCCTCGGCCCACGCCGAGCCCGACAGCTCCGCCCGCGTCTCGCCGAGAAGCGCGACCGCGTCCCCCTCGAACGCGAAACCCATCGGCGTCCGCGCCGCCACGTCGTCGAGGACGCCCGCCGCCACGACCACCGGCACCGGCCCGAACGGCCCGCCGGCCGCGGGGTGGAAGCGGACGTGAGCGTCGGTGACGGCCAGCCCGAGGTCGCGGGCACCATCCGCGAGGCCCCGCGCCATCGCGTCGGCCTGCCAGAGGGCGGTGGGGTCGTCGGCCGGGCCCAC
>NZ_JARKOT010000129.1 GCF_029977985.1 Propioniciclava sp. | reverse complement strand
TGAGCGTCTCGCCGGCCGACACTGCACCGACGAGGTCGGACGCCGCCCGGCTCAGGTCGGCGGTGCGAGCGAGCGCCTCGCGGATGCCGGGGCCCAACTCGGCCTCCAGGACGGGCAGCACCACCTCGCGGACGCGGACGCGGGCGAAGCGCCGGTCGGTGTTCATGGGGTCCGGCCAGGGTTCGACGCCGAGTTCGGCGCAACAGGCGGCGGTGACCTCGCGGCCCAGCCCGAGGAGTGGACGCAGGAACGGCCCGCGCTCCACCGGCATTCCGGCAAGCGACCGGACGCCCGACCCGCGGGCCAGCCCGAGCAGCACCGTCTCGGCCTGGTCGTCCAGGGTGTGGCCGAGCAGGATCCGTTCGCCCGGTCGGGCGGACGCCTCGAGCGCGGCGTACCGGGCGTCGCGGGCCGCGGCCTCCGGACCGCCACGGGTGCCCACGGCGACCCGGACGGCGACGGCGTCCAACCCGGCTTCCCGGAGGGAGGCGACGACACCGGTGGCGACGGCGTCCGAGCCCGGCTGGAGACCGTGATCGACGCAGACGGCACGCAGCGACGTGCCCCGGCTGGTGGCGACCAGGTGGGCGGCACGGGCGAGCGCGACGGAATCGGCGCCGCCGGAGCAGGCGACGAGCCACGCGGCGGCGTCGAGGGCCGAGACGGCCTGGACGACCGCGAGCGTCGCCGGCCCGAGCGCCCGGCGCGCCATCAGCCGTGGACGCGCGCGACCCAGCGCTGGGGATCGGCCATCTCCTCGGGCGTGGGCAAGTACGCCGGCGCGTCGTAGACGACGTTGAGCCCGTCGACGCCGACGCGGCCGATGACGGCGCGGCAGAACCGGGCGCCCTCGCGGTACTGGGCGAGCTTGAGGTCCATGCCGAGGAGCTTGTTGAGCAGCCTCGGCCACCCGCCGCGGTTGCGGCGGGCCTCGAAGACACGGCGGATGTGGGCGACCGACGGGACGACGGCCGGGCCGACACGGTCCATCATGTCGTCGGCGTAGCCCTCCAGCAGGCTCATCGCGGCGCCCACGCGCGCGAAGACCACGCGCTGCTCCGGGGTCAGGACCGCCTCGACGACGGAGGCGGCGGGGCGGCGTCCCTCCCGATGGCCGGGCAGACCCTCGGCGACCAGAGCGCCCATCTCGCCGATGAGGTGGCTCCGCAGCCACGGGGCTCGGGAGAACTGGAGGCGATGGGTCTGCTCGTGGAGGCAGATCCAGAGGCGGAAGTCGACGGGGTCGACGTCGATGACAGCCTCGATCTTGGCCACGTTCGGCGCGACGACGACCAGCTGCGGCTCGGCGAGGAACGGCAGCCACTGGCCGAGGATGCGTGTGCCGAGCACGGCGAGCGCGCCGCCGAGCTGGGCGCCGTTGGCGCGGGCGGCCGCATGGTCGAGGACGCCGTCGGTCTCGGGAAGCCCGCCGCCCGCCTCGTCGAGCATGGTGAGGGCCATGTCGACGTTCGCACCCAGCCAGGTGGGGCGATCGACGATGCGCATCGGCCCGCCGACCTGGGGCACGTCGAGCCCGGTCACCTCGGCAACCGGCGTCACGGACGCCTCCGCCGCCGCCCGGAGGCCGGCGACGAGGGCCTCGGCGGCCGGGGCGTCCAATGCGGGGCCGGGCGGCATGAGCGCCGTGCCGACGGCGGTGGCGGCGCGGGCGTCGATGTGCGGCAGGCTCGGCATGGCGCCCAGCTTACGGACCGCGTTGCCGCCCACAGGGCAACAGGTGCCGCCGGCGGTCAGCAGCCGCAGGACGCCAGCGTGGCCGACGCCTGGTCGAGCCAGGCGCGCGCCGACGTCTGCCCGGCCCCGCCGGACACCATGAACGCGAACACCAGCGGCTGTCCGTCCGTGGTGACCACGTAGCCGGTCAGGGTGTTGACGCCGCGGATGGTGCCCGTCTTGGCGCGCACCGTCCCGCGGCCGGCGAGGGCGTCCGGAGCCTCGAACCGTTCGGCGAGCGTCCCACTGACCGCGCCCACCGGCAGCCCCGTGATGACGGCGCGCAGGTCGTCGCGCTGCAGGCCGAGTTCGATGGCGCCCGCGAGGGCGTCCGGGGTGACCTGGTTGTCGGTGGCGATGCCGTTGCCGTCCAGGGCGGCCATGCCGTCGCTCCACAGGCCGAGGCGGGTGAGTTCCGTGCGCAGGGTCGCCGCCGCACTGCTCGGCGTGGGTTGGACGCCGCGGGCGAGGGCCACCTGCCAGGCGAGGGTCTCGGCGGCGTCGTTGTCGGAGTTCGTGAGCGACTGCTCGACGAGCGTCCGCACGGGGAGCGAGTCGACGTGGGCGAGCTCGTCTGCTCCGGCGGGGGTGGTCATCGGGTCGATGGCGGTGACCTCGACACCGTGCGCGCGGAGGGCGTCCGCGAAGCGCTCGGCGGCGAAGCGCGCCGGGTCGGGACTGCGCTCGTAGGACGGCGGGGCGATGCGGGCGTGGTCGGCCGTCAGGGCGGTGATCGGGGCCACCGATGAGGCGAAGATGTCCGGCCAGGCGGGGTTCCACCCCGGCCCGCCGAACAAAGAGGCGTCATAACCGAGCCGCACCTGCGTGACCCCCCGCCTCGTCAGTGCTGCCGCGGTCGCCGCGGCCAGTTGCTCGAGGGACGCCGGATGGGGGTAGTCCGGCGAGGTCGACGAGGTGAGCAGCGGATCGCCGCCGCCGCGCAGCACGAGGGAGCCGTCGGGGGCCAACAGGGCGGTGGTGGGGAACGTGGTGCCCGGGCCGAGCACGTCCAGCGCCACCACTCCCGAGAGCACCTTCATGGAGGAGGCCGGCGTCCGGGTGCCGCCCGCACCCAGGCGGGTGAGTTCGGTGCCGGTGCGGCCGTCCAGGACGACGCCGACGATGTCACCGCCGCCGGGGTTCGGGATCGCCGCCAGCCGCGCCGCGAGCACATCGGGATCGATGGGCCGGGCGTCCGGGAGGGCGTCCAGCACGGCAGCCGGCACCGTGCCTGTCTCCCGCGCCTCGAGGCGTCCCGAACCCACGGTGGGGTCGGCGTCCATCGCCTCGGTGAGGGGGACGCGCACGACCCAGGTGGCCGCGGCGACGCCGAGCGCCAGGATCCAGATGACCGCGGGCCAGAACCATCGGGCGTGCCGGCGTGGGCGTCGACGCGGGCGTTCGGCGAGAGTCACGCCACCACCTCCTGCTCGGCCTCGGGCGCGACTTCGGCCGGTTTGCCGCCGTCGCGTCCCACTATCGTGCCATTCGCTAGCCTGAGAACGTCCGATCTCCCACGAGCCAAAGGTGACCCACCATGCGCACCAAGTTCGATCGCCCCAAGATGAAGCCGGATCTCCACTTCGACGTGACCGTCGAGATCCCGAAGGGCACCAAGAACAAGTACGAGATGGACCACCACAACGGCCGCATCCGCCTCGACCGGACGCTGTTCACCTCGACGCAGTACCCGAACGACTACGGGTTCATCGAGGGGACGCTCGGCCAGGACGGCGATCCGCTCGACGCCATGGTGCTGCTGCAGGAAGCGACGTTCCCGGGGGCACTCATCGAGTGCCGGGCGATCGGCATGTTCCGCATGCAGGACGAGATGGGCGGCGACGACAAGGTCCTGTGCGTCCCGATCGCCGACATCCGGCAGCAGGCGCTGCGGAACCTCACTGACCTGCCCGACCTGACGCTCCTCGAGGTCGAGCACTTCTTCAGCGTCTACAAGGACCTCGAGCCCGGCAAGTCCGTCGAGGGTGCGGTGTGGGTGTCCCGGGAGGACGCCGAGGCCGAGATCCGGGCATCCTGGGACCGGGCGCGCGGCACCGACTACGAGAACGAGTTCACGCCGCCGCAGGGTGGCGACGCCCGGGACACGATCGGTGGCCTTCACGACGAGGAGCCGACGGACGCCTGACGCCGCAGGGGAGACGGCGAACCGTCGGGGCCGGTCACTAGCCTTGGACTCATGAGCCGACCGACACCGCGCCACACCCTGGCCCACCTGTCGGACCTCCACCTGACCGGCGACGGGTCAGGCGTCGGCGGGGTGGTCGAGCCGCGCGAACGCTTGGAGGCGGCACTGGCCGTCCTCACCTCGTGGCGCCTGCCTGTCGATGCGTGGGTGTTCTCGGGGGACTTGTCCGACGACGGGTCACCCGCGTCGTACGCCTGGCTGCACGATCGGGTGGCGGACGCCGCGGCGCAGGTCGGCGCCGCGGTGGTGTGGGGCAACGGCAACCACGACGAGGTCGGGGCCTTCCGCGCCGGGCTCGGGCTGCGCGGCTGGGCCGCGGTGAACACCGAGACGTTCGTGCGGGGGTTGCGCATCCTCACCGTGGACTCCAACCTCGCCGGTGTGCCCGAAGGGCTCGTGACCGTCCAGACGCTGGCGTGGCTCGACGGCCGGCTGGACGCCGCGGCTCCGGCCGGGACCGTCCTCGTCGTGCACCACGCCCCCGTGCCGCAGCCGCAGGATGCCGCCCATCTCTGGCCGCTCCTCAACGCCGACGCGTTGGCCGAGGTGGTGCGAGGGCGGGACGTGCGCGTGATCCTGTCGGGGCACTTCCACCAGACGGGCTTCGGGACGCTGGCCGGCGTGCCCGTGGCGATGGCAACGTCGCTGGCGTACACCCAGGACGTCGGCGTCTCCCCCGACCTACGCGGCCAGGCCGCCCACACGGGCTTCAACCTGGTGGAGCTGTACGACTCCTCCGTGGTCGTGACGGCCGTCCCGCTCGACCCGGGCGTCGGCGTCCACGAGGTCCTGACGAGCGAGGACGTCCGCGGCCGGCTGGCGTTCGACGACTGACGCGGCGCGTCCCCAGACCGGCAGAGGGACCCTGGGGGCAACCCTCAACCGGCGCTCCACCCCCTCCCGGTCGCCTACAGACGTGGTCGGCGTTCTGTACTAGCCTGAGGCCGTTCACCGCGCCCCAAGGAGCTTTCCAGTGAATCACATCCGCCGGATCGGCATGCCCATCGCGGCCCTCGCCCTCGTCTTCTCCGTCCTCGGTGCGCCGGCGGCGGATGCCATGCCGCGGCCGAAGCCGTCGACGGTCACCCGAGCGCTCACGGTGACCCGCGATCATCTGTCGCTGCCCGCCGATCAGGTGCCGGCTGCGGCCACCGACCGTCGCACCGCCGAGGCCGCCGCCGATGGCCGGCCAACGGCTCCCGAGACGGTCGACCTGGCCGCGGGTGCGACGGTTCAGTTCGCCGAAGCCGAGCTCACCGAGGACGTCGGCGTCGCCGGGGTGACGCTGCCCGAGGCCGCGCCGGGCGTCGAGATCTACGTCCGCCAGGTCGACGACGGAGTGCCGACGACGTGGACCCGCTTGGAACTGGACCATGCCGTGGATGGGGAATCCTCCGGCACCGAACCCGTGATCGTCACCCAGTCCGCCGGCGTGGACTCGACCACGGTCCAAGTGGCGACCGTCTCCACTGCCGCCGTCGCGGCCCAGTTGTCGGTGGTGTCGACGGCGACGACCGCTGCCGATGCGGCCGCCAGCCAACTCGCGTGGTCGAACCCCGAGATCCGCAGTCGCGCCGCATGGGGGGCCAACGAGAGCCTCGTGCAGAACCCCTACACCTACGCGAAGGTCACCGGCGCGATGGTGCACCACACCGCCGGGACCAACTCCTACACCCCCGAGCAGGTGCCCTCGATCCTGCGTGCGATCCAGGAGTACCACGTGAACAGCCGCGGCTGGAACGACATCGCGTACAACGTGCTCGTCGACAAGTTCGGTCGCGCCTGGGAAGGCCGCGGGGGCCGCGTCGACCGCCCGGTCCAGGGCGGGCACGCGTATGGCGTCACGAACGCGCGCGTGTTCGGCATCTCGCTCATGGGCGACTTCGAGAGCGTCGATCCGACGCAGTCCATGATCGACACCACGGCGCGGGTCATCGCGTGGAAGTTCCGCCTGCACGGCGTGGATCCGAACGTGGCCACGTGGGGTTCCGGCGGTCAGGACGGCGGCAGCATCCACCTGAAGGCCATCTCGATGCACCGCGACGAGAACGCGACCGACTGCCCCGGCAGCAAGGTGGCCGCGCGCATCCCGGAGATCCGCTCGCAGGTCGTGAGGCTGCTCAGCAGTGACTACCCCGATCCGGGCCTCGTCGGCTTCGACCCCGGCAACATCATCGGTGACGCCGAGTTCTACGACCGCGGCGCGTTGAACGCGCTCGACATCAAGAACTTCATCGAAGGCAAGGGCGTCGACTGCGTGAACGCGCCGGACGGCACCCCGTGTCTCAAGAACTACCGCGGGGACGTGCCGGCGATGGCCGCCACCTCGTACTGCGACGCCATTCAGGCGCGGACCGGCTACGCGCCGTGGGACATGATCGCCGACGTCTCCCGGGCGTGCGGGGTCAGCCCGAAGGTGCTGCTCGTGCTCCTCCAGAAGGAACAGGGGCTCGTGACGGCCTCCGGCACCGGTCTCACGGCGGCCCGCTACGAGCGGGCGACCGGCGTGGGCTGCCCCGACGGCGCCGCCTGCGATCCCGCCTACGCAGGCTTCTTCCGTCAGGTCTACGGTGCCGCCGAACGCTTCGAGCGGTACCGGCTCGACGGGGCCGATTACCGCTACAAGGTCGGGCAGAACTCCATTCAGTTCCACCCCAACCTGTTGTGCGGCACGGCGAGCGTGACCATCGCCAACCAGGCAACGGCCGGGCTGTACAACTACACGCCGTATGTCCCGAACGCAGCCGCGCTCGCGACGGCGACCGGGAGTGGCGACTCGTGCTCCAGCTACGGAAACCGCAACTTCTACCGCTACATGCGGCTCTGGTTCCCCGACTCGGTCTCCAAGTCGGGCGCCGCGCCCATCCAGGCGACGCCGATCATCTCCAACCAGCTGTTCGCGATGAGCGGCACCGGCACGGTCCGGCTCGCGGGGGCCAACCGCTATGCGACAGCGGCCGCCATCTCGAGCTCGATTGCCCCGGCTTACCACGGCGCGGTCTACCTGGCTCGCGCCGACTCCTTCCCGGACGCCCTCGCCGCCGGCCCGGTGGCGTACGCGAACGGCGCGCCGATCCTTCTGGTCGGCCAGAACACGGTTCCGGACGCCGTCCGTGCCGAACTCGCCCGTCTCAAGCCCAGCAAGATCATCGCCATCGGCGGTGACGCTGCCATCTCGGCCGGGGCTCTCGACGCGGCGAAGGCCGCCGCCGGCGGCGTCCCGACCGAACGGATCCAGGGCGCGAACCGGTACGAGACCGCGGCCAACCTCGCCGGCGACGCACTCCCCGGAACGATCTACATCGTCTCCGGCCAGGGCTTCGCGGACGCGCTCGCCACCGGTCCGGCAGCGGCGCGCAGCCAGTCGCGGATCCTGCTCACGGCTCAGGGGGACCTGCCGGCAGCCACGCGCGCGCGGCTGATCGATCTCAAGCCCACCCGCGTCGTCGTGGTGGGCGGGACCGCCGCGGTGAGCCAGAACGTCTTCGACCAAGTGAAGTCGTCTTTGCCGGGCACCTCAGTGCAGCGGGTCGCCGGTGCGGATCGCTACGCCACGGCCGCCGAGGTCGCCAAGGCGTCCTGGGGTTCCGGGGCGGAGCGCGTGTTCCTCGCGTCGGGCGAGCAGTTCCCCGACGCCCTCTCGGGCACGCCCGCGGCCGCAGCGAGCGACGCTCCCCTGCTGCTGACCCGGTCCACGTGCCGCCCGCAGGCGACCAGCGCGACGCTCTCTGCCTTCAAGCCGGCGCTGACCGTCATCCTGGGCGGTACCGCAGCCGTCTCGGACGACCCGCGGACCTGCTGATCACGGGCCCTCACCGCGAGGGTCGGTGTTCAGCGCGGCGTGCGCCCCTCGACGACCGGCTGACCGGCGTTGATCCAGGCCATGGTGCCGCCGTCGATGGAGACGGCCCGGATGCCTTGGGCGACCATGAGGTCTGCCATGGCCTGGCTTCGCTGGCCGGAGCGGCAGATGACATACACCACTTCGTCCCGCGGCAACGCCGCCAGATGCGGCGTGATGTTGCTCATCGGTGCGAAGATCGCCCCGGGGACGTGCCCCGACACGTACTCGTCCGCCTCGCGCACGTCGACCACCGTCACGTCGTCGCCGTGGCGACCCACGAAATCGTCCATGGAAATCCTGTCGGCCATGGCCCCACCTTTCTCGCGTTTGGCACTTGAGGCTATACCCCCTAGGGTATATCCAGACAAGGAGGTTCCACCATGATCGAGATCATTCCCATCGACACCCCGAGCCTCGGCGACCGCAGCTACGTGGCCCACGACGGCACCGTCGCCCTCGTCGTCGACCCGCAGCGCGACATCGACCGCGTCCTCAAGGTCACCGAAGAGGCGGGCGTCAGGATCACCCACATCTTCGAGACGCACATCCACAACGACTACGTCACGGGCGGATACGCGCTCGCACAGCAGCTGGGGGCGGCCTATCACGTCAACGCCGACGACCCCGTCAGCTTCGAGCGGGTCGGTGTGCGCGACGGCGACGTCATCGCCGTGGGCGAGATGAGCGTCCGCGTCATCGCGACCCCCGGCCACACGTTCACCCATCTCTCCTACGCCCTCTCGGACGGCACGGAAGAGGTCGGCGTGTTCACCGGCGGCTCGCTGCTGTTCGGCTCCACCGGCCGCCCGGACCTGCTCGGCCCGGATCACACCGATGCGCTGGTCCACCACCAGTACGCCTCGGCCCACCGCCTCGCCGACGAACTCCCGGACGCCGCCAGGGTCCTCCCCACGCACGGCTTCGGCAGCTTCTGCTCCGCCACCCAGGCCTCCGCGGACCGTTCCACCATCGGCATCGAGAAGGCGGAGAATCCGGCCCTCACCCAGTCCGAGGAGGACTGGGTCGCCGACCTTCTCGAGGGGCTCGACAAGTGGCCTGCGTACTACGCCCACATGGCCCCCGCCAACTCCGCCGGCCCGGACGCCCCCGACCTGTCGGCTCCCGAGCCGGCCGACGCCGCCACCCTGCGCCGGCGCATCGAGGCCGGCGAGTGGGTCGTCGACGTCCGCAACCGGGTGGCGTTCGCGGCCGGCCACGTTCCGGGCACGTTCAACGCCGGCCTGGAGGGCCAGTTCGCCACCTACGTGGGCTGGCTCATCCCGTGGGGCACGCCCCTGACCATCCTCGCCAACACCCCCGAGGAGGTCGCCGAGGCGCAGCGCGAGCTCGTCCGCATCGGCATCGACCGCCTCGCCGGCGGCGCCAGCGGCCGCCCGGAGGACTGGACGGACGCCCCCCTGGCCAGCTACCCGCGCGCCACCTTCGCCGACCTCCGCGACGTGCGGCACCACCGCGAGGTGGTCGTCCTCGACACCCGCCGCCGCCTCGAATGGGAAGACGGTCACATCGAGGGCGCCACCCACGTCCCCCTCCACGACCTGCTCCACGCGCTCGATCAGGTGCCGGACGGCGAGGTCTGGGTGCACTGCGCGGGCGGCTATCGGGCCGCACTGGCGGCGTCCATCCTCCTCGCGCACGGCCGCACGGTGGTGCACGTCGACGACAGCTTCGCCAACGCCGGGCCCGCCGGACTGCCCATCAGCACGTCGTGACGCTCGTCTGGGCCGTCGTTGCCGGGCTCGCCGTGGGACTCGTCCTCGGTGCGCTCGGCGGCGGCGGCGCCATCCTGACCATCCCCGTGCTCACCTACGTGCTCGGCATGGGGGTCACCGAGGCCACGACCGCCTCCCTCGTGGTGGTGGGACTCTCGTCGCTGGTCGCTGTCGTCGCGCACGCGCGCGCGGGCCGCGTCGACTGGGCCCGTGGCCTGGTCTTCGCCGCGGTCGGAGCGGTGGGGGCGGTCGCGGGCTCCTTCCTGTCCCGCGGTCTCGATCCCCAGTGGCTCATGGTCTCGTTCGGCGTCCTGCTCGTCGTGGTGGCGCTGCTCATGCTCCGCCCCGGAGGCACCCCACACCCGGACGCCGCCCCCGCCGACCTGCGCGACCCGCGTCGGGCCGCCCTCACCGGGGGCACCGGGCTGGGCGTCGGCGTCCTCACCGGGTTCTTCGGCGTGGGGGGCGGGTTCGCGATCGTGCCTGCGCTCACACTCGTCCTCGGGCTGGCGATGCCGACCGCCGCCGCGACGTCGCTGCTCGTCATCGCCCTGAACAGCGCGGCCGCTCTGGTCACCAAGTTGAGCCTCGGCGTCCAGTTGGACTGGACGCTCGTCGCCGCCCTCACCGCCGCGACGATGGTGGGCTCGCTCGCCGGCACCCGGATCGCCGGTCGGGCCGACCCACGCGCCCTCAAGCGGGCGTTCGCGTTCCTCCTCGTCTGCGTCGGGATCTACACGGTCGTTTCGAGCGCGCTCGCGCTCGCCGCCTGAGCCTTCACGGAAGCTTCACGAACCCCCCACGGACGCCTCACGCGGCGTCCGTAGCGTCGTGGGCACACGATCACAAAGGAGCCGATCATGAACAGGACCCGCATCCTCGCCCTCGCCGCCGCCGGCACGATCGCCGCCGGCACGCTGGGCGTCGTCGGCCTCGCCCAGGCCGCCCCCCGCACGCCGCTGCCCGACACGTCGGGGACGACGGCGTCCACGCAGCTCACGCAAGACCTGCGCTTCATGCGCGAGGAGGAGCGGATGGCCCGCGACCTCTACGCCGCCCTCGCCGCCGAGCACGACGGCACCCGCCCGTTCAGCATGATCACCCGCGCGGAGAATCAGCACTGGACCGCCGTCGGCGTCGTGCTGACGCGCTACGGCATCGACGACCCCTCCGCCGGGCTGGCGGCCGGCGACTACGCCTTCGACGAACTCGACACCCTGTACGCCGACCTGTTCGCCCAGGGCAAGGACTCCCTCGACGGCGCCCTGGCCGCGGGCGTGTCCGTGGAGAAGGCCGACATCGCCGACCTCACCGAGGTCATCGCGCGCACCACCGCGGCCGACGCGAAGCAGCTCTTCGAGAACCTCCTGGCCGGCTCCCAGAACCACCTCGCAGCGTTCTCCGGCGAGGTCACTCCGGGCGCCGGGCGGGGCATGCAGGGCCGCGGCCCAGGCGCCCAGAACCGGGACCCGCAGGGCCAGCAGAACCAGCAGGGCGGCCCGGGCATGCAGGGTCGCGGTGGGCCGGGCCGTGGCCTGCAGCAGGGGGCCGGAACGCAGGACTGCCCGCTGCGGTGAGGTTCAGGACGCCGCCGGTGCCGCCGGCAGCGTGAGGACGAACGTGGCGCCGCGTCCGCGGCCCTCGGAGCGAGCGACGAGCTCGCCGCCGTGGTCGCGGGCGAGGCGCCGCGCCAGCGTGAGGCCGATGCCGGAACCGGTGTCCGACCCGGGGCTGCGGCGGTCGGGCACGCGGTAGAAGCGTTCGAAGACCCGCTCGAGGTCGGCCGCAGCGAGGCCCTCCCCGGTGTCGGCGACCGTGACCTCGGTCATGCCATCGTCCCCCGCGGCGGAGCGGGCCACGCGCAGCGTGATCGCGCCACCGGGCCCGGTCGCCCGGATCGCATTCCCGACGAGGTTGGTGACGATCTGGGCGACGCGGTCCGGGTCTGCCACGACAGGGACCACACCGGCGGCGTCCACCTGCAGGGTCAGACCGGCGTCGGCGACCTGGGGGCGGAGGCGCTCGGCGGCGTCGGCGACGACGCGGGCGAGGTCGCACCGGACCGGGGCGATCGCGAGCCGGCCCTCCTCGGTGCGCGACAGCAAAGACAGGTCGTCGGAGAGCCGGCGCAGGCGGCGCGACTCGTCGCCGAGGCGACCGAGGTGCTCGGCGTCGGCCGGCCAGATGCCGTCGATCATGCCCTCGACCGTGCCGTCGATCACCGTGAGCGGCGTGCGCATCTCGTGGGCCACCTCGCCCAGGAGGCGGGTGCGGCGGCGTTCGGTGTCGTCGAGGGCGGCCGCGAGGGTGCGCACGTCGGCGGCGAGGCCGTCGAGTTCGGCGGTCCCGGCGTCGGGCACCTGGACGCCGTAGTCGCCGCCGGCGATGCGCCGGGTGGCCTCGCGGACCTGGTTGAGGGGCCGAACGAGGCGGAACGCCGCGAAGGCGCCAAACAGCGCCGCAACGGTGACGCCGACGATCGCCCCAACGACGAGCGCCGCGGTGACGTCCCCCGCGATCGCGAGGCGCAGGCCGCCCATCTGGCCGCGCCCGGCGCCGGGTCCCCCACCCTGCATCTCGGCGCGGCGCCACGAGGCGTCGAACAGGGCAGGCGCGAGCAGTTGGACGATGACGAACGTCGCGACCCCCGCGATCGCCGCGACCGCGACGTGGGACGCGATGAGCCGGACACTGAGCCGCCGCACTGCTAGGCCCCCTTCGGTTTGAGCCGGAACTTGTAGCCCACGCCGCGGACGGTCCCGACCATGCGTGGCGCCGTGGCGTCGTCGCCGAGGGCGTGACGCAGGGTGCGGACGTGCACGTCCACCACCCGTTCGTCGCCGTAGAAGTCGTAGCCCCACACCGATTCGAGCAACTGCGCGCGTGAGAACACCCGCCCCGGCGAGGCGGCGAGGGCGGCGAGGATGTCGAAGTCGAGCGCGGTCAGCTCGACGGGGCCGGCGTCCGTGGCGACCTCGCGGCGCGGTACGTCCACGGTGAGTCCGTCGAAGCGGAGGACGCCGTCGTCCGTCTTCCCCGAACCGTCGGACGCCGCCGGTCGGGTCCGGCGCAGCACCGTCCGGACACGGGCCACGACCTCGCGGGGGCTGAACGGCTTGGTCACGTAGTCGTCGGCGCCCGAGCCGAGGCCGACGAGCTTGTCGACCTCGTCGGCCCGGGCGGTGACGAGGATGACGGGCACGTCGGCGGCGGTGGCGCGCAGGCGTGCCAGAACATCCAGGCCCGAGGCGTCCGGGAGCCCGACATCGAGAAGGACGAGGTCGACGCCCCCGGCGGCAACGGCGTCCACGACGGGTCCTCCCGAGCCGAGCTCGCTGACGGTGAAATGATCGGCCTCCAGGTAGGCGCGCAGCACCGCGCGGATCTGGGACTCGTCGTCGACGACCAGGATGTGCACGCCTCCATCCTGCCGCGTAGAGAGGCTCGCCGGTCGAGCCGGTCGGGAGCACGGTCTACCATCGCCTCGTGCGCGACCTGACCCGGCTTCCCAAGGCGCACCTGCATCTGCACTTCACCGGCTCGATGAGCATCCCCACGTTGGTGCGGCTGGCGCAGGCCCGTGGCGTCCAACTGCCAGAGGCGCTCGTGGACTCAGTCGCGCTGGACGTGCCCGCCGGCAAGCGCGGCTGGTTCCGCTTCCAGCGGTTCTACGACATCGCCCGAGCGGTCGTGAAGGGGGAGGACGCCCTCCGCGAGGTCGTGCGGGCGGCCGCGTCCGACGATGCGGCGGAGGGGTCGCGCCGCTTGGAGATCCAGGTCGACCCCACGTCGTACGCCGCCTCGGTGGGCGGGCTGCAGCCGGCGCTGGAGATCATCCTCGACGAGGCGCAAGTCGCCTCCCGCGAGGTGGGGATCCAGGTGGGGGTGATCGTGGCGGCCTCCCGCATCAGGCACCCGTTCGACGCCCGCACGCTCGCCCGGCTGGCCGCACGCTACGCCGGCCAGGGGCCGGGTCAGGTGTGCGCGTTCGGCCTCAACAACGACGAATGGGAGGGGCCGACCGCCGAGTGGGACGGCGCGTTCCGGATCGCCCGGCGAGCCGGCCTGCCCGGGGTGCCGCACGGCGGCGAACTGCGCGGGCCGGACCACGTGCGCGAGGTCTTCGCGCACTTGGAGCCGACGCGGCTCGGGCACGGCGTCCGGGCATCGGAGGACCCGGCGCTGCTGGCCGAGCTCGTGGCGTCGGGGGTGGCGTTCGAGGTGTGCCCGGCGTCCAACGTGCACCTCGGCGTCTATCCGACGCTCGCCGACGTGCCCCTGCGGACGCTGTTGGACGCCGGCGCGCAGGTCGCGCTCGGCGCCGACGACCCGCTGCTGTTCCTGGCGCGCTTGAACGACCAGTACGCCGCCGCCCGCGACGTGCACGCCCTGTCGGACGCCGAACTGGCGGGGCTGGCGTCCGCGTCGATCGACGCCTCGTTCGCGCCGGACGAAGACAAGGCAGCTTGGCGGGCCGAGGTGGCAGCCTGGCTGGCGTCCAGCTGACGTCGCACCACCGCTCGCCCCCGAGCGCACCGGCGGCGTCCCGTGGCCTGACCTACCTTCTTGACCTAGGAAATCAGGACACGTGCCACGATTCCCTATGTCACAAACGTGACACCCCCCGCGGGCGTGGCCCCCCGCGTCGGGCCTCGCGCCAACGGAGAGGATCCCGTGCACGACTTCACCCATCACGTCCGTGGACGCCGGCTCGTCTTGTCCGCCGACGAGGCGTTCGGGTTCTACGCCACCACGGTGCTCGGTTACTTCGCCGACCTCGTGGACCAGTGGCGCGACGGGATGACCGTCCGCGTCGGGTGGGCGCTGTTCCGGCTCGCCTACGACGCCGAGGGCGACGGCGCCCGGATCCAGTCCCCGACGTACGGCACCTCACCCGAGCTCACGTTCACCGACGACTGTTCGCTCGGACTCTGGGTGCAGGCGGGCCAGGCGGCGACGCTCCTGAAGGCGAACGTCGACCCCCTCGACTGCGGCTACGACGACCGCATCATCTACCACCACGACGCCCTGGCCTCGCCGCGCATCTACCTCGAACGCCAAGGCAATACGCAGCCCGGCGATTCGGGCTGGTACGTCGGCCCGCTGCCGCCGACCACGCAAGCCAGCCCGGACAACCTCGTCTCGGTCCACACCTTCCAGCTCACGACGGTCCGCCCCGAGATCATGAAGCTCCTCATGCTGCCCGCCGGCACGATCGCCCTGGTCGACGGCCACACGGTCGAGGAGGTCGTCGACGCCGACGACCGTGTTCTCATCCGGGGCCCCTACTGATCACGCCCCGCGCGGCCGCGTGGATCTTGAACGCCGACACCGAGGGCGACCCCGCCTCCACGAACCGCCACGGCCGGTCGTGCGCCCGCGACACGTTCACCCGTGGGCCGGCGTCGACGGCGTCCGGACGCCCCCCGCCCAGCAGCCGCACCCGGCCCCCGGCAAGCAGGTCCACGCCGTTGTCGGCCGGGGTGATGCCCAGCGCCCGCGTCAGGTTCCCCGGCCCCCGCGCCAGCCAGGCGTCCCGCACCCCCGGACGCCGCGCCCGCGCCTGGTCGAGCCCGGACACCACCTCGCCCGCCCGCAGGAGCACCGCCGTCGCGATGCCCGCCGGCCCGCACACCACGTTGCAGCACGCATGACCGTGCAGCTGGTACACATACAGCCGGCCCGCCGGCCCGAACATCACTGCGTTGCGCCGCGTCCGGCCGCGCCACGCGTGGGAGGCCGGATCGTCGGCCCCCTCGTAGGCCTCCACCTCCACCAGCCGGACGCCGACGCCGCCGCCGGCCCACAGCACGCAGCCCAGCAACTCCGGCGCCACCACGAGCCCTCGGCGGGTCAGGTCGGGAAGCGCCGGGTCTTCCGGGGCGCTCACGCCGCCCCGAACCGCGCCGCGTTCCGGGCGCGAGCCTTGGCGGCCTCGACCTCGCGGTCCTTGGCGGGCGCGACGGTGGACAGCGCGTTGAGCAGCCGCTGCGTCGCGGCCTCGACCTCGGCGACCGCCGTGTCGAAGGCGGCCTGGTTGGCGAGCGACGGCTTGTTCATGCCCGACACCTTGCGCACATACTGCAGCGACGCGGCGTGCACCTCGTCCGGGTAGGCGGGCGGCTCGAAGTTGAACAGCGGGCGGATGTTGCGGCACATGCCGCCCACCCTGCCACGCGTCAAGCGGTCCGGGCGAGGGCGGCGTCCACGTGCTTGCGCAGGGCGGGCGCCGGCTGGGCGCCCAGGATGCGGTCGACGACCTGGCCCTCGTGCAGCAGCAGCACGAGCGGGATGCTCTGCGCCTGATAGCGCTGCGCCGCCTGCGGTGACGTGTCCACGTTGACCTTGACCACCTTGATACGCCCTGCGTACTCGACGCTCAGCCGCTGCAGGATGGGCGCGATCATGCGGCACGGCCCACACCACGGCGCCCACAGGTCGAGCACGACGAGCAGCTTCGTGTCGAGGGCGGCGGCCAGGGTGGCGTCTCCCGCGTCCACCAACCAGGGAAGGTCCGCCTTGCACGCGGCGCAGCGGGGGCGTCCGGACGCCGTCGCCGGCAGGCGGTTCTTGGTCGCGCAGGCGGGACAGGCGACGACGTCGCCGGCGCTCACCAGCCGCCCCCGCCGCCGCCGCCGAAGCCACCGCCGCCGGAGAAGCCGGAACCACCCGACGAGCCGGCCGTCGCGGCCGTCTGGGCGGTCACCGCTGCGTGCATCGACGAACTGAGGTTCCCGGCGAGCGAGTTCAGCGAGTTGCCGAAGGCGTAGCCGTAGAAGTAGCCGTGGGGCCCCACGTACCAGTCGTCGGGCTGATACCGCCCCTGCGCGGCGAGATCGGCGAAGATCTTCGCCCAGCGGTCGGCCACGCCGAACACGATGGCGTACGGCAGGTAGCGGGAGAAGACGTCGATGCCCTCCTCGAACCTGATCTGGTCGGCCTCCGCGGTGCGCAGGTACAGTTCGAACCCTTTCGCCTCGGCGAGGACCGCCGACCCCTCGGCGGTCCGCCGGGGGAACTTGTGCGCGAGGGCGATCACGAGCAGCCCGGTGACGACGAACGGGATGCCGACGAGGCCGAGTCCGGCGATGAAGGCCAGGGCGCCGCCCACGACCACGCCCAGGATGATGATGGCTCCCCCCATGAGGGCGGCGAGCACGCGCGCGTCGGAGGGCTTGCTCACGAACCAGCGCAGATCGCGGGTGACGCGATCGTAGAGCCGTGACCGGACGCCGGGCAGGAGTTCGTGGTAGGCCTTGTCGCGCAGGTCGGCGGTGGTGACCTGGCCTCCCGCGCGGAACAGAGTGTCCACGACGTGCTGCTCGGCCTGGGTGAGGCTGTCGGCAGGCGCGCGGCGTGTGAAGCGCCAGTTGTCTTTGCCAGCTTCGCTGATCTGGAAGTGCCCGCGCACGGCCAGGTCGACGATCGTTGCGGTGACGTCGACATCGTCGGCCGTCGCGTCCGTCAGGACGCCGATCTCGCCCGGGCGCGTGTTCTTCGGCGGCGTGAACGCCACCGCCACGGGCGCCGAAACGCTGCTCCGGCCCACCTTGGTCTCGGCGCCGGGCGCCGGCCGCACACCGGGGGTGAGCCCGAGGTAGACCTCGTCGCGGGCCGAGCGACGCGTGCGGAGCAGCACGAGGCCGACACCGAGGACCGTGCCGAGACCGGCGATCGTGCCCGAAACGGGCGTCAGCGGGATGAGGTTCCCCAGGTGGTAGCGCTTGGCGTAGACGGGCTCGGCGTCGGTGAACGTGCCGGCAGGGAAGCCGGCGACGGCCTGCAGCCCTTCACCGGGGGCGAGGCCAGTGTGCCGGTAGGTGGCGGTCGCGGCCGTCGCTTCGGCGGTGCAGGGGTCCGTGTAGGACGACCCCCACCAGCACTTCGCCTCGTGGATGTTGGTGGGGCCGGTGACGGTCGCGGTGACGTCGGCGAGCGGCACCTGCCAGCCCAGCCCGATCACGTTCCAGTTGACCTCGTCCATGCCGCTGGCGGCCTGGTTGGGCGCGATCAGGCCGCGGGCCGTGTAGGTCACCGAGTACGACTGGACCCCGGACACCTCCACGTCGGGGTCGCCGATCCGGATGACGAGCGATCCGTCCTCGTGGGTCGTCTCGACGTCGGTGGGTGCTCCCGTGGAACTGGTGACCTGGCCGAGGTTCACGTCGACGAGACGCCACACGTCCGGGTTGCCCTCGACGCGCTGGCGTTCCACCAGGGTCAGGAACGGACCGTGCCCCGGTGTGGCGGCAAAGTCGAAGTCGAAGTTGACGGTGATCGTCGCGAGCCCGGCGCGGTCGAAGCGTGCGGTCGCGTCGTAGCGCGCGATCCGCCAGTCCGACGGCGTGTCGTCGTCGGCGCGGGCCGCGGTGGGCGCCCCCACGAGCAGGGCGAGAGTGAGCAGGGCGAGGGAGAGTGCACGCAGGGTCCTGTGCATGCTCCCACGCTACCCGGCCGGAGCTCAGAGATCGACGCCCAGATAGGTGCGCTTCACCCGGTCGTCCTCCAGCAGGTCGGCCCCCGTGTCCGAGAACATGATCTGTCCGACCTCCAACACGTAGCCGTAGGCCGAAAGCTGGAGCGCCGCCTGCGCATTCTGTTCGACCAACAGGATCGTCGTTCCTTCTGCCCGCAGGTCAGCGATGGTCCGCATGATGGTCTGCGTCATGATCGGCGAGAGGCCCATCGACGGCTCGTCCAGCATCAGGAGCTTCGGGCGGCTCATCATGGCCCGCCCGATGGCCAGCATCTGCTGCTCGCCCCCAGAGAAGAGCCCCGCCGCCTGGTTCCGCCTCTCCCCGAGCACCGGGAACAGCGTGTAGACCCGGTCGAGATCGGAACGGACACCGGCGGTGTCCCGCCGCGTGAAGGCGCCCAGCAGCAAGTTGTCCTCGACGCTCATGCGGGGGAACAGCCGGCGCCCCTCGGGCGACTGCGCGATGCCCCGCTTGACGATCTCGTGGGCCGGGACGCCGTCGATGCGCTCGCCGGCGAACCAGATCTCCCCCGACACCGGCTTGAGCAGCCCCGAGATGGTGCGCAGCGTCGTCGTCTTTCCGGCACCGTTCGTGCCGAGCAGCGACACGACCTGGCCCTGCTCCACCTCGAACGAGATGCCTTTCACCGCCTGGACCCGGCCGTAGGCCACCACGAGGTCCTTCACCTCAAGCATCGGTTCCTCCTCGCTTGTGGCGCGGCTTGATGATGGGGTTGACGGCGTTCGGGGGCATCTCCAGCACCGGCTGGCTCGGCCGCAGGTTCTCGGTGGACGCCGGCGGCTCCGGCTTGGCGTCCGGGTTGTCGATGGGGGCACCGATGTAGGCCTCGATGACCCGCGGATCGTTCTGCACCTGCTCGGGCGTTCCCTCCACCAGCACCTCGCCGCGCACGAGGCAGACCACCCGGTCGCACAGGCTGAAGATGAACCGCATGTCGTGCTCGATGACGAGCACGGCGATGTCGAGCCCACGCACCCGTTGGATCAGCTCCTCCGCGTCGCGGGTCTCCTGCGGGTTCATGCCTGCGGTCGGCTCGTCCAGCAGCAGCAGTTTGGGATCGAGCGCGAGGGCGCGCGCGATCTCCAGACGCCGCTGGTCGCCGTAGGGCAGGTTGCGGCTCAGCAGGTCGGTGGTGTGCCCGAGCCCGACGAAGTCGAGCCACCGCTGGGCCACCTCGCGGGTCTCGGCCTCCTCGCGGCGGTGGCGTGGCGTCCGGAAGATGGCGTCGATCGCGTTCGTCTTCGTCCGGCAGAAGCGGGCCACCATGACGTTCTCGAGCGCCGTCATGTTGTGGAACAGCCGGATGTTCTGGAACGTGCGCGCCACGCCCGCGGCCGCCACTTTCCGCGGCTTCGGCGGCAGCACCTCCCCGTCGAGCAGGACGCGGCCCGACGTCGGGGTGTACATGCCGGTGAGGCAGTTGAAGAACGTCGTCTTGCCGGCGCCGTTCGGGCCGATCAGGCCGAGGATCTCCCCGGCCGCGATGTGCAGCGACACCTGGTTGACGGCGGTCAGCCCGCCGAACTGCATGGTGACATCGGAAGCCTCGAGCAGGACGCGACCTTCCGGCGCGGGGCGCTGCGTCATCGGTTGGGTGCTGGTCACGGGCGGGGCTCCTTTCCGGACGCCGCCGGTGCGGACGGCTTGCCCTCGACGACCGAGCCGACCCGGTGGGCGGCCACGTCCTCGGCGATCTCCTCGGCGAGGTCCTCGTCCTCGTCGTGGAACTCGAGCTGGCGCCGCTCGTCGGGCAGGAGACCCTCTGGGCGGAACCGCATCATGACGACGAGGAGCAGGCCGAAGCTGAGCAGCCGGTAGTCGTCGAAGAAGCGCAGCTTCTCCGGCAAGAGCTTGAGCACGGCCGCCCCCACGAGGACGCCGCCCACGGTGCCCATGCCGCCGAGGACGATGCCGGCGACGAGGAAGGCCGACTCGAGGAAGATGTACTGGTCGGGCGTCACCGACACGTCGACGTGCGCCTTCACCGAGCCGGCGATGCCGGCGAGGAACGCGCCGCCGGCGAAGGCCAGCAGCTTGAGCCCGAACGTGTTGACGCCCATGGCATCGGCGGCGCGCTCGTCCTCGCGGATCGCGACCCAGCCGCGGCCGATGCGGCTGCGGTTCAGGTTCGTGAACACCATGATGATGAGGGCGATCACGAGCAGCAGCAGCCAGTAGTAGTTGGCGAACCGGCCGATGGTGACGCCGAAGATGTCGTGCGGCACCCCGAAGTCGAACCCGAAGAAGTCGAGGTTCGGGATGGCCGGGATGCCGTTCGACCCACGGGTCAGGTTGGGCCCGTCGGTGCCATCGAGGTTGTTCATCGTGATGCGGAAGATCTCGCCGAAGGCGAGGGTCACGATGGCGAGGTAGTCGCCGGAGACGCGCAGGGTCGGCGACCCGATGAGCAGGCCGAGCAGCGCCGAGATGCACCCCGAGATGAGCACGACGACCGGGAACGGCGGATGCCAGCCGATCGTGGCGAAGGCCGACTCGCTCAGCACGGCGGCCGTGAAGGCGCCCGCGCCGAGGAAGGCGATGTAGCCGAGGTCGAGCAGGCCGGCCAGGCCGACGACGATGTTGAGGCCCATCGCGGTCGCGGCGAAGATGAGGACGCCGGCCGCGACGCTCATGTTGGCGTCCGAGCCGTTCTGGGTGAACGGGAACGCGAACGCCACGACGAAGGCACTCAGCACCATCACCTTGCGGTTCGCGTTGGACGCCGCCGACAACCAGCCCATCAGGCCGAGCTGGGCAGCGACGTACACCGCCACCCCCACCCACACGGCGAAGCTGAAGAACGCGCCGGGGTCGTCCTGGTTGAGCGCGTGCGCAGCCGCGAAGAGCACGAACGCGAGCGCCGCCACGATGCCGAGGATCTGGATCCACGACGCCGACCGCATGCTCCGCAGCGTCGGGTCCTCCCCGCGCGGCAGCGTGCGCGTCCCGACGAGGGCCAGGACGCCGCCGGCGAGGGCCAGCCAACCGCCCGGCTCGACGGCCACGAGTCCGCCGAGTTCCAGCGCCGTCGAGACCAGCACGACGCCGACGAACGCGATTGCCGCGACCGCGGCGGCCCGCGCCCCGCGGTTGAAGTTGAGCCGCCGGCCGAGGCTGCGGCGTCCGGTGCCCCGGAACACCCAGGGCAGGACGAGGCAGAGCGCCAGGACGAGACCCAGAGCGAAGGCGCACCACTGGAGCGGCGACGGGGCACCGGGGTAGGTCATGTCGTCGAGGGCCGGACGGTAGGCCCACGTGAGGAAGGGAGCCACGAGGAGGAGGGCGGCTCCGGCGAGGGCGACGAGGCGTCCCGGCCCACGGTACTGCTCGAGGGAGGCGCGGCCGTTCATGCGCGGTCCACCACCTTCGCACCCATGAGCCCCTGGGGCCGGAACACGAGCACGAGGATGAGGAGCGCGAACGCCCACACGTCCTTCCACGCCGAGCTGCCGAACTGGCCCGGGATGTAGGTGGTCGCCATCGCCTCGACGACGCCGAGGGTCAGCCCGCCGACGACGGCGCCGTTGATGTTGCCGATGCCACCGAGGACGGCGGCGGTGAACGCCTTGAGGCCCGAGATGAAGCCCATGAGCGGGTCGATGTTGTTGTAGCGCAGCCCGTGGGCGATGCCGGCCACGGCGGCCAGCGCCGCACCGACGGCGAACGCCGTGGCGATCGCGCGGTCGACATTGATGCCCATCAAGCGGCTCGTGTCGGCGTCCTGGCTCGTGGCCTGCATGGCGCGGCCCATCCGCGTCTTGTTGACGAACCACCACAGCAGCACGGTGCACACCGCCAGCGCGGCGAGGGTGAAGATCGCCGAGAACTGGAAGGTGACGCCGCCCACGGCCACCGTGCGACCCGTGATGCCCTCGATGACCGGGAACGGGATGGCACGCCGGCTGTCGGGGAAGCCGGGGATGCGGCCGTAGAAGAGACGGACCGCCTCCTGGAGTGCGATGGAGATGCCGATCGCGGAGATGAGCGGAGCGAGGCGTGGCGCGCCCCGCAACGGCCGGTAGGCGAGCCGCTCCATGAGGAGCGCCGTGGCCACCGAGGTGAGGACGCCGCCCAGCACCATGGCGGGCAGGACCACGCCGAGCGCCATGCCCGCGCTGATGTTCGTGGGCGAACCCATGAGCATCCACGTCGTGTAGGCGCCGAACGCGCCCACCATGAAGATCTCGCCGTGGGCGAAGTTGATGAGCTGCACGATGCCGTAGACGACTGTGTAGCCCACGGCGATCAGCGCATACAGGGCGCCCAGGCTCAGGCCGTTCACCAGTTGCTGGAGGAAGAGGTCCATCGCTCTCCTAGTCGGCAAGGTGAGGAGCGGGACGCGACGGCGTCCCACTCCTCACCTCGTTGTGGTTTCGCTCCGGTCCGCTCAGGCGTCCTTGAAGTCCTCGGTCTTATCGGCGGCCCACTTGCCCTCGGTGACCTTGTAGACGGTGAGGACGCGCGACACCGAGTCGCCGTACTCGTCGAACGCGACCCGGCCCGAGGCGCCCTCGAAGTCGACCTTGCCGACCGCCTCGACCGTCGCCTGCCGAGCCGACGCCACGTCGGACGCCGACGCGAGCGACGTCTTGAGCCCCTCGATGATCGCGTTGGCCGCGTCGTAGGCGTACATGCCGTACGCCGAGTAGCCCTCGGCGTAGCCTGCCGCCGCATAGGCGTCCACGAACGCCTTGGCCGACGGCAGGGTCTCCGCGGGAGCACCCACCGACGTGGCGAGGTCGCCGTTCGACGTCGAGCCGGCGAGCTCGATGTAGGCGGCATCGAACAGGCCGTCGCCACCCATCAGCGGCACGTTGAGCCCGGCGCTCTTCATCTGCTGGCTGAGCGGGCCGGCGTTCGGGTACTCACCGCCGTAGTAGAGGGCCTTCGGGGACGCCGCGGCCACCTTGGTGATGACGGCCGAGTAGTCCTTGTCGTCGGGGTTGATGGTCTCGGCAGCGACGATCGTGCCCCCGCCCTCGGTGAAGGCCTTCGTGAAGGCCTCGACGAGACCCTGACCGTAGGCCTTCTTGTCGTGGACGGTCGCGACCTCCTTGATGCCGTTGTCGAGCAGGTACTTCGCCGCGAACGGGCCCTGCACGTCGTCGGTCGTGCAGGTACGGAAGTAGCTGTGGTAGGCGCGCTTGGGGTTGGCGAGGTCGGCACCCTTGGTGAGCGTCGGGTTCGTGTTCGCCGGAGAGATCAGGGTGATGTTGGCGGCGTCCAGCACCGGCTGCAGTGCCTGGCCGACCGAGCTGTTCAGCGGGCCGACGACTGCGATGACATCGGCGTCCCCGGCGAGCTTGGTGGCGGCGTTGCGGCCGGGATCCGGCTGCGCCTGGTCGTCCTCGGCCGCGAGCTCGAGCGTCCAGCCCGGGATGGCCCCGGACTCGTTGGCCTGCTTGATGGCCAGGTCGACCGAGTTGCGCATGCCGGTGCCCATGGCCGACAGACCACCCGACAGCGGGGCGATGAAGCCGATCTTGACGGTCTTGCCGGACGAGGCGGTGCCGGAGGTGCCGGCGGTCTCGGTGGTGGCCGTGCGGGAACCGCAGGCGCTCAGGGTGACCGTGGCGGCGAGACCGGCGAAGCCGGCGAGCACGGTACGACGAGAGATGGTCACGTGGTCCTCCTGTTGGGACGTTGCCGCAGGGTGTAGCGGTCTGGGCTGGCGCACAATCTAGGGCCACGGAGCCCGTTGTCCAGCGGGTTTCACGCCGAGAAATGTTGAAGTGATCGAGTCGTAATCGCTCCGTTACCGAACTCGGGGGCGGCCAGCGGCTTCCGACCTCGTCATCGGGTCCGTTGTGACAATCACGTGCCACCTCCGTACAGGGCCGGTTACACCGCGCAAGGCGCCTCTAGCATCCCGGGCCATGGGTCCATACGCCGCCGACGTCGCCCTGCTGCGCGGACGCGCCCGGCGTCCGGGCGACGTCGTGCGCCCCGGGGCGTGCGTCGCGCGGATCCGCGCGCTGCGGGAGGCGATCCGCCTGCAGTTGGGACTGGTCCTGCCGGAGGCCTACGCAGCGTTTCTCGCCGAGTGCAACGGCTTCAGCATCGCCGGCCTCCACCTCCTCGGGGTGGACGCCGACCTGGCCGACGACAGCTCGCCGCTGGCCGCACGTGGTTTCGCCGGCTGCCTGAGGGTCAACCTCGCGCGCGAGCAGGCCCGCATGACGACGCGTTGCCCGTCCCGGTTCCTCGTCGTCGCCGAGGCACGCGACCACATGTGGGGCATGAAGGAGGAAGGATCCTTCTGGCGGGTCGAACTGCACACGCTGCGCGAACTCGAGCGGTTCCCCGACGGTGCCACGCTGATGCACACGCTGGCCCGGGAGGCGGCGGGATGATGCCGGCGGCGTCCGTCGTGGTGTGACGGGGCGGGTCAGGGGTGCGGCAGGGGGCCGAGACCGCACTCGGGGGCGTCCGCGATGACGGCGGCGAGGGCGGCCGCGTTGCGGCCGTCCATGGGGGGCAGTCCGTCTGCGGGGAAGAACGCGACCTCGACGTTCTCCCCGTCGGCCGGGTGGGGGTCGCCGCTGACGTAGCGACAGCGGAAGGTGAAGTTGATGTACTGCGTCTGGTCGCCGTTGGCGTAGGTGACCAACTCGCTGACGTCGACCCAGACGAGGCGCTCGACCTCGGCCACGATCCCCGTCTCCTCGGCGACCTCGCGCAGGGCGGCGTCCCCCGGGTGCTCGCCGGGGTCGATGATGCCGGTGACGGGCGACCACGCACCGTTGTCGGCGCGGCGGGCGAGGAGCCAGGCGGGGCCCTCAGGGGTGTCGCGGTGCACGCACGCCGTCGCGCCCGAGAGCCACAGCGGCATCGTGCCGACGCGCCGGCGTAGGTCGAGGATGAAGTCGGGGGTGGCCATGGAGCCTCCTGGGCCGGCGTGGACAGCAGGAGAGCCACCTTGGGGAATCGAACCCCAGACCTACGCATTACGAGTGCGTCGCTCTACCGACTGAGCTAAGGTGGCGCGGCCTCACGGCCGAGGCACAACTATACAGATCGGCCGTAGCGCACGCGAACGCGCGCGGAGGCCAGCCGGACGCGCGCGGGGCTCGGCTGAGGAGGTAAGTGACATCGGCTTTCTGACATAGGGATTCTTGGCACGTGCCACGATTTCCTAGGTCAGAAACGTGACCGACCCCTCACGGGCAGGACGCCGGCGGCGGTCCGTCCCCGGTCAGGACCCCGCGCACAGCCGCGTCGACGCACGTGGAGCCCCGGCCGTACGCCACATGGCCCGTACCGGGCGTGGTGAGCAGGGTCGCACCGAGGTCGGCCGCCAGCGCCTGCGACCAGGCGTAGGGCGTCACCGGGTCGCCGCGCTCCCCCAGCACCACCACCGTGCCCCCCGGCGCCGCGGGCAGCGGCAACGGCTCGGCCGGGGCGGCCGTCCAGCCCACGCACAGCCACGGCGCCCCCATCGCCGACCCGAACACCGGCGCGGCCGCCCGCTCCGCCGCCCAGCGCTCCCGCGCCAGCGCGGGGGTCCGCACGTCGTCGTCCGCGCAGTACGTCGCCGTGAACGCGGCCACCAGCCCCGAGTAGGAGCCGTCTGGCCGGCGTCCGTTCGCGGCGTCCGCGGCGCCCAGCAGGCCGGAGCCATCGCCCGCCTCCGCCGCCGCGACCGCCGCCAGCAACGCCGCCCGCGTCCCCTCACCGCCGCCCAGCAGTGTGACCAGCCCGGCGGTCGCCAACGTCTGGGTCAGCACGCGATCCTCGACGGCGAGGGGCTTGCTGTCCAGCCCGTCCAGCAGCGCGGTGACTCGGGCCTCGCCGTCGGGGCCGAGGCGGGCGAGCGCGTCCTCGAAGCCGGCCGCCTGCGGCACGCCCGGCGGGCGCCGCGGCTCCACCCCGGCGTCGAGCACCATCCGCCCCACCCGCTCACCGAAGAGTGCGGCGTACGCGGCGCCGATCGCCGTGCCATAGGACGCGCCGTAGTACGTCAGCCGCTCCTCCCCCACCGCTGCCCGCAGCAGGTCGAGGTCCCGCGCAGTGTCCTGGACCGACAGATGGTCGAGCAGGACGCCCGACCGCTCCCGGCAGGCCTCGGCGTAGGCCCGCGAACCCGCGAGGAGGGCGTCCACCTCGGCCTGGTCGTCGGGTGAGTTGTCGAGCGCGAGGTACGCGTCGGTGCCCGCACCGTCGGTGCACGATACGGGGGCCGACCCGCCGACACCGCGCGGATCCCACCCCACGATGTCGTACCGTTCGAGCCCCGTGCGGTCGAACGCCGCCGCGAAACTGCGCCCCGACCCGCCCGGGCCGCCCGGGTTCACGAACACCGCGCCCAACGAGGGCTGTTCGGAGGCCGGCACGCGCACCACAGCCAGCTCGAGCGTGCCTGCCGCCGGGTCGTCGTGGTCGACCGGCACCGCGAGAGTGGCGCACGTGCCGAACGCGCACGGCTGCCAGTCCAGCCGGGTGGACGCCACCGGCGTCGGCGTGGCGGGGGTCGGCGACGGGAAGGCCGCGGGCGCACACCCCGCGGGGACCGCGCAAACGACGAGCGCGGCCAAGCCGGCCGCGCTCGAACGCAAGGTGCCCCGGACGGGCACGCGGGGTCAGGCCTCCCGTGCCGCGCGGTCGGCGGAACGGCGAGCGCGGAACCCGCGGTCGACGGCCCAGCCGCCGGCGCCGACGCTCATGAACAACACGCCGACGGCCGCGAGCAGCAACTCCAACTCACCGATGAAACCCGCTTCGCCCGCCGCGAACGGGCTCCACGACTGGCCCCACAGCACGAACACGAGCGCGCCCACCGTGATCAGCACGACGCCCAGCCCCGCAACGCGCGTGAGCAGGCCGAACACGAGGGCGATCGCGATCGCCACCTCTGCAGCCCCCACCACGACGGCCAGGATCGACGGGTACGGCAGCAAGGTCCGCCCGATCATGTCCGTCGTCGCCGGAATGTTCAGCAGCTTGTTGACGCCGTGGATGCCGAAGATGGCCGCCGTCACCAGCCGCAGGAGGAACAGTCCCAACGAGGGCAGGAACTTGTCAGTGTTGCGCGTCGTCACGATCTTTTCCGTCACGACCTCGCGCACGGCCGGAGCCGCCGCCCGACGCTCGGCGTGGGCCGCGGCCACCGCCGCGGGACGGTTCGCAGGCACCACCGGCGCCACCGGCGCCGGATTGAGGGCGTCGAGGCGCGCCTGGCGCCGCGCCGCCCGTTCGGCCTGCAGCCGCTCGTGCTCTGCCCGCACGGACTGGTTGGTGAAGCCGACCGCCTGCTGGGCCGCTTCCTTGCGGAACAGGGTGCCGTCGTCGTCGATCCGGCTGCTGCCGGTCGCGCTGACGGGGGTGCCGATCGGCTCGTCGGCCGCCACCTCGTCCTTGGTCACGACGTGCGAGCCGGCCGGCTCGTCGGAGGCCGCACTCGGCGACTCGTCGTCCCACGTCTGCTCGGCGGTGGTGTCCTCGTCGTGCACATCGCGTTCGTCAGCCATCGGGGGCCCTTCGGTCGGAAAATCAGTCACACCCATCGTCGCAAAGGTGGCGGGGGTTCCCGCGCAGCGACACGGCCGGACGCTCAGGCGTGCAGGCTGATCATGAGCGATTCGACGGCCAACTGGGGGGCGACGTTGGCTTCGAGTGCTTCCCGACAAGCAAGGATGGCGTCCAGCCGGGCGAGTGTCTGATCGGGGGTGCTGCGCCGGGCCAGGGCGGTGAGCTCGCCGGACAGGTCGGCGTTGATGATGCGCTTGGTCGCGTCGGTCTGCACCGCCAGCACGTCACGGTAGTAGGTGGTGAACTCGGTCAGGACCCGGTCGAGCGCGTCCCGCTGCAGTCGTTTGGCGCGGGCTTTCTGCTGGTCCTCCAGATCGCGCAGCGCGCCCGTGTTGCGTGGCCGCGCCCCCTTGGTTCCCAGGCCGAGCGCCTCCGACAGTTCGGCGCGCTCGCGCGCGTCGACCTCGGCGGTCGCCTGGGACGCCTCCTCGGCCGCCGCCTCCACCACGTTCGCGGCGGCCTGCAGGCAGGCCCCGAGCGTCGTGAGCGCGCTGGGGATACGCAGCACCTCGGCGCGGCGGCGCCTGACGTCCTCACTGCGGGCGAGGGCGCGAGCCCGGCCGATGTGCCCTTGCGCGACCCGCGCCGCGTGTGCGGCCAGCTCATAGGGGACGCCGTCGCGCCCGGCCAGCAGTGCGGTGACCGCCTCGTCGGAGGGGGTGGCCAGTTCGAGCAGACGACAGCGCGAGCGGATCGTGCGCACCACGTCGTCGGCCGTCGGTGCGCAGAGGATCCAGACCGTCCGCGCCGCAGGCTCCTCGATCGCCTTGAGCAGTGCGTCCGCGCCCCGCTCGGTGACACGGTCGGCGTCCTCGACCACGATGACCTGCGCGCGGCCAAGGGTGGGCGCCATCGCGGCGCGGCGCACGAGTTCACGCACATCGTCGACCCCGATCGAGAGCTGTTCGGTGCGCACGAGCGTCACGTCGGGATGGGCACCGGACAAGGCCGTTCGACACGCGCGGCAGTCGCCGCAGCCCCCGTCGGGGCACTGCAGCGCGGCCGCGAACGCGCGCGCCGCGTTGGACCGCCCCGACCCCGGTGGCCCCGTGAACAGCCACGCGTGCGTCATCGCGTGCCGCCCGCCGGCGACCGCGCGGACCAGTGTCTCGACGGCGCGCTCCTGGCCGACCAACTCGGCCCAGACGCCCCGGCCTGCCTGCGTCGCGGTGCTCATGGCTCCAGGGTGGCGGCAGGGTCCGACAGTTCGGCGCGGAACAGGGCGCCCAGCACCCCGCGCCGGGAGACGTCGGGGCCGTCACCGACGGCGTCCGGATCGACGAGCAGCGACGCGACGCGTTCGCGCACCGCGTGCGCGATGGCCCCACGGTCGTCGCGGGCGGGTAGGACCAGGTAGTGCGCGGGGTCGCGCGCGGCAAGCTCGAGGAACCCCTCGCGGACGCGGGCGTGGAAGTCGCCCCCCGCCGACTCCATGCGGTCGGCATCGCCCGCGCTGGCCAGGCCCGCCCTGTGATCGAGGTCGAGCAGAACGGTGAGGTCGGGGCGGAGATCGCCGGTGGCCCAGCGGTTGATCCGCTCGACCGCTCCGGTCTCCAGGACCCTGCCGGCACCCTGGTAGGCCAGCGTGGAGTCCACGTAGCGGTCGCTCACGACGACCGCCCCCCGTTCGAGCGCCGGCTCCACCACGGACGCCACGTGTTGCGCCTTGTCGGCGGCGAACAGCAGGGCTTCGGCGCGCGGAGCGAGGTTCTCGGTCGAGCGACTCAACAAGATGTGCCGGATCTGTGCGTTGACCGGCCCGTCACCCGGCTCGAACGTGCGGACGACGTCGCGGCCCTGGGCAATCAGCCAGTCGGTGAGCAGTTCGGCCTGCGTCGACTTGCCGACACCGTCGCCGCCCTCGAACACGATGAAGATCCCTCGCACGCAGGCAATCCTAAGCTCACCAGCCGGAATGGTTCGGGCCGCGCTGGGGTTCACTGGGAACGAGGGCCGACGACCCCCGGCCCCGCGGACGACAAGCAAAGGAACCAGTGACGATGACGCACTCCCAGACCTCCGGAGGTTCGCCGGTCGAGAGCGATGCCCATTCCCTCAGCGTGGGAGCGAATGGTCCGCTGCTGCTGCACGACGTACACCTCGTCGAGACGCTCGCCCACTTCAACCGCGAGAACGTCCCGGAGCGGCGTCCCCATGCGAAGGGCTCGGGCGCGTTCGGCTCGTTCACGGTGACGCAGGACGTGTCGCAGTGGACGAAGGCCGCGCTCTTCCAGCCGGGCACGACGACCCGCACGCTGCTGCGCTTCTCCACGGTGGCCGGCGAGCTCGGCTCGCCCGACACGTGGCGCGACGTGCGTGGGTTCGCGCTTCGCTTCTACACCACCGACGGTAACTATGACCTCGTGGGCAACAACACGCCGGTCTTCTTCGTGCGCGACCCGATGAAGTTCCCCCACTTCATCCGCAGCCAGAAGCGCCTGCCCGACTCGGGCCTGCGCGACGCCACCATGCAGTGGGACTTCTGGACGCTGTCGCCCGAGTCGGCCCACCAGGTCACCTACCTCATGGGCGACCGGGGGCTGCCCAGGACGTGGCGGCACATGAACGGCTACGGCTCGCACACCTACCAGTGGGTGAACGCCGCCGGCGAGCGGTTCTGGGTGAAGTACCACTTCCACACCCAACAGGGGATGGAGTTCCTGTCCAACGACGAGGCCAAGAAGCTCGCCGGCGAGGACGCCGAATACCACCGCCGCGACCTGTTCGACGCGATCAAGCGGGGCGACTACCCGAAGTGGACGATGTCCGTCCAGGTGATGGGGTACGAGGAGGCGAAGACGTACCGCCTCAACCCGTTCGACCTCACCAAGGTGTGGCCGCACGCCGACTTCCCGCTGCACGAGGTCGGTGTCCTGGAGCTCAACGAGAACCCGACGAACTTCTTCGCCGAGATCGAGCAGGCGGCCTTCGCGCCGTCGAACATCGTGCCGGGCATCGGCTTCTCGCCCGACAAGATGCTGCTCGGCCGCGTCTTCGGCTACGCGGACGCCCACCGCGCCCGCATCGGCGCCAACTTCCACCAGCTGCCGGTGAACCAGCCGCAAGGTCTCGAGGGCGGCCCCGACGCGGTCAACCAGTGGATGTTCGACGGCCACATGGCGTTCCACCACTCCGGCGACCAGGCGGTCTATGCGCCGAATTCGCTCGGCCGGCCCTACTCGGAGTGGCAGGGCGAGGTGGCCGAGGGTTGGGAATCCGACGGGGCCATGGTCCGCGCGGCCTACACGCTGCGGGAGGACGACGACGACTTCAGCCAGCCCGGCACCCTCGTGCGCGACGTCTTCGACGACGCCGCCCGCGACCGTCTCGTCGAGACCCTCACCGACCAGCTGAGGCAGATCACGCGGGACGAGGTCGCCGATCGCTTCGTCTGGTACTGGACGTCGATCGATCAGGGCATCGGCTCGCGCCTGAAGGCCAACGTCAAGGGCTGATCGCGCACCGCCCGCCTCACCTCCGCACGCCCCGGCCCCGCTAGGATCCGGGGCGTGCACGTGTTCGTGGTGTCCTGCACGCTGGTGAAGCCGGACGGCGACCTGCTCGTGGTCCGCAAGCGGGGCACCAGGGTGTTCATGCTGCCCGGCGGCAAGGTCGAGCCCGGCGAGACCCACCTCGAGGCCGTCTGCCGCGAGGTGCGCGAGGAGGTCGGGCTCACCCTCGATCCGGACGCCGTCGCCCTCCTCGGCACGTGGTCGGCCGCCGCGGCGAACGAGCCGGGGTGGACGATCACCTCCGACGTCTTCGGCGCGCCGCTGGGGGGCGAGCCGACGGCGTCCGGGGAGATCGAGGAGCTGGCCTGGGTGAGCGTGACCGAGCCGGCGGCGTCCGGGCTGGCGCTCGCGCCCCTGCTGACCGAGCACGTCCTGGGGGCCCTGCGCGTGGGCTGAGGCTCAGGCGAGGTCGCGTTCGTAGACGCGCAGGAGGGGGTGGGGGGCGAAGTCGGTGCGCTCGGTGACGCCGGTGGGGCGCCAGCCGAGGCGCGTGTAGAACCGGATGGCGCGCGCGTTCTCGACGAGGACGCGGAGGCGGGCGTGCGTGTGACCGCCCGCGCGCAGGTGGTCGAGCACTGCGTCGTGAACCTGTTCGGCCAGCCCACTGCCCCACGTGTCCCGCGCGGTACCGAGGTGGAGGAACTCCTCGCCGCGGGTCGCGGCGAACCCGGCGATACGCCGGTGCAGCACGACCGCGAAACAGTCGACGGCGGGGTCGGCGAGCTCGGCGAGCCAGCGCTCCCGAATGCGCTCGGTCGGGAACGGGTTCTGGTCCTGGGGAAAGATGTGGCCGAGCGCCTCGACAGCACCCTCGCGCTGCACCACGAGCAACTCGTCGAGATCGGCCAGGGTCAGGGGGCGCAGCACGGACATGGGGAGCCACGGTAGCAGCGGCCTCGCCACGCGGGCGGCGGAAGCGCGACCGGCGACAGTGCGACCGGCGCGCGCCTACTGCTTCTTCGCCGCGGCGCGACGCGTGGTGCGCTTGGGCGCCGGACCCTTGGCGCGCTTCTCGGCCAGGAGCTCGGCAGCCCGCTCGAGAGTGATCGCCTCGACGGAGTCCGCTTTGCGCAGCGTGGCGTTGACCTCGCCGTCGGTCACGTACGGCCCGAAGCGGCCGTCCTTGACGACGACGGGCTTGCCGGAGGCCGGGTCGGCCCCGAGTTCCTTCAACGGGCCGGACGCCGCCGCCCGCCGCCCGCGCGTCTTGGGTTCGGCGAAGATCGCGGCTGCCTGCTCCAGCGTGACCGTGAACAGTTCGTCCTCCGACCCGAGCGACCGCGAGTCCGTGCCCTTCTTCAGGTAGGGCCCGTAGCGGCCGTTCTGCGCGGTGACCTCCTCGCCGTCGATCTCGCCCACCACCCGGGGCAGGCTCATGAGCCGCAGCGCGTCGGCCAGCGTGACCCCCTCGAGCGTCATCTCCTTGAACAGCGACGCCGTCCGCGGCTTCGCCGACTTCGGCGCGTCCTCGCCCAGCACCTCGGTCACGTACGGCCCGAACCGGCCGTTCTTTGCGACCACCGCGTTCCCGGACGCCGGATCCACGCCGAGTGGCCGCTCCATGCCCGCGGGAGTCGCCA
>NZ_JARKOT010000124.1 GCF_029977985.1 Propioniciclava sp. | reverse complement strand
ATGGACGCCGCTCTCCGCGTGGACGAAGAACCTGTCGAAGGCGGAGTGGGAGTCCTTCGATCGCGGCGTGCACGGCGTCGAACTCCTGAAGCCGTAGCGGCAGCGGCCAACACCACGTGGTGGAGAGCTACCCGGCGTCGTGGCCGGTTTCGCCACACCACGTAGTGGAGAGTTTCCCGGCGTGGTAGCCGGTTTCGCTCCACCTTGTTGTGGAGAGGCGGGGGTCAGGGGGAGCCCGGGACCTCGGCGGCGAGCTCCGCCTGGACCTCGGCGGCGAGGCCCCCGAGCCAGCCGAGGGGGTCGAAGCCGGTGACCGGGGAGCCGTCGGGGTTCCAGATCGCCACGTCCGACTCGGCGGGGGCGGGTTTGGGCTGCTCGATCGGCTCCGGGCTCAGCCGCAGGCCACCGCCGCGGGCGGACAGCTGCCGGATCGCCCGGACGAGCTCGGCCGGGTCCTCGGGCAGCAGGTTCGCCGCCAGGCCCAGCCGGCCGGCGATCAGGGCTCGGCGGAACGCCACCACCTCCGCCGGACGCCCGCCGGCCACCCGCTCGTCGAACGCGGACACCGCCAGGGAGGCGTCGAAGCTCAGTCCGCGTCGCCACAGGTGGGCACCGCCGGTGATCGCCCAGGCGTCGTCGACCAGGACGCTGGTGGCGTCCAGGTGCAGCGACCGGCCCGGCCCGGTGACCGGGGTGAACACCGCCAGCCGCTCACCGGCGGCCGTCCGCAGCGCGGCCAGTGCGGCCAGAACCCCCTTGTCCCGGACACGTTGCAGCTTCGCCGGCGTCCCCGGCGCCAGCGTCACCGGCAGGCAGACCACCACCTGCAGGGCGAGGTTCTCCGCCGCCCGGTCGATCAGCGCCTGCCACAGCCTCAGCACGTCATCGGTGCCGCTGGCGACGAACTCGTAGTCCATCGCCGGGGTCTCGAGGTAGATGTAGTCCTCCGCCCTGGCGAAGGCGGTGAACATGGCCTGCAGCGCCTCGCGGTAGCCGCTACGGGCGCCCAGCATGCGGCGGCTGACCGCCCGTACCACGCTGGCGGCAGCCGGTCCGGTGCTTCCCGGGAGCGTGATCCCGTTGGTGCTCAGCCAGGTCTGGATGTCGCTGAACGTGCCGTCGAACGGGAACGCACCCAGCCCGGTCGCGTTCAGCACCTGGGTGAGCCCTGGTTCGGCCTCCACGCCGAAGCCAACCGTCCGCAGTACGGCCGTCCACGTGCCGGGGACGGTGGGTGCGGCGGGTTGGGGGAGCGGCGTGGCCGCGGCCTGGGCGAGGGCGACCGTCGTGCCGGCGGTGCGTTCCCGCAGGATCTCCGCGACCGCGACGGCCGCCGGTCCACGCAGCCGGGCACCGGTGCCGTGCCGCTCGTCGTCGCCGGGCGCGCCGGGATGCCCGCTCTGGTGCGGCAGCAGTTCGTGGTGGACGCCGAGCGGCGTGACCGCGGCCACGACCGCATCGGCCACGCCGGCGGTGACGACGGCAGCCGCCACCTCGTCCCGCGCCTGCGTGGGCAGCGGGGCGCCCACCTGGACCAGCCGGGTCAGCCCGGGGCGGGCGATCACCGACGGGGTGGCCCCACCCGAGGCGACGGCCTCCGCGGTCTCGCCGCCACGCCAGCCCTTCCAGGCCGGCTCGGTGAGCAGGAAGCTGTCCCCGGCCACCAGCGCGGCGGCCACGGTCGGGGCATTCCACTGGGCGTTCGGCACGCTCGCCGGATCGACCAGCGCCGGCGGCGTGGACAGCCCGACCAGCGTGCTCCCGGACGGCAACGCCCCCGCCGGCACCCCGCCGGTGAAGGTCTGGCCGGACTCGCACGCCACCACCGGGTCGGTGACCGAGCCGAGGGTCGGCATCGTGCCGCCGACCGGCACCGGACGCTCCAACCGCACCTCCGCGTAGCGCATCGCCTGGGTGGCCGTGACCAGCATCAGGTCGAGGCCCATCCGGTTGTCGGGCGTGACGTCGCCGTCCGCCAGCCGCACCACGACCCGGACGACCCCGGCCGCGTCCACCGTGCCGGAGCCGCCGGCGCCGCGCTCGTGAACTCCCTTGTCGGAGTCGAAGTACTGGGGCCACACCCGCAGCCAGGCGCCCGCCAGCGACGGGTCGAAGCTGGTCTGCACGAGCACCCGCTGGTTGGTCACGGTCGAGCCGGCCGCCGTGCCGCCGCCGGTGAGGGCGACCATCGTCACCGCGTTCGGCAGCGCCGCCGGCGGAGCCACGGACGGGAGCGTCGGCGCCGCCAGCGCACCGGCCGACCGGTCCAGCACCGGCGCGGCCAGCGTGGCCGACCCGGCGCCGAGCACGGCCACCAGCCCCGCCATGGCCGCATCGGCGGTGGCCAGCAGCACCGTCTCGGTGGCGTCGGTGGTGGCCTGCGCCACCAGGATCTGGCTGGTCGTCCGCTTCTGGTCGTCCGCGCGGCGCTGTTCGACGTCGCTGGCGCCGGTGCCGGCGACCCGGGGCTGGCCGGTGACCTGCAGTTCGAGGTCGACCAGCGCGACCCGGACGAAGTCCCTGGTCAGGCCACCGACCGCGCCGGCCGCCCAGAGGTTGGCCGCGGCCAGGTAGTTGCCGGCCGGCAGCACCGCGACTCGCGGCAGGGGGGCGGCGTCCACCGTCCCGCCGGTGAGGGTGAGGTTCGCCCCGCCGGTGGTCGTCCGCACCGGTCCCGTGCCGGTGGGGCCCGTGGCCTGCAGCCGGCCCAGCACGCCCGGATGGGCCGGAGCCTCGTTGGGCGAGGTGAGGTGGAAGCCGAGTTGCGCGGTGGTGGTCGCCGTCCGCTGGGTGACGCCCGGCGCCCACAGGTTGTTGAACGTGGTGGTCAGCGACGTCCACCAGGCTGCGACCGCGCCCGGATCGAGCGGACGGCCGCGCACATCGAACGCGAACAGCTTCACCGTGGCCGCGGCCGGGAAGGTCAGCAGCTTGTCCTCGAACCCGAGGATGCTGCCGGCCCGCTTCAGGTCGGCCATCGGGTGGACGTCATTGCCCAGGTTGCCGCCGGTCTGGGTGAGGCCGAGGTGGCCGGCCTTCTCGGAGTCGCTGCTGAACCCCTGCACGGGTGGGTCGATCCGGTCGAGCAGCGTGGCCAGCGGCGGCGGGTTCTCGGGCAGTTCGAGCGCGAACCAGCGGACGGTCGCCCGGGTGGCCGTGCCGGCGGGCGGCGTGGTGCCGTCCACGGTGGGCAGGGTGAGCAGGGCGCCCAGCCGCTGCTCGACCTCGGGCAGCAGCCGGAACAGCGCCACCAGCCGTCCGGTGGTGAAGGCCGGGCTGCCGTCCGGCCCCCGCAACCCGGCGAGCACGGCCGGACGCGGGTCGGTGGCGACGGCGAGGGAGAGCAGCCCGCCGGCCGGCGGCAGCCAGTCCTCGCCGGTGGTGAGGTTGAGGGTCACCCCGAGGTCGTCGCCGGGGACGGGAAGCGTCACGTCGGTGCGGAACCAGGGCCCGATCGCCGGGGACTCCAGGCCGAGGGTGTCGGGGGCGGGTGCGAGAGTCATGGCGCCTCCACCAGGGGACTGGCGGCCGACATGCGGCCGATCGGATCGGTGACCACCACCCGGTAGCCGGTGCCCGCGGGCACGGTCGCGTCGGCGTCCACCACGTCGAAGAACGCGGACGGGTTCGTCCCGCGACCGGTCGGCGGCGGCGCCAGCCCGGGCACGCTGGCGAGCAGCCGCAGCCCCGCGCCGGGCAGCTGGCGGTAGACGTCGACGGCGTAGCCCGTGGTGCTGCCTCCGGCCAGCGGTTCCGGCTGCCGGAACCGGACGTGCACGCCGGCGGCATCCCTGGTGGCGGTCAGGTCGGTGACGGTCACCGGCGGGTCCGGCGGCAGCACCAGCGTCGACACCGGCGCGGACGGGCTCGACCACTCGCCGTCCGGGCCACCGCCGGGCGCCGGGGCACCCTGGACCTCCACCCGCCAGTGGTAGGTGACCCACGCCGGCAGGGCACTGCGCGGTCCCTCGACGGTGTTCCCGGTGTCGCCGACCACGAGCACCTGCGGCTGGTCGGGCGACGGCCGGGGCGGCAGCGCGCCGACACCGACGATCGGCATCAGCAGGGTGTCGGTCGTCGTCGTGGCCCGGCGCAGCCGGTAGCGGGCCGCCGGCGTCGGCCCGGCAGGCACGGTGATCGTCAGTTCGGCCTGCAGGTTGCCGGCACCGTCGACCACCGGCGTCACCGCGAGTGTCGGCTCGGGGGGCACCAGCAGGTTGGGGACGCCACGCGGCAGCAGCGGCGAGGTCGCGAAGTCCGACTCGACGCTGGCGGCGCTCACCGCCACCACGCGGTACAGCACCAGTACGGCCAGCGATCCGGACACGTCGTGGGAGAACACCACCGGTCCGCTCGGCGGTGCGGGCACCGGCTCGCCGGTCAGCTGCAGCCACCAGCGCCGCGGCAGCAGGGTACGGTTCGCGTCCCAGACCGCACCGCGGGCGGGCGCGTCGTCCCCGGCGGCGGTGAGCTGGTTGAGCAGCGTCTGCGCCTGGACGGTGGTCGGGGCGAGTCCTGCGTCGCCCGCGCCGGCCCGGCCGGCCACGATGTCGGCGAGCTTGGCCCGCAGGGTGGTCTCGTCGGCGACGAACACCCGGAACGACGCCTGCCCCGCGACCGGCGTCCAGGTCAGGGTTGCCCGGGCGCGGCCGGTGGAATCGGGGCGCGCGGTGTAGGTGAGCGTGGGCGGCAGGACGACCGGGGTCGGCGGACGTGGGTCGTACAGGGTCGCGGTCTTCGGCTCCGATGTGGCGGAGGCAGCGCCGGCGACGTCCCGCCACAGCGCGGTGACGGTCACCGTGCCGCTCGCCGTCGGCGCGAGCGCAGGCCCGGCCACCTCGATCACCAGGGTCTCGGGTGGGTTCGTCGGATCGGCGATCGGGTGCGTGGTGGTGCCCGGCGTGGCACCGCCGCTGCTGGTCAGTTCGAGGTGGTCGAGCAGCCGCGCGCCGGCGGGCAGGCCGCTGAGCGGCGGCACGGACACCTCGACCCGGACCTTGCCGGCCAGCGGCCCGGTCGGCGCCGGGTCGGGCACCACGGGCGGGATCACGGTCAGCGTCAGCGTGGGCCGCGGCGGCGCCGGACGCACGCCGGGACCGAACCCCGTCCGGCTCCAGCCCGACCAGCGGCCGAACCAGTCGGCCTGGGCGAGCTGCCAGCTGCCGTCGTCCTCGGTGATCCCCCGGTCGTCGAGGAAGCCCGACGTCGGGCTGGTCGCCGACTCGGCCTGGTTGGCCACGATCAGCGTCCGGCGGCCGACGGTGTCGGCGGCGTTCCGCTCGACCGGCGTCCCCCCGGACGGCTGGGCGATCGCGCTGGCCAGCCCCGCGCCGGGCACCAGCTGCTCGATGTCCATGGTCAGTTCGCGGACGGCGACCGGCGGCACCGTGGGCAGCCACGGGCCGGCCACCGGGGTCGCGAGCGCCGGGTTCGCCGGGCTGTCCAGCGGCACCCCGGTGGTGGCCGCCAGCACCACCCTGGCGAGGAAGAACGGCCCGTCGCCCAGCTTGCCCGGTTCGTCGACCGCCTGCTGGCCGGCGTGGGAGCTGACGGCCTTCGCGGCGACGTCCGGCCTGGTGAAGATGCCGGACGGGTCCAGCGTCGCGGTGAGCCCGGCCTTGGCGATCGCGTCCCAGTCGGGGCGGAACAGGCCCTGGACGATGTAGGCGACCACGACCTCGTCGTTCCAGCCGGCCTCCTCGTCCACATCGAGCAGCCCGAGCCAGCGGGCCAGGCCCGGATCCACCATCGCCTGCAGCAGGTCGTAGAGGATCAGCCGGTCGGACGTGCCGAGATTGTTGCCGCCGGCGTCCAGCACCTGCTCGACGGCGGTCAGTTCCCACGGCGGCGCGGTGGTGTCGTTGACGAGCCGGTCCAGGTGCGGCTCCAGTTCGGCGGCGAGTTTGGCGACCCGCACCACCTCGTCCGCCACGCTCACCGGCGGGCAGGCGGACGGGCCGGCGAGCGTCGGGTGCTCGTGCATGCCACCCCGCTGCGGGGCGCCGCGCTTCACCCGGTCGAGGGAGAACGCCAGACCGTTGGCCGGTCCGAGGTAGCGGGCGCCCGGGCCGATCGGCAGCGGCGCGGTCCGGAACGGCTCGAACACGTCCACCGCCTCGGCGGGCAGCCACGCCGCCGACCGGACGGTGCCGCTGCCGCTGACCACCAGCCGCTCGATGTGCGAGGCGTAGACGTGGTACGGCGCACGGCTGCGCCGGGCCACCGGGGCGTCGCCCAGCGGGGTCGCCACGACGCCGGTGAGCGCGAACGGGGCGCTCAGCTGCAGGGGCGGCCTGAGGCCGGTCTGGATGCCGACCGGGCCTCGCACCGGCAGCTCGATCCGGCTCGGCACCAGAGGCTGTAGTGGTCCGGGCAGCGGCCGGACGATCCGGCCCGCCTCGCCGTCGATCATCGCCCAGCAGCAGGTGGCGCCGAGCGGCAGGTAGCCGGTGACCGGGTTGTCCGGGGTGACGGTGAACGGCGTGGTCAGGATCGTGCCGTGGCTGTCC
>NZ_JARKOT010000115.1 GCF_029977985.1 Propioniciclava sp. | reverse complement strand
GAAGGGACGCCAACCACGGACGTGGTCAGCAACGGATAGTTCGTGTCGGGCAGATCCCATGGCCGCCACCGGGCAGGTTTCATGACCGCCAGCGGGCAACTACATGACCGTCACTGGGCATTTTTTCGTGGCCGCCGACAGCGGCGTCGACTCAGCCCGTGCGGAATGTCCACCATGGCTCGGAGAGCGCTCTGGCTGCGCGAGCCACGGGCCGCGCATGCTGGGCCCGCTCCACGTACAACCGTGCTTTGCTCTGCGGAACTTGTGGCGGCAGACTTGGACGGTGAGTGAAACCAGCGACGACCCACGGGACGACCGCACACGCCGGCAGGGCGCGCGCCGGGACGATTTCCGTGGCGGCCCCCGGCGTGACTTCGGAGCATCTCGCGAGCGTCGTGCTCCGGGTACGGGCGAGCGCGGCTACCAGCGTCGGGATTCCGACCGGCCACGCAGCCGCGACTATCGGTCAGACGATGGGGCGCGGCGCGAGCGTGGAGACCGCGATCGTGACGACCGGAGTGGGCGGCCTTCGCAGCCCTATGCGGGCCGCCAGCGTGACCGCCGAGATGGCCGGAGTGGAGGCCCGTGGCAGGACCGGCGCGAACGTTCCGGAGAGACTGGGGAACGCCGGGAGTTCCGTGGCGGACCGGCGCCGCGCCGGGACGGGGACCGACGCCCTCGTCGTACGGACGACCGGGGGGAGCGGCGTCCTTTCCAAGAGGGGGATCGGAACGACAGACGGCCTGATCGCCCTGACGAGCGGGAGCGGCGCCCGTATCGCTCGGACGACCGCGGTGAGCGGCGTCCTCTCCGGGATGGGGACCGCAACGAACGGCGTCCGTACCGCTCTGACGAGCGGGGTGAGCGGCGTCCGTATCGCTCGGACGATCGGAGCGAGCGGCGTCCGTATCGGACGGAGGACCGGGGGGAGCGGCGTCCGTACCGCTCCGACGAGCGGGGGGAGCGGCGTCCGTATCGCTCGGACGACCGCGGTGAGCGGCGTTCTTTCCGGGATGGGGACCGCAACGAACGGCGTCCGTACCGCTCGGACGATCGGAACGAGCGGCGTCCCTTCCGCGACGACGGCCGTCGGTCGCGCCGGGACGATCGGCCCCACCGCGACGAGGAGGAGCGCGAGCCCTATGTGCCGCGGCCGGGGCTTGCGGCAAAGGAGAATGAGCCCGAGACCCCCAGGGACGTCGACCTGCGCGAACTTCCGCGCCCGGTGCGCGCGGAGTTGCGTTCGCTGACGCCGGAGCTGGCCGAGGTCGTCGGCGCACATCTGCTGATGGCCGGACAACTCATCGACACCGACCCGCGGTTGGCGTACGCCCATGCCGAGGCCGCGCGGCGCCGCGCCGCCCGCTTGGCCGTCACGCGCGAGGCCACCGGTGAGGCCGCCTACGCGGCGGGGGAGTACGCGGTGGCGCTGCACGAGTTTCGGGCCCTGCGGCGCATGAACGGCGGCATCGAGTTCGTCGCGGCCATGGCCGATTGCGAACGCGCCCTCGGCCGCCCTGACCGGGCGCTCAAGCTGATCCGCGAGGGGCTCGATGCCAAGCCCGACTTCGGGCAACGCGTCGAGCTCCGCCTCGTCGAGGCCGGCACGCGGCTTGACCAAGGGCAGGCAGCCGAGGCGCTGCGCGTCCTGCGGGCCGAGATCGAGGCTTCTGCCGGCCGAGGATCACGCAAGGCGCGCGCCGCGCTGCGATACGGCTACGCCGACCTGCTCGAACAGACCGGCGACGCGGAGGGTGCAGAGCGGTGGTTCGCGGCCGCCGCGGCGCTGGACGAGGACGGCGAGACCGATGCCCAGGAGCGCGTTGCCCGCCTGCAGGGCATGGTCCTTGAGGTCGACGAGGACGCCCTCACCTCAGAATCCGGCGATGAGGAAGCGGCCGAGGACCACGCAGACCCAGATGGCGACGACGACGCCGGGGAGTCCGCAGCCGAGGAGCCGCTGGGCGACGAAGGGCACGACGAGGAGACGTGGGGGGACGACGAAGCGCAGGACGACGAAGCGCAGGACGACGAGCCGCAGGACGGCGAAGCTCGCGACGAGGAAGAGCACGACCAGCAGACGCGGGAGGACGACGAGTGAGCGCGTTCATCGACGGCCACGACGTGGTCATGTTCGACCTGGACGGCGTGCTTTACCTCGGCCCCGACGCGGTCGAGGGTGCGGTGGAGGGCGTCAACGAGTTGGTGCGCCGCGGCGTCCGGCCCACCTATGTGACCAACAATGCGGCCCGCGCGGTCGAGCAGGTGGCAGAGCATCTGGCCGGCCTCGGCTACCCGGCGGCGCCGGAGGACGTCATCTCGAGCGCTCAAGCCGCGGCGGCGCTCGTCGCGGAGGAGTACCCGGATGGCGCCACCGTCCTCGTCGTGGGCACCCAGAATCTCGTCGACCTCGTCACCGAGGCCGGCCTGACCCCGGTGGCCACCGCCGACGACGCCCCCGACCTGGTGGTGCAGGGCTACGACCCCAACATGACCTGGCCGCGCCTCGAGGAGGCCGGCTTCGCCATCCAGAACGGGGCTCGCTGGATCGCCACCAATACCGACGCGACGCGCCCCACCAACCGCGGCATCGTGCCGGGCCTGGGGACGATGGTGCACGCGGTGCGCGTCACGGTCGATGTGGAGCCCACGGTCGTTGGCAAGCCGCACAAGCCGCTCATGGCCGCGGCCATCAAGCGCACCGGCGCCCGGCGTCCTGTCTTCGTCGGCGACCGCATCGACACCGACATCATGGGCGCGCACGCCGTCGGCATCGATTCCTTCTTCGTGTTCACCGGCGCCCACGGCGTCCGCGACGTGTGCCTCGCCCCCGAGAACGGCCGGCCCACGGCGATCGGCTGGAACGTTGCCTCGCTCTTCGAGCCGCAGCGCGTGGCCACGCTGGACGCCGCCGGAGCGGTCTGCGGTGGCGTCCGGGTCCGGGGGGTGGCCGGAGAGCCGGTGCTCGAAGGCGACCTGAGCACACGCGACGCCCAGTTGAACGCCGCGTGGGCGCTCGCCCAACTCGTCTGGGCTGGATCGGTCGCTTGGTCGGACGCCGTGGGCGCCCGCCTCGACCTTCTGCCCTAGCGTGGAGAGCAACACCGACCCCGGGCCGTAGGATGATCTGCGTGAACGCCTTCGCCGACGACACTGTCCCGGACGCCCGCGGCGAGCGGATGGACGCGTTCCCCATCACCGGTCACGCCGGCATCGACGAGGCCTTGGCCGCCCTCGAACTGAGCGACGACGTCCACGCTCACCCTGAGGCATTGGCCGCCGCACTGGACGCCGTGGCCGCCGCCCTCAACCCCACCCCGCAGCCGCCGCTGCCGCGCCCGTGACCCAACGCCTCGACGTCGCTCTCGTCACGCGGGGGCTTGCCAGGTCGCGGGCACAGGCGGCCGACCTCATCGCTCGCGGACGGGTCCGTGTCGACGGGCGGCGGGCGTCCAGGGCGTCCGAGAAAGTGTCTGACCGCACCCGCATCGAGGCGGACGCCGACCCGTACGTCAGCCGCGCCGCCCACAAGCTCCTCGGCGCGCTCGACGCCACCGGCACGGTCGTCGCCGGCCGCTGCCTCGACGCCGGGGCGTCCACGGGCGGTTTCACCCAAGTGCTCCTCGAGCGGGGCGCCGAGCGGGTCTACGCGGTCGACGTCGGGCACGGGCAGCTGGCCGAGCCGATGGCGTCCGACCCGCGGGTCGTGCCCCGCGAAGGGCTCAACCTGCGGGACCTCACGCTCGCCGATGTCGGCGGTGAGCCGGTCGACGTGGTCGTCGCGGATGTGTCGTTCATTTCGCTCACGCTGCTCGTCGCTCCGGTCCTGGCCGTCCTCGACCCGGCCGGGGTGGCGCTGCTGATGGTCAAGCCCCAGTTCGAGGTGGGCCGCGCGGCGCTCGACGCGCACGGTGTCGTGGCCGACCCGGCGCGGGCCGATGCCGCCGTCGATGCCGTGTCGGACGCCGCCGCGCAGCTGGGCTGGACGACGGTCTGGCGAGGGGAGACGGCGCTACCCGGCGAGCGCGGCAATCGCGAGTACTTCCTGAAGCTGGCCCGGCACGTTCCGTCGGACGACCCCGTTAGGCTGGCAGAGTGACCCACGGCCGGACCGGGAGGCAGACGCAGTGACGAAACGGCAGATCGCGCTCGCCGTGCACCCCCAGCGCCCGCATGCGGTGGCGGCCGCCGAGGCCTTCCTCGACCGGGTCACGGGCAACGGCATCACCTGCTGGGTGCGGGGCGCCGGCTACGACGCGCTGCCCGACCGGCTCCGCGTCGGCAACGATGTGCGTCGGTTCGAGGACTGTCCCGACGTCGACGTCGAGTTGGTCGTCGTGTTCGGGGGGGACGGCACGATCCTGCGGGCCGCCGAATGGGCCGTGCCGCGCGGCTTCCCGATGCTCGGGGTCAACCTGGGGCACGTGGGCTTCCTCGCCGAGCTGGAGCCGAGTGAGATCCCGTCGCTGGCCCGCACGATCATCGAGCGCGACTACACCGTCGAAGAGCGGCTGTGTCTCGAGGTGACACTGCGGGACCGGCCGGGTGGCGAGGTCCTGTGGTCGTCGTTCGCGGTCAACGAGGTGTCGCTGGAGAAGGCGGCGCGCGAGCGCATGATCGAGGTGCTCGTCGACATCGACGGGCACCCGTTGTCCCGGTGGGGCACCGACGGCGTCCTGGTGGCGACGCCGACCGGGTCGACGGCCTACGCGTTCTCGGCGCAGGGTCCGGTGCTCTGGCCCGACCTCGACGCTCTCCTCGTCGTGCCTCTGTTGGCCCATGCGCTCTTCGCCCGTCCGCTTGTGCTCAGTCCCGATTCGACCGTCGTCATCGAGATGCTCGAGAACCCGCCGACCGGCGGCGTCGTGTGGTGCGACGGCAGGCGCAGCGTCGACGTGCCACCGAGCAGCGAGTTGACCGTACGGCGCAGCCCCCACACGTTGGCGCTCGCGCGCACGACGCTCCAACCGTTCGTGCAACGCCTCGTCGCCAAGTTCGACCTGCCCGTCGACGGGTGGCGGGGCCGGGCCGAGCGGAGGGCGTCCGGAGCGGGCGATGCTCACTGAGCTGCGCATCGCCGATCTGGGGGTCATCGACGACGCGGTGCTCGAGTTCGGATCCGGCTTCACGGTGGTCACGGGCGAGACGGGCGCCGGGAAGACGATGGTGGTGTCGGGGCTCAATCTGCTCATCGGCGGACGGGCCGACACCGGGCTCGTGCGCGTGGGGGCCGAGCGGGCGCTGCTCGAGGGGCGGCTGACGGCGGACGCCACCCTCACGGCGGCGGTCGACGAGGTGGGCGGTGCGCTGGACGACGGTGAGGTGCTGCTGACACGCGTGCTCACCTCGTCGCGATCGAGGGCGCGGGTGGGTGGCGTCCAGGTGCCGCTCCCGCAGCTGGCGGAGATGGTGGGGGAGCGGGTGACGGTGCACGGGCAGTCGGAGCAGGTGCGGCTCGGGTCGCCTGACCGGCAACGCGACGTGCTGGACGCCTTCGCCGGCCCCGAGCATCAGGCCCGGCTGGCGACCTACCGGGCGCGGTGGACCGAGCGGCGGGGGTGGCTGGCCGAGCGGGCCGCGTTGGCCGGGCAGGCGCAGGCACGGGCGCGCGAACTGGCGCTGCTGGAGTTCGGGCTGGCCGAGATCGAGAAGGCCGCTCCGCGGCCCGGCGAGGACGAGGAACTGCAGGGTGAGGCTCGGCGTCTCCAGGCCACCGACGACCTGCGGCTCGCCGCCCGGACGGCGCTGGTGGCGCTCGCCGGCGACGACGACGCGGTGGATGACGTTCCGAGCACGCTCGGCCTCGTGGCTGCCGCCCGGCGCGGGCTGGCGGCGGCGCGCGACGACGACCCGGAGCTGGCCACCTTGGCCGGTCGGCTCGACGAGGTGGGCTATCTGCTCGACGATCTCGCGGGCGACCTGGCGTCCTATCTGGCCTCGCTGGACGCGGACCCGGCCCGCCTGGAGTGGATCGCCGGCCGGCTCGCCGAACTGCAGGCGCTGACCCGCAAGTACGGGCCGGGTGTCGACGCGGTGCTGGCGTGGGCCGAGCGGGCCGCCACGGACGCCGCCCGCCTGGCCGGTTCCGACGACCGCATCGCCGAGCTGGACGCCGCCCTCGCCGGCGCGAACGCCGAGCTGGCCGACCTGGGCCGCGCCCTGGGGGAGCGGCGGCGCGCGGCCGCGTCCGACCTGGCCGGCCGGGTCGAGGCCGAACTGGGTGCCTTGGCGCTGCCGCGGGCGCGACTGGTGTTCGACGTGACCGACGCCGGCGAGCTCGGCCCCCACGGAGGCGACCAGGTCAGTCTGCTTTTCACCGCCAACCCGGGCAGCGCGCCGGCGCCGCTGGCGCGGGTGGCGTCCGGTGGCGAGTTGTCACGGGTGCGCCTCGCGCTCGAAGTCGTGCTCGCTGCGGGCAACGAGGGGCACACCTTCGTGTTCGACGAGGTGGACGCGGGGGTCGGCGGTGCGGTCGCCCTCGAGATCGGACGCCGTCTCGCCCGCCTGGCCCAACATGCGCAGGTCATCGTGGTCACGCACCTGGCGCAGGTGGCGGCGTTCGCCGACCGGCACTACGTCGTCCACAAGGCCGACGACGGCCAGGTGACCACGTCGGGCATCCGCGAGGTGGCGGACGCCGACCGCGCCGCCGAACTGGCCCGCATGATGGCGGGCCTCGAGGGCACCTACGCCGCGCGCGCCCACGCTGCCGAACTCCTCGCCGAGGCGCGGCGCTGAGTCACGCGGGGAGAAGCGACGGTGCGCGGCGGCGTCCGATCCGCGTCGGCAGCCAGCGGGCCGAGACCGCGTCAGCGCAGGTGCTTCTTCAGTGCCTTGACGATCGCCTCGCCGACGCCTGCCGCGCTCGTGGGGTTCTGGCCGGTGATGAGGAGGCCGTCCACGACGACCTCCTTGCCCATCGGCAGCATCGCCTTGGTGTACTTGCCGCTGGCGTCCTTGAGTTGCTGCTGCAGGTTGAACGGGACGGCGTCGGCGCGGCCGGCGGCCTTCTCCTCGGTCCAGCTGAAACCGGTCACCGTGCGGCCGGCGAGCAACTGCGACCCGTCGGCGAGCTTGGCGCCCAGCAGGCCCGCCGGGCCGTGGCAGACGGCCGCGACGACCTTGCCGGCATCCGCGAACGCGGCGACCGTCTGCGCGACCGACTCGTCCACGAAGTCGAACATCGCGCCGTGGCCGCCCGCGAGGAAGATCGCGTCGTAGTCGGCAGGGTCTACCTCGGCGAGCGCCGGCGTGTCGTCGAGCAACGCCATGAACGCCGGATCCTCGTAGCGTCTGTCGGTGTTGCCCACCTTCAGGATGGGGCCGGCCAGGCTCTCGGGGTCGATCGGCACGGTCCCACCGCAGACGCTGACGATGTCGACCTGGTGACCCGCCTTGCACAGCACGTCGTACACGTGGGTCAGTTCCCCGAGCCAGAGCCCGGTGCGGTAGCCCTTCTTCAGGTAGCGGTCCGCGCTGGTGACCAGCGCCAGAACCCGTCCCGTGCGTGCCATCGTTTCCCCCTTGGTCGTGATCGGAGACATCGAGCCTAGTGGAAAGCACTTCGATGCGCAGTCCGAGGGGGCCTTCGCCGGTGGTGCGTCGCACTTGACAGCCCAGGCACAATGGGATTCACAACGGCGTGACTCACGTATCCGGTGGCGCAGGGGAAGGCATCACCGAGCGGGAGGAACGCCATGACAACGACTCGCGGAGTCCTGCACATCCATTCCGCGCCGTCGGCGCTGTGCCCGCACGTCGAGTGGGCGGTCGGCGGCGCCGTCGGCGCGCCTGTGCGCCTCGAGTGGCACCCCCAGCCGGCGGAGCGCGCCGCGTACCGCGCCGAGTTCACCTGGAGTGCGCCTGTGGGCACCGCCACCCGGCTGGCCAGCACGCTCAAGCGCTGGGGCCGCGTCCGCTTCGAGGTGACCGAGGACGCCACCGCCGCCTCAGAGGCCGAGCGGTACAGCTACACGCCCGCGCTCGGCATCTTCCATGCCACGGTGGGGCTGCACGGCGACATCGTCGTCCCGGAGGACCGCATTCGGCACGCCATGCTCGGCTCGCCCGACGAAACGTCCCTCCGCGAGGCCCTCGACGCTCTGCTCGGGCGAGCGTGGGACGTCGAACTGGACGTCTTCCGCCATGCGGCTGAGGGCGTTCCGCTGCGCTGGCTGCACGAGGTGGGCTGAGCCGGCGGCGTCCTCGGCCCTTTCGGGAACGACACGATGTCGTAGAACCCTCGCGCCGCGCGCGTTCATCTGGTGAGATGGGTTCGCAAAGAAGCACAGCTGAGGAGGAGGCGGGCATGAGCCGCGTGATCGTTCTGGGATCCATCAACGTCGACCTGGAGACACGCCTTGAGAGCTATCCGCAGCCGGGTGAGAAGGTGATGGCGCAGTCACTGTCGCGCTATGCGGGCGGCAAGGGTGCGAACCAGGCGGTGGCGGCGCGTGCCCAGGGGGCCGACGTGATCATGGTGGGTGCCGTGGGCGACGACGATGCGGGTCGGGCCTCGCTCAACCGGCTGTACGCGCGCGGCATCAAGCTCTACGTCGACCGGGTGCCGCAGGTGCCGACGGGGCACGCGATCATCTTCAGCGACGGCCGCACGAACTCGATCGCCGTCGTCTCTGGAGCGAACGCGAAGGTCGGCTCGCGGCCACTGGACCCGATCCGCGGCATGGGTCCGTCCGACATCCTGCTCATGCAGCTCGAGACGCCCGTGAACACCGTCGCCGAGGCGGCCCGCCAGGCCGCACGCCATGGCGTCCGCGTGATCATCAACGCGGCCCCGTACACCGACCTGCCCTCGGACGTCGTCGCACTGGCCGACCCGCTGGTGGTGCCCGAGGAGGCGCTGGACGACTTCGAGGCGTCAGGGGCGAGGCCGGCGTCTCTCGTCGTGCTGCGCGGCAAGGACGGGCTGGACTGGGACGGCGTTCGCTACACGGGGGATGTCGTGCCCGACGACCAGGTCGTCGACACGGTCGGTGCGACGGACGCCCTCGTGGGCACCCTCGCAGCGGCGCTGGTGCGCGGCAACGACCGCGCACAGGCAGCCAAGCTGGCCCTGGACGCCGCCGCCGCCAACGTGCGGCACTCGGGTTCCCAGCCCGAGCCGCGTCTGTAGGCGCCGGCACGAGAACGACGAAGCGGCCCCGCAGGAGCGGGGCCGCTTGTCTTGTCGATCAGGTGTTCGCCGTCGTCACCGCCACCGCGACGTTGTGGCCGCCGAAGCCGAAGCTGTTGTTCAGCGCGGCGATGTCGCCCGTCGCGGGCAGAGGTGTCTTGACGTTGGCGGCCACGGTGACCGGCAGGTCGTCGTCGGGATCGACGAGGTTGATCGTCGGCGGTGACATGCGGTCGCGCAGCGCCAGGACAGATGCGATGAGCTCAACCGCGCCGGCACCGCCGAGCAGGTGGCCCGTCATCGACTTGGTGCTCGTCACGATCACGTCGTCCGCCGCGTCGCCGAGCGCTCGGCGGATCGAACTCGCCTCGGTCAGGTCACCCTGCGGGGTGGACGTGCCGTGCGCGTTGACGTGCTTCACGTCGGACGCATCGAGCCCCCCCTCCCGGAGCGCCTTCACCATGGCGGACGCCTGCCCACGGCCGGTCGGCTCGGGCTGGACGATGTCGTGATTGTCGGCGCTGATGCCGGCCCCCGCGATCGTGCCGTAGATCGTTGCGCCGCGCGCCTGCGCGTGTTCGAGGGACTCCAGGACGAGGACGCCCGCGCCCTCACCCATGACGAAGCCGTCGCGGCCCTTGTCCCACGGGCGCGAGGCGCCTTGCGGGTCGTCGTTGCGCTTGCTCAGTGCCTGCATCTGGCCGAACGCGGCCAACGGCAGCGCGTGGATGGTCGCCTCGGTGCCGCCGGCGACGATCACGTCAGCACGGCCCAACCGAATCTGGTCGACGGCCAGCGCGATGGCCTCGTTCGACGAGGCGCAGGCGGACACGGTCGCCTGGATCGACGCCTGGGCGCCGACGAGCAGACCCACGTTGGCTGCGGGCGCGTTCGCCATGAGCATGGGGATCGTGAAAGGGCTCACCCGGCGGGGTCCCTTGTCACGGTAGTTGTCCCAGTTGTCGAGGATCGAGTGCAGCCCGCCGATGCCGCTCGAGAGCGACACGCCGAGCCGGTCGGGATCCACGTCGTTGTCCTCGCCGAGCCCGTAGCCGGCCTGCTTCCAGGCCTCCTCGGCGGCGATGAGCGCGATCTGCGCCGAGCGGTCGAGGCGTCGCGCTTTGACGCGGTCGATGATCTCCGAGGGGTCGACCTTCAGCTTGGCGGCGATCCGCACGGCGAGCGGCTCGGCCCATTCCTCGGTGAGGGCGACCACACCCGACTCGCCGGCCAGCATGGCCTGCCACGTGCTCGGGAGGTCACCGCCCAGCGGCGTGGTGGCGCCCATGCCGGTGATGACAACTTCCTTCATCGGGTTCTTCCTCCGGTGTGGTGTGTTGGGTGGGGGATGGTGGGGTGCGGGAAGGGGCTGGGCGGCGGCGTCCGGAAACAGCGCTTCCGGACGCCGCCGGCTCAGCTCCGGCGAGCGGGGCAGCGGGTCAGCTGTGCTGCTCGATGTAGGCGACGGCGTCGCCGACGGTCTTGAGGTTCTTGCTCTCCTCGTCGGGGATCGTGACGCCGAACTTCTCCTCGCAGCCGACGATGATCTCGACCATCGCGAGGCTGTCGACATCGAGGTCGTCGACGAAGCTCTTGTCGAGCTGGACGTCCTCGACGGGCACGCCGGCAACGTCGTTGACGAGCTCGGCGAGCTGGGCGCGGATCTCTTCGGTGGTGGCCATGGTGGCTTCTCCTTCTCTTGGTTTACTTTGTGGACGTTTCTTGGCCGGCGGGGTTGCCGGTGGTCAGGGCAGCTGGACGACCTGGCCCGCGTAGACGAGCCCGGCGCCGAAGCCGATGATGAGCGCCAGGTCGCCGCTCTTGGCCTCGCCCGAGGCGAGCATGGCGTCGATGGCGATCGGGATCGATGCGGCGGAGTTGTTGCCGTAGTGCTTGATCGTGCGGGCGACCTTCACCGTGTCGGGCAGGGTGAGGTGACGCAGCATCGAGTCCGTGATGCGGTTGTTCGCCTGGTGAGGGATGAACACATCGAGTTCCTCGGCCGTAACGCCCGCGGCGTCGAGGCACTCCTGCGCGGCGCTGGCGATGAAGCCCGTCGCCCAGCGGAACACGGCGCGACCTTCCATGAAGATGTTCGAGTTCTCGCCGGCCTGGAGGGCCTCGGGCCACGGCTTGGTCATGTTGATGACGTCGTACTGGTCTCCGTCCGAGCCCCAGACGACCGGGCCCATGGCCGGGGTGTCGGAGGGGCCCACGACCGCCGCGCCCGCGCCGTCGGCGAAGAGGAATGCCGTCGAGCGGTCGGAGAGGTCGGTGATGCGACTCAGCGTCTCGGCACCGATGACGACCACATGGGTGGCGGCGCCCGACCGGACCAGCGCGTCGGCCTGCGCGAGGCCGTAGCAGAAGCCGGCGCACGCAGCCGAGATGTCGTAGGCGGCGGCGCCGTCGGTGCCGAGCTCGGCCGCGATGTGGGCGGCCAGCGACGGCGTCTGCAGCATGTGGCTGACGGTCGACACGATGACCGCGTCGATGTCGGCACCCGCCAGTCCGGCCCGATCGATGGCCTGGCGGGCGGCGTCCAAGCTGAGCGACTCGACCGTCTCGCCCTCAGCGACCCAGCGCCGCTCGACGATGCCCGTGCGCTGCTGGATCCATTCGTCGGAGGAGTCGATGTACGTGCACATCTCCTCGTTGTCGACGACGCGGGAGGGGATCGCCGCGCCGATACCGAGGATGCGGGCGTACTGGGCACCGGTGGACGGGGACAGCGGCATGTCAGGCCTCCTGGCGGTGGGTCGCGACGAACGCGCGGGCAGCGTCGAGTTGGTCGGGCGTGTTCAGGTTGAAGAGCTCGACGCCGGACAGGTTGCGCTTGGCGATGCCCGTGAGGGTGCCGGCGGGTGCGAGCTCGAGGAGACCGGTCACGCCGAGGTCGGCCATGGTCGCCATGCACAGATCCCAGCGAACCGGGCTCGTGACCTGGTTGACGAGGCGCTGCAGATAGTCGGCGCCCGACGTCACCACGTGGCCGTCGGCGTTGCTCAGCAGACGGGCCGTCGGGTCGCTGGTCGCGAAGCCGGACGCCGCGGCCGCCAGTCGCTCGCGGCCCGGGGTCATGTGGACGGTATGGAACGCGCCGGCGACGGACAGTGGGATGACGCGGGCGCCGGCCGGCGGGTTCGACTTGAGCGCCTCGATCTCGTCGACCGTGCCGGCTGCGACGATCTGGCCTGAACCGTTGTTGTTGGCCGGGGTGGCGCCGACGGCCTCGATGGCGGCGAGGACGGCGTCGCGGTCGCCGCGGACGACGGCGGCCATGGTGGTGGGGCGGGCCGCGGACGCCTCGGCCATACCGAGGGCACGCTCGCGGACGAGGACCATGGCGTCGGCGGCCGACAGGACACCGGCGATCGTCGCCGCCCCGACCTCGCCGACACTGTGGCCGGCGACGACGTCGGTGGGGGCCACTTTCTCGAGCAGCGCCTCGGCGGTGATCAACGCGGACGCGACGAGGAGCGGCTGGGCGACGGCCGTGTCCCGGATGGTCTCGGCGTCGGAGGTGGTGCCGTGGGCGGCGAGGTCGATGCCGACGGCGTCCGACAGCTCGGCGAGCCGCTCCGCCAGGGAAGGCGTCTCGAGCCACGGGGCGAGGAAACCGGGGGTCTGGGCGCCTTGTCCGGGCGCAACAATCGCGAGCACCCTTCCATGATTTCGGTCGGACCGGACAAGCCGACCCGGTTGCCGAGCTAACGTCGCCGGAGACTTTTTGTAGGTTTCCTACAATGGTCGATCAGCCGCTCAGCCCAACAGGCGGTAGAGCGTGCCCGCCAGGCGCAGGACGTAGGCGTCCCGGGGGTCGGCGGGGGCGTACCCGGTGAGTTCCTCGATGCGGCCCAGCCGATACCGCACGGTGTTCGCATGGATGAACAGCCGGCGCGCGGTTGCCTCGATCGACGTGCCGCACGCCCAAAAAGCCTCCAGCGTCTCGGCGAGGTCGCCGCCGTAGGCCGCCAAGGGCGCGAAGATCACCTGCGCCAACTCGCGCCGGGCGTGACCGTCGCCGGCGAGCGCGCGCTCCGGCAGGAGCGACCGCGCGAGGACGGGGCGGGGGGCGTCCGGCCAGGCGGGAGCCGCCCGGCGGCCCGACTGTGCGGCTCTGGCGCTGACGACGGCCTCGGTCAGGTCGTCGACGACGGGCCCCACGACGACGGGTCCGGGCCCGAAGTGGTCGACCAGCCGCGCGACGCGCGCCGAGGCGTCCACATCGTCGGTGAAGTCGCCGCCGAGCAGCACGACGAGCCGGGGCCCCTGGATGGCGGCCATCACGTCGAGCCCGATCCGCGAGGCAGCCACCCGCAGCCGGCGCACGTGGCTGTCCTGCGCGGGAGGGTCGCCGATGACGACGCACAACCCCGCGGGGTGCTGCCAGCCGAGTGTGGACGCGCGGGAGGTGACGGCGTCGTCGGCGTCGCCACGCACGACCGCGTCCATGACGAGCGACTCGAGGCGTGCGTCCCACGCGCCACGCGCCTCGGCGGCGCGGGCGTACACCTCGGCGGCGTCGAACGCGATCTCGCGGCTGAAGTGCAGCACGGCGTTCTCGAGGACCGGCCGGTCCGCGGGGTCGAGTTGGGTGCTGATCTGCTGTTCGACCGTCTCCACCGTCGCCCGGATCAGGTCGACCGTTTGCTGCAGCGACAGGCTGCGCGTGAGTTCGCTCGGCGCGTCGGCGAAGATGTTCTGCTCCGCCTGACCCGAGCCACCCTCGTGGAACCAGGCGATGAAGCCGTCGACGCCCGCCCTCACGACGAGGGTGACGGAGGCCCGGTTGTCGGCGTCCAGCTCCGAGAACCATGGGTGCCGACGCGTGATCTCGGCCAGGGCTGCGGTCGTCATGGCCGCCGCCGCCGAGGTCAGCCGCTCCGCCAGCAGCGCGCGGCTGTCCCGGTCGGGCAACCAGGCGGGCGTGTGCTGCATCGGTGGCCTCCTTGTCTGGCCGCACTCTAGCGAGCGGCGGCCCGCCCGCGGTGGGACGCCGGCCGCCTAGGCTGTTCGCCATGGCCGATCCCGTCCTCGCGCTGCGCGAGATCGCGCGGCTGCTCGAGAAGCGGGGCGGCCAGACGCGGCGCGCGCAGGCGTTCCGGCGTGCGGCCGGCGTGCTGACGGACCTCGATCCCGCCGAGCGCGCCCGCATCGACGCCACCCGCGCCTGGGCCACCCTGCCCGGTATCGGCGCGACGACGGCCAAGGTCATCGGCGAAGCGCACTCCGGGCGCCTGCCCGGCTACCTCGCCGAACTCGAGGCGTCCGACGGGCCCCTCGCCCCTGACAACCCGGTGCGGGACGCCCTCCGCGGCGACCTGCACACGCACACCGAGTGGTCCGACGGCTGCTGCCCCATCGAGGAGATGGTCCTCGAAGCCAGCCGCCTTCGCCACGAGTATCTGGCGATCACGGACCACAGCCCCCGCCTGCGCGTGGCGAACGGGCTCAGCCGCGAGCGGCGCCTGGCGCAGGTTGCCCACCTCCGTGCCCTGGACGCTCAGCTCGACGGGTTCACCGTGCTCGCCGGCATCGAGGTCGACATCCTCGACGACGGGTCGCTGGACGCCGACGACGACGTCCTCGCCGGCCTCGACGTGGTCGTCGCCAGCGTCCACAACAAGCTCGCCATGGACGCCGAGGCCATGACCGCCCGGATGGTCCGCGCGATCGCGAACCCGCACGTCGACATCCTCGGCCACTGCACCGGACGCCTCGTCGCCGGCGATCGCGGCACGCGGCCCCCGAGCCACTTCGACGCCGAGGTGGTGTTCGAGGCGTGCCGCCAATTCGGCGTGGCCGTCGAGATCAATGCCCGTCCGGAGCGCCAGGACCCGCCCGACGACCTCCTCGCGCTCGCGGCGTCCATGGGCTGCCTGTTCAGCATCGATACGGACGCCCACGCCCCCGGCCAGCTCGAGTTCGTCGCCCTCGGCGCGTCCCGGGCGGAGGCGGCCGGCATCGCGCCCGAGCGGATCGTGGGCACGTGGCCTGTCGAACGTTTGCGTTCCTGGGCGGCGGACCACCAGACGGTCTTCCCGTTCGAGTAGGGCCGGAACGGCGCAGGGGCTAGGATCGGGCCTGCCCGGTGACGCGACCGATGACGGTCGTCCCCGAACTGGACCACGAGAAAGGACCCATCCGTGGCACCTCGCGAGACCGCGGGCCCCATCCTCAACGGCCTGCCGACGAACCTTCCCGACATCGACTCCGAAGAGACGTCGGAGTGGCTCGAATCGCTCGATCTGCTCATCGATGACCAGGGCCGCAACCGGGCCCGGTACATCATGCTGAAGCTGCTCGAGCGCGCGCGTGAGCGGCACCTGGGCGTTCCGTCGCTGACGGCGACCGATCACATCAACACGATCCCGGCGGAGTCGGAGCCGTGGTACCCGGGCGACCAGGCGCTGGAGCGCAAGTTCCGGCGTCTCTTGCGCTGGAACGCGGCCGTGATGGTGCACCGGGCCCAGCGGCCGGGCGTGGGCGTCGGCGGGCACATCTCGACGTTCGCCAGCTCGGCGACCCTCTACGAGGTGGGTTTCAACCACTTCTTCCGCGGCAAGGACCACCCGGGCGGCGGTGACCAGATCTTCTTCCAGGGGCACGCCAGCCCCGGCATGTACGCCCGCGCATTCCTCGAGGGTCGCCTGCAGGAAGAGGACATGGACGGCTTCCGCCAGGAGCACAGCCACGTCGTCGACGGACAGATCCGCGCCCTGCCGAGCTATCCGCACCCGCGCCAGATGCCGAACTTCTGGGAGTTCCCGACGGTCTCGATGGGCCTCGGGCCGATCAACGCGATCTGGCAGGCGCACTTCAACAAGTACCTCCACAACCGCGGCATGAAGGACACGAGCCAGCAGCACGTCTGGGCCTTCCTCGGCGACGGCGAGATGGACGAGGTGGAGAGCCGCGGAGCACTGCAGCTCGCGGCGTACGAGGAGCTCGACAACCTCACCTTCGTCGTCAACTGCAACCTGCAGCGGTTGGACGGCCCGGTCCGCGGCAACGGCAAGATCATGAGCGAACTCGAGTCGTTCTTCCGCGGCGCCGGCTGGAACGTGATCAAGGTCGTGTGGGGACGCGGCTGGGATCCGTTGCTGGCCGCCGACAAGGACGGTGCGCTGGTCAACCTGATGAACAGCACGTCGGACGGCGACTACCAGACGTTCAAGGCGAACGACGGCGGGTACGTGCGCAACCAGTTCTTCGGCCGCGACCCGCGCACGGCGAAGATGGTCGAGGACTGGACCGACGACCAGATCTGGCAGTTGACCCGCGGCGGCCACGACTTCCGGAAGGTCTACGCGGCCTACGACGCGGCCACGAAGTTCACGGGCGCACCGACGGTGATCCTGGCGCACACGATCAAGGGCTACTTCCTCGGCCAGCACTTCGCCGGCCGCAACGCGACCCATCAGATGAAGAAGCTGGCGCTGGACGATCTCAAGCAGTTCCGCGACCGCCTCGACATGCCGGTGACGGACGCCCAACTCGAGGAGGACCCGTACCGTCCGCCGTACATCCGGCCCGACGACTCCGACGAACGCATCGCCTACGCCAAGGACCGGCGCCGCGTCCTCGGTGGCCCGGTGCCCGAGCGCCGGGTCACGGCGCAGCCGCTGAAGCTGCCGGAGGACAAGGCGTACAGCTCGGTGAAGAAGGGCTCGGGCAAGCAGGAGATCGCCACGACGATGGCGCTCGTCCGCCTGTTCAAGGATCTGCTGCGCGACAAGGAGTTCGGCGCCCACGTCGTGCCGATCATTCCCGACGAGGCGCGCACGTTCGGCATGGACTCGCTGTTCCCGACCATCAAGATCTACAGTCCGCACGGCCAGAACTACACGCCGGTCGACCACGACCTGATGCTCTCCTACCGTGAGTCGAAGGAGGGGCAGATCATTCACACCGGTATCAACGAGGCCGGTTCGGTGGCGTCCTTCACGGCGGTGTCGACGAGTTATGCGACGCACGGCATCCCCATGGTTCCGGTCTACATCTTCTACTCGATGTTCGGGTTCCAGCGCACCGCCGATGCGATGTGGGCCGTGTCCGACCAGCTGGGTCGCGGCTTCTACATCGGCGCCACGGCGGGTCGCACGACGCTCACGGGTGAGGGCACGCAACACATGGACGGTCACAGCCCCGTCCTTGCGGCGACGAACCCTGCCGTGGTCTGGTACGACCCGGCGTTCGGCTACGAAATCGCGCACATCGTCCAGCGGGGACTCGAGCGGATGTACGGCGAGAAGTCCGAGGACATCACCTACTACCTCACGGTGTACAACGAGCCCATCGTCCAACCGGCCGAGCCGGACGGCGTCGACGTCGAGGGCATCAACCGGGGTCTCTACCTGCTGCAGTCCGGCGAGGGCGACGGGCCGCGTGTGCAGCTGCTGGCGTCCGGCGTCGGCGTCCCGTGGGCGCTGGAGGCGGCCGAGCTGCTGGCGTCCGACTGGGGTGTCGTGGCCGACGTGTGGAGCGTCACGAGCTGGACGGAGCTGCGCCGCGAGGCCATGGCCGTCGACCAGCAGCGCTTCCTCAACCCCCGTGAGCAGGTCGAGGACAGCTGGCTCGTGCAGAAGCTCGGCGGCACGCAGGGCCCGATCGTGGCGACGAGCGACTACATGAAGCAGACCCAAGACCAGATCGCCCAGTGGCTGGGCGACCGGTACGCGGCGCTCGGAGCGGACGGCTTCGGCTTCTCCGACACGCGCGCCGCCGCCCGCCGCTACTTCCACATCGACGGGCCGTCGATGGCCGTGAAGGCGCTGCAGAAGCTCGCCGAGGCAGGCCAGAAGGATGCCGGTGTGGTGCAGGAGGCGATCGACAAGTACCGCCTGCTCGACGTGTCGGCCGGCACGTCCGGCAACGCCGGGGGCGACGCCTGAGGCGACGCCGCCGCTCCCACCTGACCGGGACGCACGGGGAATCCCCCCGTGCGTCTCGCGCGTCCGGGGCGCGGTCTGGCAATCTAGGAGCCACAGTTCCCTCGCCCAAGGAGGTCGTCTCTTGGCTGGCTCGCCGGACCCCGGCCATCCGTCGCGCGCCGCAGCACTCGGGCTCAGCCCCGGGCAGGCGGTCCAAGAGCTCGGCTGGGACGACGACGTCGACGAGGGTCTGCGCGACGGCATCATGGACGCCATCGACGGCGACCTGGTCGACGAGGCTCTCGAGGCGGTGGACGCCGTGGTGCTCTGGTGGCGTGAGGAGGACGGCGATGTCGCCGACGGCCTCGTGGACGCCCTGCACGACCTCGCCGGCACCGGCCACATCTGGCTGCTGACCCCCAAGGTGGGTCGCACGGGCTACGTCGATCCTGCCGACATCGCCGAGGGGGTCTCCACCGCGGGGCTGACGCTCGCCAACCCCGTGAACGTGTCGGCCGACTGGCAGGCCCAGAAGGTCGTCCGCCCGCGCGCCGGGCGTCGCTAAGGCGTCCACTCCTGTCGAACGCCGCCGGCGTCCGTCCACGCCACCCGGGTGGCCAGCGGCCTCTCATCGCCGGACGGGCGGGGAGTGGGCCAGTCGCCGCGCGCCACCACCACCAGCCGCTCCGCACCCGGCCACACCTGGTCGAGGGTCGGCTGGGCATCGACGCCTTCGGTGAAGCTCAGCACCACGTCCGTCGCGTCCTGCGGCAGGAGGAACACCTCGATCATCCCGGACACGGTGCCGTCGGGGCCGAACCCCTTGCTGAAGGCGAGCCGGTCGACGCCGGCGCTCATGATGGTGGTGAGGCCCTGCGTGGGCGTGCCCGCGCCGAGGAGGCCATGGCCGGGCAGGTACCACAGCGTGACCTCGGCCTCGGGGAGCACCACGCCGGTGCCGGTCTCGGTGTTGGTGACCGGCGTCCCGTCCGCGCGCCACCAGATGGGCTCCAGGTCGTCCGGCCCAGGCGGGGGTGAGTCCGCCAGGCGGAAGCCGACGGCGGAGTACCCGGTGCCGGGCAGGGGGACCGGGTTTTCGGGGGCGCCGGTGAAGCTGCCCGTGGTCGCCGTCGTGAGCAGACCGGCGCGGACGGCATCGTCGGGAACGAGCCCGAGCACGATGTCGTCGCCGGCCGTGCCGATCGTGGCCTGCCCGTCCAGGCCGGCCAGGGACGACCCGCCCCGGGGAACTGCGGTGCCGTCCCGCACGGCGGCGTACTCGACGGTCCCGTCGGTAAGGACGGTGACGGTGAACGTGGTGTCCTGGGTGCCGGTGGGCGTGGTCAGCGGGAGGGTGAGGGTCGCGTGCCCCGTCGGCGGGGCGATCGGGGTGGCGAGGCGCTGGCCGAGGCCGGGCAGGACGGCGAGGGCGCCGACCAGGGCGATCGCGACGGCCACCGTGGCGGCGGCGAGGCGACGGCGTCGGACGGTGCGGTCCCCGGTGGCGATGAGAGCGGCGGCGTCGAGGGGAGTGACGCCTGCGGCCGCGTCGTCGAGGGCGCCGCGAAGATCGGCCCGGAAGCGTTCGTCGATGGTCATCGTGGGCTCTCCTTCGTGGCGAGGGTGGCCGCAGCGCGCAGGTGGGCCAGGCCGCGGGAGGCGGCGCTCTTGACCGCGCCCGGCGAGATGCCGAGGGTCTGGGCGACCTCGCGTTCGGAGAGGTCTTCGTAGTAGCGCAGCACCACGACGGCGCGCTGCTGGGGCGCCAGGGTGGCGAGCAGGCGCAGGAGTTGGTCGCGATCCTCGACCGACGCCGAGGCCGGGGCGGCGGCGTCCGGAATGTCGCCCGGGCTCTCGCGGCGGGTCGACCGCCAGGCGTCGACGCGCTCGTTGGCCATGATGCGTCGGGTGTAGGCGTACGCCTCGTCGCGGCGGATGCGCGGCCAGGCCACATAGGCCTTGACGAGGCTCGCCTGGACGAGTTCGCGGGCCGCGGCTCCGGAGCCGGTGAGCCCGACGGCGACGCGCAGCAGGGCCGGGCCGGACGCCTCGACGAACGCGGTGAACTCCGCGTCGCGCGTGGCCTTGCCGATTCCGAACACCGTGGCCGCCTTCCTCGTGGGCCCGTCGGGGACCTTCATCGTCGTACACGGGGGAGCGGCGCGTTCGGTTGCCTCGCCGCCGCGGGGATTTCGGACGCCGACGGCGTCCTGACACAATGGGGCGCCGGGGCGCATAGCTCAGTTGGTAGAGCGCTTGCCTTACAAGCAAGATGTCATCGGTTCGAGTCCGGTTGCGCCCACCGGGCTGATCGGCGGGCGTGCGGCCACGATCGGCTTCTCAAGAAAAGGACTCGGGTAGATGGCTTGCAGGACTTGATAGGTGACTGACGAGTCACCCATTGTTCATGGCGTGACCACCTCTGAGGATGACGACACGGTTCTGCCGGCCTTGGCGCACTCCGGGCGCCGCGCACTGCTCGACGCGCTGCACGCCAGGGATGGCCAGAGCGTGAGTGATCTCGGTGAGGTGCCGCCCGGCCTCGGTCGCCATGCTGTCCTCAAGCATCTCGGGGTGCTCGAGGACGCCGGGTTGGTCACGACCCACAAGACGGGAAGGACCCGTCTGTGCTACCTCAACCCGGTCCCCTTGGTCGCGCTGGCACAGCGGTGGCTCGACGACTACGCCCTCGACTGGGGACGCGCGCTCAACCAGCTCAAGACCACCACCGAACGGAGACAGACACCCATGACCACGAACCCCGTCCCGCTGCACCGCCACGCCGTCATCATCGACGCCACCCCTTAACGGGTCTGGAGCGCCCTTATCGACGAGTGCCCCTCCTGGTTCTTCAGCACCAAGCTGAACTCGAGCCTCGAGCCCGGAAGCGACTACACCTACACCTACCCGGACGGGACGGTCGCCGCGAAGGGCACGATCGTCGCAGCCATTCCCAACCAGCGGCTCGAGATGACCTTTTCGCCGACCTGGGACGATGCCGTGAAGAAGGAGGCACCCTTACGTATGGTGTGGACGCTCGAAGAACAGGACGGCACCACGGTGCTCGCGGTCGAGCACTACGAGCTTGACCCTTCGACGGAGACGGCTCGTCAGGTGGGTCCGGGCAGCATGTTCTTGGTGTCCAACCTCAAGACCTGGATCGAGACAGGGCGCGCGATGGGCGACCCCTCAAGCCCCCGGTGACGCCGGCGGGGTGAGCAGTGCCGAGGCCCGCTCCAGGTACGGGGCCAAGTCGTCCGGCCCGTCGAGCAGTCCCGTCGGGTCGGACGGCAGGACCACGGCGAGCAGGGCCGGTGCGATGAGGAGATAGAAGATCTCGACCGTGCGCGGGTCGTCGGCGTCTGTCCAGCCGAGCCGACCGCGGGTGTCCGCGAGGACCTCGTGGACGAGGCGGGTGAGTGCCGTCGGCAGCTCCGGATGCCGGATCGCTTCGGTGACCATGAGGCGCAGGAAGTCGCGGTGGGGCTCCAGCACTCGGGCGATGGCGGCACGGAGCAACTGCTCGCGTTCCCCAGCGCCCTCGGCCTCCCACGCGTCGAACAGGGCGGCCTTGCTCGCGAGGAGGTCGGCGGTGCGCAACTCCACCAGGGCGGCGAACATGTCGTCCTTGTTCTTGTAGTGGTAGTAGAGGTGCGAGCGCGCCATGCCGGCTTCGGAGGCGATGGCGTCCATGCGGGCGCCCTCGACGCCGTCGCGCACGAACACCTTCTCGGCGGCGAGCAGGATGCGCTGAGGCCCCGGCTGGCGCGAGCGGGGCTCAGCGCCCGAACTGTTCACCGAGCCAGTCGAAGATGACGGCATGGGCCAAGCGTAGGTTGTTCACTTGGCAGTGGGCGTCGGCGCCGTCGGCGGCGGCGAACCGGCGCACCGTCACGGGGACGCCTCGAGCGGTCAGGTTCGCCTCGGCTTCGGCCAGTTGGCGGTGGAGTTCGCGGCCCTCGCCCTCACCCACGAGGAACAGGGCGGGGCAACCGATGCGGTCCAGGTCGACCGGACGCGCCTGCGCCAGCACCTCGCGCACCGCCCCCACGAAGTCGGTGGTCCCGAACTGCCAGGCGTAGCGCCTGAGGTTCACCTCGGCCGCCTCGTTGACGCGGCCCGCCAGGGCGAGGAGGAGCCGAGTGAGCGGCCCCGGAGCCCGCAGCGCGGCTCCGAACTCCTGACGGAACAACTCGGCGACGTCGTGGATGGGTGTGGCGGCGATCCACGCGTCGATCCGCGGATCCGTCGCCACCGCCTGGCAGGAGAAGTAGCCGCCGCCCGAGACGCCGTAGGCCGCGACGTGGGTGGTGGAGGGGATCTCGCCCAGGAGCCGGTCGAGGACCGCGCGGATCGGGCGCTCCATGTCGACGGCGAAGGTCAGCCCCCGCGCTGGCGTCCGCCCCTGGCCGGGCAGGTCGACCATGATCGCGTTGTACCCGTGCTGCCACGCGGCGAGGCCGACGAACACGAAGAGGTCTTCGCGGCTGGTGTCGCCGCCGCCGATCATGAGGATGGCGGGCCTGGGCTCCTCGTCGATCCTGAGCAGGTAGCCCGGGAGGGAGGCGTGGTCGAACGGGATCTCGAGGGCGGTCACCGGAGCCCGCCACCAGCGCATGGCGTCGGCGAAGGCGTCCTCCATCCGCCGCCAGCGCTCGGCGAACTCCGTGGACGCAGGGTCCGTGAACTGGAGCGCGGCACGGTTGGCGTAGCAGTCCGTGAGGCACCACTGCCGTGCCTCCTCCCGCCGTCCCTCGGTAGCGGCGTCGGCCGCGTGGGCCCGGGCGCGATCGGCGAGGCGTCCGAACTCCCGGCGCCAGTCGGACGCCTTGGCGTCGCGCACGCGGGCGGCCGCCGCGAACGGCGGGCCGTGCCCGGTGAGCTGATCGGCAAGACCGAGCATGTAGCTGAAGACGAAGTCCATGTCGCCGCCCCGGAAGCGGATGCGCGTCCGGTGTCGCGCGAGGATCTCCTTGGACTTGTTCATGGCACTCCCGACGAATACGTCCTAACAGGATTGTACTAACCGGCCGTGCACGTCAAGGGCCGAGGCCACCCCCCACCGCAACACCCCGGCGCGGCAAGCGGGCGGCGGACGGTAGAGTGGGTCGGCGTGGCAGCCCAGGACATCCAGACCGACATCGCCGAGCTCGACCGTTCGCTGACGAGCATCGAGGCAGTCGTCGACCCCGCGGGCAAGAAGGCCCAGATCGCCGAACTCCAGGAGCAGGTCGCCGCGCCGGACCTCTGGGACGACCAGGAGAACGCCCAGCGCGTCACGTCGCAGCTCTCCCGCCTCGAGTCCGAGGTGGAGCGCGTGGAGCGTCTGCGCTCGCGCCTCGACGACGCCGGTGTCCTCGTCGAGCTCGCGCAGGAGGAGGGGGACGCCGCCTCGCTGGCCGAGGCACAGGGCGAGATCGCGCGTCTGAAGTCCGAGATCGAGGCCCTCGAGGTGCGCACCCTGCTGTCAGGGGAGTACGACGAGCGGGACGCCGTCGTCACCATCCGTTCGGGGGCTGGCGGTGTCGATGCCGCCGACTTCGCCGAGATGCTCCTGCGCATGTACCTGCGCTGGGCCGAGCGACACGGCTATGCGGTGAAGGTCATGGACACGAGCTACGCCGAGGAGGCGGGGCTGAAGTCGGTCACCTTCGAGGTGGGCGCGCCGTTCGCCTACGGCACCCTCTCGGTCGAGGGCGGCACCCACCGGCTCGTGCGGATCAGCCCGTTCGACAACCAGGGACGCCGCCAGACCAGCTTCGCCGCGGTGGAGGTCATCCCGCTCATCGAGTCGACCGACCACATCGAGGTGCCCGAGTCGGACATTCGCGTCGACGTGTTCCGCAGCTCGGGCCCGGGCGGTCAGTCGGTGAACACCACCGACTCCGCGGTCCGCATCACCCACCTGCCCACCGGTCTCGTGGTCTCGATGCAGGACGAGAAGAGTCAGATCCAGAACCGCGCTGCCGCCATGCGTGTCCTGCAGTCGCGCCTGCTGTTGCTGAAGAAGCAGGAGGAGGACGCGAAGAAGAAGGAGTTGGCCGGTGACGTGAAGGCGTCGTGGGGCGACCAGATGCGCAGCTATGTGCTCAACCCCTACCAGATGGTCAAGGACCTCCGGACGAGCCATGAGGTCGGCAACCCGGAAGCGGTGTTCGACGGCGACATCGACGGCTTCATCGACGCCGGCATCCGTTGGCGCAAGCAGGTGGAACTCGGCGAGGAGTCGTGATCGGGGACCCCCGGGCGTGCCGTCGCGCCTCGGCTGCCCGGGCCGCCTAGACTCGATCCAGGCCGGCTGAGAGATTCTCAGGAACCCCTTCCCCCGCCGTCCCCCCGACCAAGGAAAGCGCCCGTGATCACGTTCGACCATGTCTCCAAGACCTACCCGGGGCAGACGCGTGCCGCTCTGAGCGACATAGACGTCGAGATCGGCAAAGGGGAGTTCGTCTTCCTCGTCGGTGCCTCGGGATCGGGCAAGTCGACCTTCCTTCGCCTCATCCTGCGCGAGTACCGGCCTTCCAAGGGACACGTGTTCGTCGCCGGCAACGACCTCGGTCGGCTGCCGGGCTGGAAGATCCCCGCGTTGCGGCGCCAGGTGGGAACGGTGTTCCAGGACTTCCGCCTGCTGCCGGGCAAGACGGTCTACGAGAACGTCGCGTTCGCCCTCCAGGTGATCGGGAAGAAGGGCTCGCTGATCCGTAGGACCGTCCCGGAGACGCTCGACCTGGTCGGCCTCGGCGACAAGGGAGATCGGTTGCCCGACGAGTTGTCCGGCGGCGAGCAGCAGCGTGTCGCGCTGGCGCGGGCGTTCGTGAACCGCCCGCCGATCCTGATCGCCGACGAGCCGACGGGCAATCTCGACCCAGCGACGAGCGTCGGCATCATGAAACTGCTCGATCGCATCAACAAGACGGGCACGACCGTGGTCATGGCCACGCACGACTCGACGATCGTCGACCAGATGCGCAAGCGCGTCATCGAGTTGAGCGCAGGTGAACTGGTGCGCGACCAGGCCAAGGGCGTCTACGGGTACCAGTGAGCCGGACGAAGGAGATTTGAGGACGCCATGCGCCACACGTTTCGCGAGGCCCTGTCCGGCCTGCGCCGCAACCTGTCCATGACCCTGGCGGTCATCGTCACCATGTGGGTCTCGTTGTCCCTGTTCGGTGTCGGCTTGCTGGCCGCCCAACAAGTCGACCTCATCAAGGGCCGCTGGTACGACCGGATCGAGATCACGGTGTTCCTGTGCACCGCGGATTCGAGCGGCCCGAACTGCGAGCCGGGGCAGAACACGACGGACGCCCAACGCGAGGCCATCCGCTCCACGCTGGAATCCAACGCGGAGGTCGCACAGGTCTTCTACCAGAGCAAGGACGAGGTGTTTGAGGAGTTCAAGCAGGCGTACGCCGACTCCCCGATCTTGTCGTCCATGTCGGCTGATAACATGCAGGATTTGTTCAGGATCAAGCTGGTGGACCCTGAGGAGTACCAAGGAGTGCAGTCAGCCGTTTCAGGAATGCCGGGTGTGCAAGCGGTCCAGGACCTGCGGCAATATCTCGACCCGCTTTTCGAATGGCTGAATTTGGGGCAATGGCTCACGGTGGGGGCGTCCGTGCTGTTGCTGGTTGCGGCCGCCTTGCAGATCGGCAACACGATCCGGATGGCCGCCTTCAGCCGTCGGCGCGAGATCGGAATCATGCGTCTGGTGGGCGCGAGCAACTTCTACATCATGGCCCCCTTCCTCATCGAGAGCCTCGTGGCGGCGCTCGTCGGTGCCGCCCTGGCGTGCGGGACGCTCGCGGCGCTGGAGCAGTTCGTGATCATCGAAAAGGCTAAACCTGCCATTGAGACCATCCAGTGGATCGGCTGGGAACATGTCGGTTTGGCGATGGTGGGGCTTGTGGTCGTGGCGGTCGTGCTTTCTATCATCCCTACGTTGATTGCGACGCGCCGGTACCTGCGGGTCTGAGGGTTTTCTCGCGGGGGTGCGTCAGTCGGACGACTGAGGGGACCCCTTCGTGGAAGCCACCACTGCACACGCCCGGACGCCGCGCGCCCATCGCTCGATCCACGTGGTCGCGGCCTGCGCCACCGCGATCGCGCTGGCGACCTCCCTCGCTGTCGCGCCTGCGCACGGTGACACATTGTCCGATCTCCGCGCACGGGCGGCCGCCGCATCCGCCGGCCAACAAAATGCGCTGAACAATGTCGCGGAATCGCGCTCGAATGTTGCGAGCGCCGCGGCGCAATTGGAAACTTCGCAGGCGCAATTGGCGTCCGCCCAAGCTGTTCTCGCCGATACTCGTGTGCAGTTGGCCGCGGCCCGCGAGCGCGATGCCGAGCTGGCGGAGGAGTTGAGGGTCGCGCAGGCTGCCCTGGAGGAGGCTCGCCGGAAGGTCGCGCAGGGGGAGGCGGACGTCGCCGCGCAGCAGAAGGTCATCGTCGCCGCGGTCACCGAGTCGTACCAGCAGCGCACCGACCTGGCGGGCCTGAGCGTCGTCTTCGGAGCCGGTTCGACGGCGGAGGTCGGGCAGCGCATCCAGTGGAACACCACGATCTTCGACACCCAGGC
>NZ_JARKOT010000107.1 GCF_029977985.1 Propioniciclava sp. | reverse complement strand
GCCTCATGGACCGTGCTGTTGCGGGTGCTGCTGGGCCGCGCCACTCCCGGCTACGGGGCGACCGGCGAAGGCCGCGGCATTCTGCTGCGGCTGCTGATCGGTGAGGGCCTGCCCGTGCTGCTGGGCGATGACGGGCTCGTGACAACGATCAGCCACGCAGCACCCCACACCCGACGTAGGGGTGCGTGATGACCGCGGCGACGGGACACATCGAACTCGACCGCACCGTCGAGTCGATCCAGGTCGGCCGCCGCCACCGCCGAGACCTCGGTGACCTCGACGCGCTCGCGGCGTCGATCGAGCGTGACGGGCTGCTGCAACCCATCACCATCACCCCGGACGGGCTGTTGGTGTGCGGGGTGCGGCGGCTCGCGGCGATCCGGCAGCTCGGCTGGCGGACCATCAACGTCTGGGTGCGTTCCAGCATTTCGGACAGGTTGGGGCACCTGCTCGCGGAGCAGGACGACAACCAGCTCCACAAGACCCTCTCCCCGCTGGAAGCCGCCGGCCTCTACCGCGAAATCAAAGAGCTCATGGCCGAGGACGCCGCCCGCAGGGACCAGGCGACGCAGTTCTCGACGGCGAATCAGCCCCGGTGGAACGGGGGTGGAAACTTTCCACCCCCGTTGACCCCGCCGGGCAAGGTCCGCGAGCAGGCCGCCGCGATGATCCCCGGCGCCCCCTCCTACAAGACGATGGACAAGATCGGCTACCTGCAACACCTCGCCACCGACCCCGACACCCCCGACCCGCTGCGCGCCGAGGCCCAAGCGGGGTTGGCGCAGATCGAGGACGGCGGCTCGGTCGACCCGGTGTATCAGCACATCCGCGACATCCACCAAGCCGCCGACACCAGCCGCGACGAGCATCTGCACGACCTGGCCGAACAAGCCCTCGCCCGCGTAGACGCCGAGACGAAGAAGGGCAAGAAGAAGAGGGCGAAGAAGCCCACCCCTGCTGCGCCGGTGCCTGATGCCCGGTATGCGGTGCGGGCGTTCGTGCTGACCTGGACCGAACTCGACTCGTGGTGGCTGCACTACGACCTGGACGAACTCGCCGCCCAGCTCACCGACGAACAGGCCGAAGCGTTCTACGCCACCGCCGAAGGCACCCGCCAGTTCGCCACCGACCTCCACGCCGCACGCCAACAAGAACCCGCGACCCCACGCCTACGCGCACTCTGACCCACTGCGCCGGGATCGTGGTCGGTCGGGGTGCACCTGACCGGCATGAAGACTTCTCCCGCTCCATCGGTTCCGCGTGGCCGCCTGATCGCGCTCATCGCCGCCGGCCTGGTGCTGCTGATCCTCGCCGGGGTCGGCGTCTACGGCCTCCTGGTTGGCCCCCGCACCACCAACACCCCGGCGCCCGAACCCGCGCCGTCGCCGTCTCACATACCGACGACGCCGGGGCCGTCCTCGCCACCTCGGCTGCCGGTCGTGCCTAGGTCTGCGGACCCGGAGACGTTCGCCCGCAACGTCGCGGAGGCGATCTTCGCGTGGGACACCACCAGCGGCCTCATGCCCCTGGACTACACGGCCGCGATTCTCGATGTCGGTGACCCGTCCGGCACCGAACAGGCCGGCCTCGCCTCCGACCTCGCGACCTTCCTGCCGACGCGGGAGGCGTGGATCGAGCTGCGCAAGCACGAGACCCGCCAACACCTCACCATCGACCAGGCGGTCATCCCGGAGGCGTGGGACGACGCCGTGGCGCAGGCGCAACCCGGCCAGATCGCGCCCGGCACGACGGCGTACACGATCGAGGGCACCCGGCACCGCGACGGCCTCTGGAACGGCGAACCCGTATCCAGCGAGCATCCGGTGTCGTTCACCGTGTTCATCGTCTGCACACCGGCCTACCCGACCTGTCACCTGTTGCGGCTGTCCCAGCTCGACAACCCGCTGCGATGAGGACGGGCGTCTCGTGTTCAAGAAGTTCGCTGTCCTCGCGCTCGCCGCGCTGTTCTTCGGCCCGGCGATGCTGCTGCTGGCGATCGGGGTCTTGATGAACCCCGCCGCCATCGCCGCCTGCACCCCCACAGGGTCGCTCTCGGTCGGCAACGTCCCCGACAGCCTCACCGTGACCACCGCGGACGGCTACACCTTCACCCTCAACAAGCGCCCGCTCACCCACGCCGCCACGATCATCACGGTCGGCGGCCGGATCGACGGGGTAGGCAGGCCCGGGGTGAAGGTCGCGCTCATGGCCGCGCTCACCGAGTCCACGCTGCGGATGCTGTCCAACACCAGCGCCTACCCCGAGTCCGCGAACTACCCCAACGACGGCAACGGCGGCGACCACGACTCACTCGGGCTGTTCCAGATGCGCCCGCAATCGGGGTGGGGCACCGTCGCCGAGCTGATGGACCCGAACTACCAAGCCGCAGCATTCTTCGGCGGCCCGGACGGTCCCAACTACCCGAGCCCGCGCGGACTGCTCGACATCCCCGGCTGGGAACGGATGGACCCCGGCGAGGCCGCCCAGTCGGTCGAGGTCAGTGCGTTCCCCGACAGGTACCGCAACTACGCACCCGTCGCTGACGCGATCCTCGACGCCTTGACCCGTACCGGAGGGCGCGGCGGCCCGGTTGTCGGCGTGGCCGAGTCGTCGCGGGTGGTGTTCCCGCTGCCGGAGGGAACCTGGGTCAAGACCGACGATTTCGGCCCGCGCATCCATCCGATCACCGGCGAACCCTCGTTCCACACCGGCCTCGACCTCGGCGCTGCGGACGGCACCGCGATCCTCGCCGCCGCGGACGGCACGGTGACTGTCGCCGAGTTCAGTGGTGGGTATGGCGGGCTCATCGTCATCGAGCACACCATCGACGGCCAGACCGTGGCGACTGCCTACGCGCATATGTGGCAGACCGGCATCCTCGTTCGCGCCGGTGACCGCGTGACGGCAGGACAGCACATCGGCGATGTCGGCTCCTCCGGCATTTCCACGGGGGCGCATCTGCACTTCGAGGTCCGGCCCGGCGGCACCAACGGCGAAGCGATCGACCCCGCGAAGTGGCTCAACGACCACGGCGCGGCGAACCTCCCCGAAGCCGCCACCGGTCCGGCGGCGGGCTGCCAGGGCGGGACGGCTGGTGTGCCGGACCCGTGGACGGGTGACCCGGATCAGATGGTGGACGACCCCACCAGCAACGGGAAGATCACCGCCCGGCTCGCGCACCTCATGGCGCAGACCAAAGCCGCGTTCCCCGACACCGGCTGGGGCTGCTACTCGCCCCGCCCCGGAACGAAGTCGGAGCATCCGCTCGGTCGGGCGTGCGACATCACCTTCGGCAACGCCATCGGCCACTACCCGACACCGGCCCAGTTGGAGGCCGGCTGGAAGGTCACCAACTGGATGAAAGACAACGCCGAAGTGCTCGGGGTCGAGTACCTGATCTGGCAAGGCAAAATCTGGTCCCTCGCCCGCGACGACCAGGGGTGGCGTCCCTACAACGGCGGCGGGATGCACGACCCCGGCAACGTCACCGGAGGCCACTTCGACCACCTGCACGTCACCGTGAAAGCAGGTGCGTGATGGACGTGTTCCCGGACTTTGACGGGCTGGCGGGGATCGGTGATCTGAAACAGGTCGTCGGTGCGCTGTTCATGTTCGTGCTCATCATCGCCGTGCTCATGCTGATCGTCTCCGCGATCTGCTGGGCGGTCGCCGCTGCACACGGCAACTACTCCGCCGCCGCCAAGGGCCGAGTGGGCGTGCTCGTCGCCCTCGGCGCCGCCGTGCTCGCCGGTGGCGGGGTGGCGTGGATGAACTGGCTCATCGCACTCGGACAACGACTCTGACCCCCTCACCATTTGGCCCGCCCCAAGGGGGCGGGCCTTCGCCACGTCCGGGCGAGTGCTGGTGGGCGGGGTGCACCTGTGGGCAGAAGCAACCCTCAGCGTGAATGGAGAACCGTCGTGATCGACATCGACCCCAATGGCACCGGCCTTCCCG
>NZ_JARKOT010000095.1 GCF_029977985.1 Propioniciclava sp. | reverse complement strand
TTCTCCCGCAACACGATCCATGTCACGCGACGTCTGTTCTTCACCGCGTCCAGCACCTGCGGCCACATGGACCGGATGCCCGCCGTCGACACCGTTCCCGGGTCGGACGCCGCCGCCTCCGCCCGCGCGAGCTCCGGCTCCGCTGCGGGCTGCGCCCGCTCCGCGACGGGTTGAGCCGGCTCCGGGCTCCGCCAAGGATCCGGCGGCGTCTCGACAGCGCTCGACGAGCCGTCCTGCGGCGTCTCGACAGGCCTCGACGGGCGGCCTGATGGCTTCTCGACAGGACTGGGCGCGCGGTCTGGTGGCGTCACCTCGGGGGCGGACGGGCGCTCCACAGCCGAGAGGCGCTCCGGGGCAGCCATGTTCAGCCGGCGCTCGAGGCGGTCGAGCCGTGCGTGGACGCCGCGGACGTCCACATCGGCGCCCGGCAGCAGGACGCGCGCACACATCAACTCCAGGTGCAACCGTGGCGCGGTCGTGCCGCGCATCTCGGTCAGTCCCTTCGCGATCACCTCCGCGGCCCGGGTGAGCTCGCCCGGCCCCATGCCGGCAGCCTGGGTCGTCAGGCGTTCCGCCTGGTCGCCGGCCACGTCGACCAGACCGGTGGCGAAGGCGTCCGGCACCGCAGCGACGATGATGAGGTCACGCAGCCGACGCAGCAGATCCTCGGCGAACCGCCGCGGATCCTGCCCCACCTCCATGACCTTGTCGATGACCGAGAAGACACTTTCCGCATCGCCGGCGGCAAAGGCGTCCATGACCGAATCGAGCAGGCTGTCGGGCGTGTAGCCGAGCAGGGCAGCCGCCTGCGCATGCGTGACCCCGGTCTCGGCGGCGCCGCCGAGCAACTGGTCGAGAACGCTGAGCGAGTCGCGCACCGAACCCGCCCCTGCCCGCACGACCAGCGGCAAGACCGACTCCTCCACGCGGACGCCCTCGGCCGCGCACACCTGCCCGAGGTAGGCCGACAGCGTGCGCGGGGGCACGAGCCGGAACGGGTAGTGGTGCGTGCGCGAGCGGATCGTTCCGATGACCTTCTCGGGCTCGGTGGTCGCGAAGATGAACTTGACGTGCGGCGGCGGCTCCTCCACGACCTTGAGCAGGGCGTTGAAGCCCTGCGTCGTGACCATGTGCGCCTCGTCGATGATGTAGATCTTGTAGCGGCTGCTCACGGGCGCGAAGAAGGCCCGTTCCCGCAGGTCGCGCGCTTCGTCGACGCCACCGTGGGATGCGGCGTCGATCTCGATCACGTCGATGCTGCCCGTGCCGCCGCGCGCGAGGTCGAGGCAGCTCCGGCAGACACCGCACGGCGTCGGTGTCGGCCCCTGGGCGCAGTTCAGGCAGCGGGCCAGGATGCGCGCCGATGTCGTCTTCCCGCAACCGCGTGGGCCACTGAACAGGTACGCGTGGTTCACCCGGTTGTTCGCCAGCGCCCGCTGGAGCGGCGCCGTGACCTGCTCCTGACCGATGACGTCGGCGAACGTGTCGGGGCGGTAGCGCCGGTACAGCGCCAGCGGCGCCTCGGGGCGGTGGCCGCGCGGTGGGGGGGCTTGAGTCTCGACGGGGCGGACCAACGCGCTGCCGGCAGGCTCGACCTGCGGGGGATCGTCGTCGGGCTCCTCGATGGGGATCTCGTCCATCGTGTCCATCTCCACGTCGACCTCCGGGTCGTCCGCGGCGACGGGTTCGGGGGGCAGGATCAACTCGTCGGGCTCGGTGCCGAACAGGTCGGGACCGTCCTGGCCGTAGACGTCGAGCGCTGCCGACTCCTCGGCGTCGCCCCCTTCGTCGAACAGGTCGAGCGGATCATCTGCCACGACAGTCACCTTACGGGGGCGCTCCGACACTTTTCAGCCCCCGCTTCACCGGCCGGCCGACCGAGCCCCTCGCGGGTGCGGGCCTGCTCCGCATCGAGGGCTTCTTCGGCAGCCGCTCCGGCTGACCGCCGCCCCGGACGCACAGCCCTGGACGCACAGCCCTTGACGTACAGCTCTGGATGTACAGGGGCCCCCGCGCACCTGGAAGAGCTCACTTGCCCTTGCTGCCTTCCGGCCCTGGGGGAGTTGGGCGAGGTACCACCGCGCGGGGACCTTCACCCAGTCTAGCCGGTCGGCGGCACCAGGCCGAACCGGGAGTTCGCGAGCACCGGCAGACGGTCACGGGCGGCGTCCAGACCGCTGATGTCGAGGTCGGCGACGAGCAGTTCCGGGGCCTCCCCGGCGCGGGCGAGCACGTCGCCGAGCGGCCCCACGACCAGGCTGTGCCCCACACCTGTCGGCGCTGCCGATTCCACCTGCACGCCCACGGACGCCGGATCCGCCTGCCCGGCGCCCACGACGAAGCACGTCGAGTCCAGCGCCCGGGCGACGCACAACGCCTGCCACTGCGCGGCCTTGCCGGGCCCGTTCGCCCACGACGCCGGCACCACGATCACCTGCGCGCCTTGTCGGGCGAGGTGCTTGAACAACTCGGGGAACCGCACGTCGTAGCACGTCGCCAGGCCGAGGCGGACTCCGCCGGCGTCGGTCACGACCGGTGTCGACCCGGCCTCGACATGCCGCGACTCCTCGAAGCCCCACGCATCGAAGAGGTGGATCTTGTCGTAGGTCGCCTCACCGTGCGGACCGACGACCAGGGTCGTGTTCCGGGCGCGCGGCCTGTCTCCGGCTGCCGCACCGGGGGTGAACAGACCGACGACGACGGTGATCCCGGCCTCGGCCGCCACGGTGCGGACGCCGCCGGCGAACTCACCGTCGAGCGGCTCGGCGACCTCGGTGGACCGCCGCGCGAACGAGGCCATCGTCGCTTCGGGGAACACGACCAGGCCGGCGGCGGCGTCCGCGGCGCGGCGGACCCACTGCCGGACGAGTTCGAGATTGTCGGCCGGCTCGGTCGAGGCCGCGACCTGGGCGACGGCGACCCGCACGGCTCAGGCCCGGTCGACGCGCAGGTCGGCGTCGGTCAGCTCGCTCAGTGCGGACGCCGACAGGCCCCGATCGGTGATCAGCAGTTCCACGTCGCCGAGTCCGGCGAACTGGACGAGGTGGTCGACGCCGTGCTTGGAGGAATCGGCCAGCACGTAGGCTTCGCGGGCGCAGGCGATCATGGCGGTCTTGATCGCGGCCTCGGCGGGGTCGGGTGTCGAGAAGCCGTGGGCCGTCGAAAAGCCGTTCGAGCCGAGGAACGCGACATCGACGCGCAGCCGCTGGAGGACCGAGAGGGCGTCCGCGCCGACCGTGGCCTGGGTGATGCCGCGCACCTGACCGCCGATGAACAAGACGTCGACATCGCCCCGCGCGGACAGCGCTGCGGCGGAGGGGACCGAGTTCGTCACCACCATCGAGATCCAGCTGGGAAGCAGCGCGCACGCGCGCGCCGTGGTGGTGCCGCCGTCGAGCAGGAGGGTCAGGCCCTCCCGATGCGGCAACAGGTCGACGGCCCGGCGGGCGATGGCGAGCTTCTCCTCCGGGTGGGAGATGTCGCGGGTGTCCACCGGCGCCTCGGCGAGGCGCAGCTTGTCGGCAGGCACGGCGCCGCCGTGCACGCGGGAGAGGAGGCCGCGCTCCGCGAGCGTGTCGAGATCGCGACGGATCGTCTCCGGGGTCACCGCGAACCGGCCGGCCAGCTCGGCGACCGATACGCGACCCAGGTCGCGCGCCCGCGTGACGATCGCGTGCTGGCGCTCTTCTGCGTACATGTTGACCATGACTGCCTCGTTCTTCGGTACTGGTTGCGACAAGCCTACTGATACGAGTAACCCGACACCATCCCCCAACTTGGTATACCTACATTGTGTGGGCCCGGCAAGAGTTCGTGCGGGATATGATCGGGGGGCACCGTCGAGCTCAATGCGGAGGAATCACATGGAACAACAAACCGTCCGCGGAACAGGTGTCGTTGCAGGCTTCGCCTACGCACCCGCCGCCTGGACCCGCCCCGCCCCCGTCCCGCCGAGCAACCCGGCACCGATCACGGAGGAGGATCGTCCCGCCGAGGTCGAACGCTTCAAGCGTGCGGCCCAAACCGTGGTGACCCGCTTCGAGGACCGCGCGAGCAACGCCACCGGCGCTGCCTCCGAGGTGCTCGGGGCGACCGCCAAGCTCGCCGCGGACCGCGGCTGGAACCGCGCCGCCACCAAGGCCATCAACGCCGGCTCCTCGGCCGAGACCGCCGTGACCGCCGCGATCGCCCAGTTCGTCGCCCAGTTCGAGAAGCTCGGCGGGCTCATGGCCGAGCGCACCACCGACCTCAAGGACATCCGCAACCGCGTCGTCGCCGAGCTCATGGGCCTGCCCGAGCCGGGCGTGCCGAAGCCCACGTCGCCCGTGATCCTGTGCGCCGAGGACCTCGCACCGGCCGACACGGCCGGCCTCGACCCGTCGCTGGTCAAGGCCCTCGTCACCCGCCTGGGCGGCCCGACGAGCCACACCGCGATCATCGCCCGCCAGCTCGGCATCCCGTGCATCGTCGCCGCCTCGGCGCTCGACACCGTTGCCGAGGGCACCGAGATCCTGGTCGACGGCACGAGCGGCATCATCACCCTCGAGCCCGACCAGGCGATGGCGAAGGACCTCGTCGCCAAGGACCAGGCGCTCCGCGACGAGATCCGCTCGTGGGCGGGTCCGGCCCAGACGAAGGACGGCGTGCCCGTTCAGCTGCTCGCCAACGTCCAGGACGGCGCCGCCGCACGCAAGGCGTCCATGAGCCTCGCCGAGGGCGTCGGCCTGTTCCGTACCGAGCTGTGCTTCCTGTCGGCCCAGACCGAGCCGAGCGTCAACGAGCAGGCGAAGATCTACGGCGAGGTGTTCGAGGCATTCAGCGGCAAGAAGGTCGTCGTCCGGACACTGGATGCCGGCTCCGACAAGCCCGTCCCGTTCGCCAACCACGAGGAGGAGGAGAACCCGGCGCTCGGCGTCCGCGGCATCCGTCTCGGCTGGACGAACCCGGGCCTCGTCGAGCGCCAGCTGGACGCCATCGCCCAGGCCGCCGAGGACAACAACGTCTCCGAGCCGTGGGTCATGGCGCCGATGATCGCCACCGTAGACGAGGCGTACGAGTTCGCCCAGAAGTGCCGTGAGCGCGATCTCAAGCCGGGCATCATGGTCGAGGTCCCGGCGGTCGCCATTCTCCCCGAGAAGTTCCTCGAGGAGGTCGAGTTCTTCTCGATCGGCACGAACGACCTGACGCAGTACACGATGGCGGCCGACCGCATGGGCTCCGCGCTCGCCCAGCTGACCGACCCGTGGCAGCCGGGAGTGCTCCGCCTCATCGCGAACACCGCCGCCGCCGGCCAGAAGGCGGGCAAGCCGGTGGGCGTCTGCGGCGAGGCCGCGGCCGATCCGCTGCTGGCGTGCATCCTGATCGGCCTCGGCATCACGTCGCTGTCCATGGCGACGGGCGCGATCCCGGGCGTCGGCGTCCAGCTCGGCAAGGTGACCATGCAGCAGTGCCAGGACGCCGCCCAGCAGGTCATCCAGTCCCGCAACAGCCGCGACGCCAAGGATCTGGCGGCCAAGCTACTCGGCTGATCCCGACCGAACACGCCGACGGGCGCCTTCCCTTGAGGAGGGCGCCCGTCGGCGTTCGCGGCTTTCATCCGAGGCTGCGGACCGATTGGAGCGGAGGCGACGGAGTCCGGTACCCTAGCCGACGGAGGATTCGCCTAGAGGCCTATGGCGCTCGGTTGGAAACCGGGTTGGGTTCACGCCCTCACGAGTTCGAATCTCGTATCCTCCGCCAGAGGCCCCTGTCGGCCCCTGCCCGAGCAGAGGCGCCTTTCGTGGCCGGACACGTTCGGATCACGGGGTGACCGATTCGATGTGCGCGTCGGTCACCGCTTCACCGGGAAGCCCGGCCGGCCGAACGGCGGCGCGCCGGGGCCAGGCCCACGAGGTCTGCAGGATGAAGGCCAGGAGCAGCAACTCGACGGCGATGCCCAGGGCGTAGAACGCCAGCCACGATCCCGCCCCCGCCGCGTTGAACACCATGTAGGGAATGAGGAGCGTGGCGACGACCAGGTTGGTGGCGCGGTTGTACCGCGGCGGCAGGATCACCGACAGCCAGATCATGATGACCGGGACGATGGTGAGGGCCAGCGCGGTGACGGCGAAGCCCGCGCTGATCTCGAACGTGAAGACCACGCCGGCCAAGATGTCGCTCACGACCCCGGGCTTGTAGAGGTGCAGGTAGTCCACATAGACGTAGAGGAACATGAAGCTGGTCCAGGCGGCGGCCAGCTTGGCTTGCACTGGAATCCGGGACCCGTCGAGCGGGCTCGAGGCGGTGGTTCGGTCGGGCATTGCTTTCCTTTCGAGATGGACGCCAGCCCGCCGGGCGGCGACTGGGGCACGCTTCGACGACCCTCGTACGGTGTACGTCGTACGTCGTACTATCTCCGTACGTTGTACGCTTGTCAAGCCCGTCGAACCGTGCAAGGAGTCCCGTGACCCCCAAAGAACAGCGCCCGACCGCGCCGGAGCCGGGGCTGAGCAAGCAGAAGGTGGTGGCGGAGGCGATCAAGATCGCCGACCGCGAGGGGGTGGACGGGCTCAGCATGCGCCGGCTGGCCGGCGCGCTCGGCGCCGGCGCGATGTCGCTCTACCACTACGTCGCGAGCAAGGAAGATCTCCTGGACGCGATGATCGACGTCGTCTTCGGGGAGATCGAGGCGCCCCCCGAGGGGACCGACTGGCGCTCGGCCATGCGTCACCGATCGCTCTCGGCCCGTCAAGTGTTGGCGCACCATCCATGGGCGATCGCCTTGATGGACTCGCGGACGACGCCGGGGCCCACCCACCTCCACCATCGCGAATCCATGGCTGCTTGCCTCCGGACCGCCGGCTTCACGGTCCTCATGACGACGCACGCCTCATGGCTGCTCGACAGCTACGTCTACGGCTTCGCCCTGCAGGAGGCCGCTGTTCCGTTCGCCGACTCGGATGAGCTGACGGCGACGATCGAGGACGTCTACCTGCCCCAGCTCCCCCCCGAGTCGTTTCCCTACCTCAACGAGTCCGCCACCGAACTCGCAGCCATGGACTACAACCCCAAGGACGAGTTCACCTTCGGGCTCGACCTCATCCTCGGAGCCCTCGAATCCCTCCGGTGCGACGGCCCCGCCGACAGGCCAGAGATCCACGCGAACAACCCCTCGGCCTGACGTGTTCGAGACGTCGGCCTCGACGCGATTCCGAAACGTTTGCCGCGGCCATCCACGCCCTCCTTCATTCATTCTTCAACGAGAGGTTGACAAGGGGGAACGCGTTCACTTTCACTTTGGTTGCCTTAGGTCACGCTCAGGTTAAGAAGTACGCTCAGCATCTTTACTTCACCTTTGGTTGGGCTGTTGGATCGAACTGGCTTCCGGGGGCATCGGGGTCGTTCGCGTTCCTCCACTCCCCTTCCGCCAACTCACAACCCAGCGAACGAAAGAAGTACCCGTGACCCAGATCACTCGTAGAGGGAGGCGAATCGCCGCGCTGGCCGCCGCGTTCACCGTGGTCTCCCCGCTCGCGCTCCCGGCGCACGCCGCGCCCGAGATCAAAGTCGATCAGTCGAAGAAGACCTACATCGTCCAGCTCGCCGACGCACCGATCGCCGCTTATGACGGGGGCGTGAACAACATCCCGGCCACCTCGCCCGCACCGGGCGAGAAGGTCAACGTCAACTCGCGCAACGCCCGCGCGTACGAGGCCCACCTCCGCAACGCACAGCGCCAGGCACTCCGCGACGCCGGAGTGACCGACAACGCCAAGACCCACGAGTTCACCGTCGCCTTCAACGGCTTCACCGCCAAACTCACCGCGGGTGAGGCGGCCGAGATGGCCCGCACCAAGGGCGTCCTCAACGTGTGGGAGGACGAAGTCCGGTATGCCGACACCGTCACCACCCCTGACTACCTCGGCCTCAGCGGCCCCCAGGGCGTCTGGGCTCGGCAGTTCGGCGGCTTCGACAAGGCCGGCAAGGGCATGATCATCGGCGTCCTCGACACGGGCATCGACCCCGCCAACCCGAGCTTCGCACCGCTGGTCAACGGTGCTCCGCGCCCGGCCGGCTTCGTGTGCCAGACCGAGAACGACCCGGCGTTCCAGTGCACCAACAAGATCGTCGGCGCGCGCTACTACGGCACCGCGTTCGGCAACGACGTCTCCTACGACCACAACAGCCCGCGCGACACCAACGGCCACGGCTCCCACACGGCGGGCACCGCCGGGGGCAACCACGGCGTCCCGATGTCGATCATGGGCAATGCCATGGGCGAGGGCTCCGGCATGGCACCCATGGCCCAGATCGCCGTCTACAAGGGTCTGTGGCAGACCGCCGACGGCCGCGGATCGGGGACGACCGCCGGCCTCGTCGCTGCTATCAACGACGCCACCGCCGACGGTGTCGACGTGATCAACTACTCGGTCTCCGGTTCGAGCCAGTACGTGGTGACCGCCGACGAGCTCGCCTTCTTCGGCGCCGCCGAGGCCGGCATCTTCGTTTCGACCTCCGCTGGCAACTCCGGCGACACGGTGGGCGAGTCCTCTGTCGCCCACAACTCCCCGTGGACGATGACGGTCGCGGCATCCACCCACAGCCGGGGTGCCGTGAAGACGGTCACCCTCGGCAACGGCGCGACCTATGAGGGCGTCGGTGTCGGCGCCGGAGCCGGCCCGGCGCCGCTCGTGGCATCCAAGGACGTGGCCCTCCCGGGCGTCAGCGAGACGGCGGCACGTGAGTGCTGGCTCGACGCTGACAACAACCCAGCCAACGGCCAGCAGCCCACGCTCGACCCGGCCAAGGTGACGGGCAAGATCGTCCAGTGCGATCGCGGCACCGTCGCGCGCGTCGACAAGAGCGCCGCGGTGAAGCTCGCGGGCGGCGTCGGCATGATCCAGACGAACACGTCGGCCGCACAGTCGCTCAACGCCGACTTCCACTCGCTCCCGAGCATCCATCTGGCCGCGGACTACCGCCAGCCGGTCCTCACCTACATCGCCACCGCGGGCGCGAGCGCCACGGCCACCATTTCCGAGGTGGACCCGAGCCAGGTGGACGCCCCGACGATGGCCGGCTTCTCGTCCTACGGGCCGGCACTGGCCGGCGAGGGCGACCTGATCAAGCCCGACATCACCGCTCCCGGCGTCGACGTGATCGCCGCCTACAGCCAGGATCCGACGACCGGCGCGCCGCGCTTCGACTCGCTGTCGGGCACCTCGATGTCGGCGCCGCACATCGCCGGTCTGGGTGCTCTGCTCAAGCAGAAGTACCCGAAGTGGAGCCCGATGGCCATCAAGTCGGCCATGATGACCACCGCACGCCAGACGACCGACGCGGGCAAGCCGATCCAGTGGGCCGGCGGTGACGCCACTCCGCTGAACTTCGGTTCCGGCGAGGTCGTGCCCCCCAGGTCGTACGATCCCGGTCTCGTCTACGACTCGAGCGCCCGCGACTGGCTCGCCTACGCGTGCGCCATCGGCCAACTCCAGTTGGTCGGAGGCTCGGCGGACTGCGCGAAGCTGCCCGCGATCGATCCCAGCGACCTCAACTACCCGAGCATCGGCATCGGCAAGCTCGCCGGCGTGCAGACCGTCACGCGCACGGTGACCAACGTCACCAAGTCGGCCATGCAATACCGCGCGCAGGTCGAGGCCCCGGCCGGCACGGCGGTCAAGGTTGTTCCCGACAAGATCACGGTCCGTCCCGGTGGCACCGCCACCTTCAAGGTGATCATCGCGCGCACGACCGCCCCGCTGAACGAGTACACCTTCGGGTCGCTGACCTGGGTGCCGAACTCGCCCAAGCTCAACGCAGTGCGCAGCCCGATCGCTGTCAAGCCCGTGGCGTTCGCCGCCCCGGACGAGGTGACCGGCACGGTCGCAGGCGGCTCCACGCAGATCAGCGTGACGCCCGGCTACACCGGCACCATGAACACCGACGTGGACGGACTGATCCCCTCCACCGTGAACGCGGTCGAGGCCACGAAGACAGACGGCACCGTCCTCGACGGTTACGCCTTCTTCCAGGTCGCGGCCGGCACGAAGGTGACGCGCGTGGCCGCGTGGTCGAGTGAGGTCCCCACGGTTCCCGACCTCGACCTCAACGTGTACCGGCTCAACCCCACCGGCACGATCACGAGCGTCGGCAGCAGCGGCAACGGCGATTCCACGGAGACCGTGACGCTGCGCGACCTCGCGCCGGGCACCTACGTGGCTGCGGTCGACATCTTCGCCGGCCCCGACGCGGTCACGGTCCCCGTGCACGTGTGGAATCTGTCGGACGCCAACGCGAACAACATGACGGTCACGCCGTCACCGGTGCAGGTCACCCAGGGCACCCCGGTCACGCTCACCGCAGCGTGGCAGGGCCTGGACGCCGGCAAGCGTTACCTCGGACAGGTCAACTACCTCGAGGGCCAGACGGTGGGCGGCAGCACGCTCGTCTCCGTCAACCCGTGAGGTGACGCGCTGAACGGCTAACCGCCAACAACCCAGGGCCCCTCCCCCCATCCGGGGAGGGGCCCTGCGGCGTCCCGCCCGCTGCTGACTACGATGGATCACCACGAGGAGGAAACCGACCATGACCGCACGTCTCCCCTTCATCGCCGCGGCCTCCCTGGTCGTATGGCTCACCGGCTGCGCCGACACATCCGCCCGACCCTCACCCACCACCACGCCCACCACGGAGGCCACCGTGCTGCCGAGCAACCTCACCCCGCTGAACCCCGAGCCGGTTCCCGCGCCGGCTGACCCGAGCCTGCTACCGACCACCGTCGCTCACGACGCGGCGTCCGACCCGGCCGTGGAACGCGCCGTGTCAGCCGAGGCCGAACGAAGCGGGGTGGACGCCTCGGCCGTCCGCGTGACGGGCTACGCCGTCGTCACATGGAGCGACGGCAGTCTGGGCTGCCCCCAGCCCGGCATGGCCTACACGCAGGCGCTCGTGCCTGGCCGACAACTCGTCCTCACCGTCGACGGGCAACAGAGGAGCTACCACGCGGCAGCCTCCGGCGACTTCTTCTATTGCGCCACCCCGCAGCCCCCGAGGGACAGCCAGGCGGCAAACCCGGACGCCTGACAGAATCGGGGCATGAGACACCCCCTCAGCGGCGTGGCCGCATTCCTCGCCATCTCCCTCAGCGCCTGCGCAGCCCCCGCCGCCAGCACTCCGACGCCCGCTGCGCCGGCGCCGGCGTCACCGACGGCGTCCGTGACGACGCCCGCCACCACCGCGACGGCTCCGCCCGCGGCGTCCGAAACCGCGGCGGCGCCGAGCGCGCCGTCGCCGATCGTGCTCGGGGCCGACCTGCCCAGTTCCTCCTCGGAGAAGGGCTTCGGCGAAGCCGAACCCAGGGAGGTCGACTTCGGCAACCACCCGACGACGATCCTGCGAAACGTGGTCTGGGACAGCTGGGGCGGCGAGAACGCCACCGGCACCGGCGAGGCCATCTGGGTGGGGCCGGGCCAGTCGACGGCGGAGGGCAGCTGGGAGCCGACGGTGATCCGGGCCTGGGGCATCGGAACGTGCCCTCAGGCGCCCGATCGGCAGGCCTACACGATGATCCAGTGGGACTTCGAGCGCGTCGAGGAGGGCGAGCAGCCGACGCCGTTCGACCTGTGCACCGGCGACTCCGTGATCGCCTGACCTGTCGGCGGCCCCACGGCGGGCGGATCAGGCGTCGAGCTCACAGCGGACCACCGTCGCCCACGAGGGAACTTCGAGAGTCACCTCGTCACGGCGCAACAGGAGCGCCACGACGACTGCGGAGCCGGCGGGCGGGGTCTCGGGCCAGGGCGTCCAGCCGTCGGTGAACACCACCGTCAGGGTCGGCCGGGGACGGAGCCGCTCCACCGCCGCCAGCGCCACGCGCAGGTCGGTGCCGCCGCCGCCCACGAGGGTCGCCTCGGATGCCTTGCGGACTCGCCTCACCGCGTGCACCGCTGCATCGCAGGCCAGCACGTCGACCGCCGCCCCCAGCTGGCGCAGCGCGCCGTCCACCTCGGACATCGCCCGCGCCAGCAGCACGTCGTCCACACTCCCAGAGGTGTCCACGACGCACGCCACCTGCGGCTGCGGCCGCCGCCAGCCCGGCATGACGACCCCCGGCGTGGACGCCGCCCGTCGGTTCGGTCGCGTGTAGGTCGTGTGCGTTCGCCCCGACGTCCACCCGACGCCCCGCCGCACCGCCTGCGCAAGCAGCGTCGGCCACGGCAGCGACGGCTCGGTCATCCGCCGGAGCCAGCGGCCGAACTCCCCCGGCTGGTCGCCGTGCTCGCCCCGCAGCGCCCGATAGTCGATGGCGACCCGCTGCCGCACGGCGCCCGCCTCGAAATCGGTCAGCCCGCCCACATCGGCCGCCTCCGGCAGTTCCCAGCCGCGCTCCTGCCCGTCCGCGGCGCTGCCTTCTTGCCGCTCCTCTCCTCCGTCCTCGCGGGGATCGGACGTCTCGGGCGGCGGCAGGGTCTTCCTCAACACCAGCCAGTACTCCTCCGCCGACTTGCCGGGGTCAAGCTGGGGGCGTCCGGCCCGCAACGCGGCCACCCGCTCCGCCAGCTCGCCGCTCAGCACGGACGCCCCCGAGGACGCCAGCGTGTCGGCGATCGCCAGGTCGGCGGCCGCGTGCCACGCGTGCCGAGACGCCGCGTCGACGCCCGCCCTCGCGGCGCGGTCGGCGTGCTCCAACAGCAGGTGCCACAGCTGGTGGGTGATCGCACGGGCCAGCGACGCGGCGTCCACCGCCATCACCCACGCGGGGTTGACGTAGAGCCGCCACCACCGGTCGGCGGCGACGCGCGCGACCGCGTCCGACTCGACCGTCACCAGCGCGTAGAGCGCTTGGGCCAGGTAGGGCAACTGGGCGGTCTGCTCGCTGATCAGCCACAGCTTGGCGGCCGCGACGCGATCAGCGACGGGCGGCACGGCCCGCCCCTCCCGCACCGGAGCCAGCGGCGCCGGGCAACAGGCCGGCCAGCGACAGAACGGGGCCGAACACCGTCACCTCGGCCGGCAGCGTCGACCCGGCCGGACGGGACCGGAGCAGCGCACGCACTGCCGGAACGGCTGCGTCCACCCCTGCCTCGGCCGCAGCGGCGCAGCAGGCCCGGACGGCGGCGCCCCACGTGTCCCCATCGCCCCGAGCCGCTGCGAGCGCAACAGCGCCCTGGAGGATCACGTACACCCGGTCGGCCCGCGTGCCCGTGAACCAGCCGGCCGTGGGGGCGGCGAGCACCTCGTCGGTGTCGGGCAGGTCCTGGATCTGGGCCCACGACAGGAACTCATACGCCGCCGCCTCGCCGATGCAGCCCGCCACCAGCAGCTGCCGCACTTTCGGCGGCGCCTCCTTCTGCACGGCGAGCGCGAGCAGCCGCGCCGCGTAGTCCCACGTGCGGGGCGTCGGGAACGCCTTGCCCCGGTCGACCGCCGCCTTGGGGATCGAACTCAGCTGGCTCTCCCGCGCCCGCAGAAACCCCGACACCAGCACCCGCTGCCGGGCCAGTTCCTCCGGGTAGTCCACACCCGGCTCGTACACGGGCATGGTGGGCCAGCGCCCCGTCACGAGCGCCTCGCCGTACACCTCCAGCGGCAGCTCCCAGTCGAAGTGCACGAAGCGGGACGCCGTCGGTGCGGCCAACTCCCACCCGGCCGCCGCCACGTCGGCCGGATTCGCGGCGGCCATGAAGCTCACCGTCTCGGGCAACTGCAACGAGCCCACCTCATAGTGGGTCAAGGGACGAAGCGCGGCCGCCTGGAGCGCCGGCGAGGCCGTGGAGAACTCGTCGAAGAAGGCGATCGAGGGGCCGGTGTGGTCGCGCAGCCGTACGGCCCACGCGGGCGGTGCGAGCTCGACGCGTCCCTCGACCAGCATCGGCAGGCCGGCGAAGTCGCTCGGCTCGTAGTGGCTGATGATCAGGGTCTCGACGTGCCAACCGTCGGCCCGGACGGCCTCGACGACCGCCGTCTTGCCCTGCCCCGGGTCGCCCCAGATCAGCACAGGGATGCGGACGGAAACGCACAACCCCATGGCCTGCAGCAGGTGTTCGTAGTCGGTGCGGTTGCGGATCATGCGATCTCCTTCGTGACGGGGTTCTTCTCTTCGAGCTCACGGAGCAACAGGCGGGCGGCGTCGGGAGCGTTGCCCGCGCGGACGAGCGCGAGAGCCGCATCCACCGCGCTCACGTGGGCACCACCCGCGCGGACCTGCTGCACCACGCGCTCGACGGCGGCCCGGCCGGGGACAGCGGCCAGAATGCGATCGGTGCCGGCGAGTTCGACCAGCCGCGCCACCGGCGGCGGCGTCCCCGACACCTGCCAGGCGCCCAGCACCCGAGCCGCCTGGCGTTCGTCCACGCCCACCGCCGCCGCGTAGGCGTGCACGTCGGACAAGCCGTACTCGTTCCCGGCGAAGACCCCGTCGATCACGAAGGCGGGGAAACCCGCGACGACCCAGGCGCGCCGCTCCGTCGGGTTCCGCACGTCACGCGCGCAGTGCCGCCCGGCCGCCCACGTGAGCACGCTGGTGCCGAACTCGGCGAACTGCGCCAGCCAACCAGTCCGGTCGCCGCTGTAGGCCTGGGCGAGCACCAGGTGCGTCGGCAGGGTGCCGCCGTGGGGCGTCAGGGGGCGGCAGAGCCCGGGCACGAGCGCCGGGTGCACTCCGGCCGCCCACAGCTGGTCGAGGCCGCGGTGGTCACTCAGCCAGGCGACGCCCTCGTGGGGCCGCAGGGGGCAGCGCCCCTCCCCCTCCGGGCCTCCCGCCCGCTCGACGATCTCGGCCACCTTCGCCACGGGCGCTCCGAACACCTTGGCCCAGTGCTGGACCGTCCGCAGGTGCGCCGCCGCCTCGGCCGACGAATCCCACGTCCTGAGGGCGCACGAGCACGCCCCGGGGTCAGACGACTTCCATGTGTCCCTTCCGACCTGCTCCAGGTCGGCCAGCCGCGACCGGTGCCGGTGCTCCAGCACGCCGCGCACCGCGGGCACCCAGCGATCCGCAACCTCCACACACGTCAGGACGCCGCCCAGCGCCACCCCGATGCGCTCAGTCGCGAGGTCGTGGGGGGCATCCAGCGTCCAGTCCGGCAACAGCCGCACCCCGTGCGGCCGCCCCGTCGCGCCGGCGCTCACACGGCAGCTCACCGTGAACCCGACCCCCTCCCGGGGAAGGGCCGGGCCCATCGGCACCTGGGTCAGCTCCACCACCTCAGCCTCCTCGTTTCGAACATGCGTTCGCACGTGGGAGACTGATCAAACACCCCACCTCCGACAGTTTGCAAAGGGCCCTGTCGGGCGGCGTGTCGGCCCGGGACTCAGCCGAAGTCGACCCCCTGGGCGAGCTGCACCGAACCCGAGTAGTTGATGGTGTTCGTCGCGCGGCGCATGTAGGCGCGCCACGCGTCCGACCCCGACTCGCGGCCGCCGCCTGTTTCCTTCTCGCCGCCGAACGCGCCGCCGATCTCGGCCCCGGACGTACCCGCGTTCACGTTCGCGATGCCCGTGTCCGCGCCGCCGGGGCCGAGATAGCGTTCGGCTTCCCGCACGTCGTTGCTGAACAGGCCGCTCGACAGGCCCTGCGGCACGCCGTTGTGCAGCGCGAGGGCCTCGTCGAAGTCCGTCCAGGTCACCACGTACAGGATCGGCGCGAACGTCTCGGTCAGCATCGCACCGGCCTGGTCAGGCATCCGCACGAGCGCAGGCCGCACCCAGAACCCGCCCGCGGCGTCCGCGCCGGCCGAGCCCATCTCGATTCGGTCACCACCCGTCACCACCTCGCCGCCCGCCGACCGGGCCGCGGCGAGCGATGCCCGCATGGCGTCGTACGCCTTCTCGTTCACCAGCGGCCCCAGCAGGACGCCGTCGGCGAACGGATCGCCGGCTGGCAGCGAGTCGAAGCCCTTCGCCACGCGCGCGACGATCTCGTCGGCGATGTCGGCGTGGACGAGCAGCCGCCGCGTCGTCGTGCACCGCTGCCCGGCCGTTCCGGCCGCCCCGAACACGATGGAGCTGACCGCCTGGTCGAGATCGGCCGAGGGAGTCACGATGACCGCGTTGTTGCCGCCCAGTTCGAGCAGCGAGCGACCGAAGCGTGCCGCCACGCGCGGGCCCACCTGGCGGCCCATGCGCGTCGAGCCCGTCGCCGAGACGAGCGCAACGCGCGCGTCGTCCACCAGCGCCTCGCCGATCTCGCGCCCACCCAGCACCACCGCGTGGAGTCCGGCCGGGGCGTCCAGTTCACGCATTGCGCGTTGCAGCAGGGCGTCGCAGCCCAGCGCGCACAGCGGCGTCAGCTCGGACGGCTTCCACACCACCGGGTCGCCGCAGACCAAGGCGATCGCGGTGTTCCACGACCACACGGCCACCGGGAAGTTGAACGCCGAGATCACCCCGACCACCCCGAGCGGCTGCCACGTCTCCTGCAACCGGTGCCCGGCCCGCTCGGACGGCATCGTGCGGCCGTACAACTGCCGGCTCAGGCCCACGGCGAAGTCGCAGATGTCGATCAGCTCCTGCACCTCACCGAGCGCCTCGGTGTGGATCTTGCCCGCCTCGATCGTCACGAGCGTCGCCAGATCCTCGGCGTGCTCCCCGATCAGCTCGCCCAGCCGCTTGACCAGCGCGCCGCGCACCGGGGCCGGCGTCTCCCGCCACGTGATGAAGGCCTCGGACGCCGCCCGCACGGCCGCCGCCACGGCGGCCGGATCGTCGGCGCGCACGTCGCACAACTCGCCGCCCGTCAGCGGCGAGCGGGCGCGCAGCGTCGCAGCCCCGGTGGTCAGGTCGGCACCGAGGCGCTCGAGCGCGCCGAGCGCCAGCTCGGTGAGTTCGGCGGTGGTCTTCAACTCAGTTCTCCTCGTCGATCGTGACGCCCAACGCCGCGCCCGCGGCGTCCAGGCTGGCCCGCTGCTGGGCAGCGTAGAGGTCCATCGGGTCGTGAACCATCCGCCCCATCGCCTCGGCCAGCCAGGCCTCGTCGCGCGGCGCACCCTCGCGGGTGACGTCCCGGCTGCCCGACGAATCCAGGTTTGAGGCGAAGATGCCGGCCGCCGAGCGCGGCAGGAAATCCTCGTAGACGATGGGCGTCCGAACCAGCCAGCCGCCATCGACAAGGCGCTTCAGGGCCGACGGCGGCTCCCCCGCCGGCCGCCCGGCCGCAACCTCGTAGGTGAAGAAGGCAAGGCCGGCGTCCGCCAGCCCCTGCTCGGTGGCCGGCAGGTGCTCGGCCCACACGGCGAGCTTGGCGTCGTTGGTCTCCGCTCCTGCCGCCTTCCGCGCGTCGACCTCGGCGATCATGCGGTCGTACAGGTCGCGGCCGGCGCGGGTGAGGGCGATGCCGCGCTGCTCCACCTCGCCGAACCGGACGCTGAGCGTCCCGTCCACGACCGACCCGTCCGCCTCGCGGAACCGCCGCCGCTCGGCGAGCGCCTTGAACGACGTCTGGCGCAGCAGCACGTCGGGACCCTCCCAGCGCGGCGGGCCCTGGATCTCGTCGATCATCGTGATGCCGAGCGCGGTCATGCGCGCGTACAGGTCGTCGATGTCGAGGACGCGCGGCGTCAGGTGGTTG
>NZ_JARKOT010000088.1 GCF_029977985.1 Propioniciclava sp. | reverse complement strand
GCTCAGCACCCTGTCGCGTCTGCCTCGGCCCAGTCACACGGCCATCATGCCTCGGCCGGTCATGCCGCGATGAGCGACTGACGGTCAGTGTTGGCTCGCACCCAGTCTCGCGCGGCGTTCTCGTTGATGGGCCTACCCTGTACGTGTCTCTTCTGGCTGACGCCCCCAATTCCGAGGAGCCGACCGTGGTCCGCTGTGCAGTGCGTCTGTTCGTCCTGCGGGTGCAGGTCGCGCACCCCGGTGAGGTCGACGTCGAAGGTGATGAGCTGGTCGCGACGCACCACGTCGGTCTCGTACAGCACCCGGCCGTCGCCGATGACGTGGAACGTCACCGTGCCGCCCTGGGGGTTGAACTTCACCGCGTCGTCGACGCCGGCGCCGCCCGTCAGCCGGGTGCACTGGCCGCCGGTGTACCACCGGATGTCCGACGGTGAGGCCACGCCGATGCCGGTGGCGTAGGTGACCCCGTTGATGATCAGCGGGGTCCAGCCGCCGACCGAGCGGTCGATGGTCGGCTGCATCCACCCGCTCGTCGCGATCACCCACGGGTGGTGGGCGAGGTTGACGGTGCCCTCGGGCGGCGTGGGTGCCACCTGCACGGTGACGACCCCGGACGCCGCCGGTGCGCCCGCGACGGTGGGCGTGATCCGCAGCTGGTAGGTGCCCAGCGCCGCGTCCTCCGGGACGGTGATGGTGAGCACGGCCGTCCGCGTCGCGTGGGGCGCGAGGCGTCCGATCACCGTGTCACCGCTGACCTGCCAGCCGTCCGGCAGGTCGACGTCGAGACGGACGTCGTTCGCCGGCCGGGTGCCGTCGTTGCTGACGGGGACGCTGACCTCGAGCACCGTGCCGGCCGCCGTGAGCGCCTCGGCGCTCGCCACGGGCAGCGTTTGGCCGTCGACGGTGGTGATCTGGGGCAGGCCGATGATCACGCGGGACGGCCCCGGCTGGCCGGTGGCCCGGCTGACGCGCAACAGCACGGCGCCGTGGCCCTCGACCGTCTCACGGATGGTCTTGTTGGCCTCGGTGGCCTGCTTGGTCCACAGGTCGCGCACGGTCACCCGCGCACCCTTGAGGCCGATCTCTGAGACCGTGGTCGACACCATCGCCGGCGTCGCCGAGCGGTTGAGCAGCACGACCGCCTTGGAGCCGTCGGCGAGGTCCTTCACCCAGACCTCCTGGTCGCCGGCCGGCGAGACGCGCACGGCCTGGTCGCCCAGCGGATCCTGGTTGACGGCCAGCACATCGGCGTCGGTGAGGATCGTGAGCGAGGTGTCGGACAACGTCCGCACGTCGGAGGCGATCATGAGCGGGGCGGCCGCCACGGTCCACAGCGTGAACTGCGTCCGGAACTCCGTGTCGGTCATGCCCAACTGCGGCCCCAGGTAGTCGGGGTCGTTCCAATGGCCGGGGCCCGCCACCTCGGGATGCCGCGCGTTGGCGTCGTAGTTGCGGAGCACGTCGGCGAACTGGATCTTCCCCACCCAGCCGACGTCGGTGTAGGTGCGCCACGACTCGGCGATCTCGGGCGCATAGGCCCACGAGCCGATGGACTGCATGTGCTCGGGGTACTCACCCCAGTACGGCGAGGTGACCGGGTTGCACAGGTTGAAGACCATCGGACGCCCCTCGGAGTTGTTCCGGATGGCCTCGGCCATCTTCCGGAACTCGGTCTCGGGGTCGAGCTTGTTCTCCCAGCCGCAGAGGAAGTCGACCTTCACCGCGTCGAAGCCCCACCGGGCGAACTGGTCGGCGTCCTGCTGCTGGTAGCCGCCGCCCGACCCGATGGTGCACGTCTTGTTGGTCGGCAGCATGGGGCCGGCGTCGGTGTAGATACCCGCCCGGAAGCCCATGGCGTGGAGCGTGTCCGTGAGGTGCTTCAGCCCGTTCGGGAACTGCTCGGGGTCGGGGATGAGGTTGCCGTCGGCGTCCCGGCCGGGGGCGGCCCAGCCGCCGTCGAGCCAGACGATGTCGTAGCCCGCCGCGAGAAGGCCGCGGTCGATCATGGCCTGGGCCATCTCGATGATCTCCGCCTCGGTGAAGTCGACGCCGAGGCCGTAGTAGGTGTTCCAGCCCTGGTAGGGCGTGGGTGCGAGCGACGGGTCGACCGTCGAGGCGCGGGCGCCCTGGGTGGGCACCAGCGTGAGCGCCAACACGAGGGCGCACAGGGTGGCGAGCCAGCGCCGGGCGAGCGGTCGCCGAGCGCGGGCAGGTGGAGCTGACATGGTTCCTCCGATCGTCCTTGATCCGGAGCCACCACGCTAAACACCTCGTGACGCCCAACTCCATGCAGCAACCGACGCCACACATGGACGGTTGGACGGCCCGGCTGGCGCGGTGACTGGCACCCCGCGGGGGCATCTGAGAGGGTGCAGGGCATGAGACGCGCGCTGGCAACGGGACTGTCCGCGGCGCTGCTGGCCACCACGGCGTCCTGCTCGCTGCTGCAGCCCGCGCCCGACTACGTGCTCACCAGCTCGTTCTCGGACGCCCTCGGCTGCGGCGCGGCGTGGGACGCGGGCTGTCGCGCCGCGGGCTTCACCAAGGACGCCGCGGGCGCCTACACGCTGGAGGCCACGATCCCGGCCGGGGAGCACACGTTCACGGTCACCTCGGGCAGCAACCACGCCGAGGCGTGGGGCCAGGGCGGCGCCGCGGGCGGGCCGCCGATTCCGCTGAGCCTGCCCGGCGACGCCTCCGTCCGGTTCACCTTCGACCCGGCCTCCCACGTGGTCACCGCGGCCCCCGCGACGCTCGAGACCACCACCCAGCCCAGCGTCGAGGGGCTCGCCCAGGACTCCCGGCGTGCCGCCCTCACCCGCGAGCGCTTCTACTTCGTGATGACCGACCGGTTCGCCAACGGCGACCCCGGCAACGACACCGGCGGCCTGACCGGTGACCGCCTGGCCACGGGCTTCGACCCCACCGACGAGGGCTTCTACCACGGCGGCGACCTGCGTGGCGTCATCAACCAACTCGACTACATCAAGGGTCTCGGCACCACCGCGATCTGGCTGACCCCGTCGTTCAAGAACAAGCCGGTCCAGGGCGAGGGCGCCGACGCGTCGGCCGGCTACCACGGGTACTGGATCACCGACTTCACCCAGATCGACCCCCACCTCGGCACCAACGCCGAGATGAAAGAGCTCGTCGAGGCCGCCCACGCCCGCGGTATGAAGGTCTTCTTCGACATCATCACCAACCACACCGCCGACGTGATCGCCCGCGCCGAGGGCCGCAACGCCTACGTCGGCAAGACCATCACGCCCTACACCGACGCCGCCGGCAACGTGTTCGACGACCGCGACTACCTGGGCCAGCCCTTCCCCGCACTGGACGCCGCCACCTCGTTCCCCTACACGCCCACCTTCCCCAACCCCGGCGACGAGAGCGTCAAAGCACCCGCGTGGCTGAACGACCCGACGATGTACCACAACCGCGGCAACTCGACGTTCACCGGCGAGTCGAGCACGTACGGCGACTTCTTCGGCCTCGACGACCTGTTCACCGAGCGCCAGGACGTCGTCGACGGCATGGGCGACATCTACGCCACCTGGGTGGATTTCGGGATCGACGGGTTCCGCATCGACACGGTCAAGCACGTCAACCTCGAGTTCTGGCAGCAGTTCGCGCCACGGATGGCGCAGGCGGCGGCGTCCGCGGGCAACGACGACTTCTTCGCCTTCGGCGAGGTCTACGACGCCGACCCGGCGGTGATGAGCACCTACACCACCGAGGGTGGCCTGCAGGCCACCCTCGACTTCGGCTTCCAGGCGGCGGCGGTGAACTTCGCCAGCGGACGCCCCCCGCGCGACATGGCGGACTTCTGGGCGGGCGACGACTTCTACACCGACGGCGACAGCAACGCCTACCAGCTGCCCACCTTCCTCGGGAACCACGACATGGGCCGCATCGGCACGTTCCTGCGCGGCTCGGCCAGCGGCGACGAACTGCTGGGCCGGACGCGGCTGGCGTACGACCTCATGTATCTCTCCCGCGGGAACCCGGTGGTGTACTACGGCGACGAGCAGGGCTTCATGGGTGCGGGCGGCGACAAGGCCGCCCGCCAGGACCTGTTCGCCACCCGGGTGCCGGCGTACGCCGAGCAGGAGGTGATCGGGGCGGCACCGGGGGCACGGGACCGCTACGACACCACCCACCCGCTGTACACCCACATCGCCGAGCTGGCCCAGCTGCGCGAGCAGCACCCGGCCCTGGCCGATGGGGCCATGGTGCCGCGGCACGGGGCGGCCTCGTCGGGCATCCTGGCGTTCTCGCGCATCGACCCGCGCACCGGCGTCGAGTACGTCGTGGCGCTGAACAACTCCCAACGCACACAGGAGTTGACGTTCGTCACCGCCAGCCCCCGTCTCGCCTTCGAGCCGGTGTACGGCACGGACGCCGCCGTCACCGCTGCCGACGACGGCCAGGTGAGCGTGAGCGTGCCGGCGCTCTCGGCGGTCGTGTACCGGGCCTCCGCGCCCATGCCTGAGGCCGGGGAGCCGGCCACGATCACCCTCGACCTGCCCGACGGGGCGTCACTCGAGCGCCGGCAGGAACTCAGCGCGTCGGTCGAGGGCACGGGTTTCGTGCAGGTGAGCTTCTGGGCGCGGCCGCTCGGCGCCACCGACTGGACCAGCCTCGGCACCGACGACAACGCCCCGTTCACCGTCCACCACCGCACGGCGAGCCTGCCGGCCGGCACGATCGTGGAGTACCGGGCCGTGGTCCACGACCCGGCGGGGACCTACGCGGCGGCGTCCAGTTGGGGAACGGTCGGGTGAGCCAGGCGTCTTCTCCTCCCGAGGACGGTGCGGCGGGCGCGTTCTCCGTGCGGCGGCTGCGCGGCAGCGATGCGCCCGCGGTGCTGGAGGCGTTCGGATCGGACCCCGAGATGATCCGGCAGGGCACCGTGCCCGATCTGGCCGCAGCCGAACAGTACGTCGACCGACTCGTGACCAACGACGCTGTCGCGGCGTGGGCGATCGTCGACGCCGGCGACAGACTCCGCGGTCTCGTGGCGATCAACGTCGATCAGGAGAACCGGGTGGGCTGGTTCTGGTACTGGATGCACGCCTCGTCCCGCCGTCGCGGCGTGACAGCGCGGGCGGCAACAGCCGTCGCGAACTGGGCGTTGACCGAAGGTGGCCTCTTCCGTCTGGAGTTGGGGCATCGGGCCAACAACCCCGGCTCGGCCGGCGTGGCCCGCGCCGCCGGCTTCATCCAGGAGGGAACCGAGCGCGCCAAGTTCCTGGTCGGTTCCGAACGCGTGGACGTCCTGACCTATGGCCGCCTTGCCTCAGACCCCTGGCCCGGATCCGATCCCCTCCTCGAGCTGCGCGCCGGCGGCCGGTGAGCGTGCCGCGGAAAAATGGTCGGGTAAGCTTGGCCTAACGCCCTCAATCGGGCAGGTACGCCTTCGCCCAGCGGGCCACCTCACCCATGAAGTCGTCGCGGACATCGGTGCGCGACAGCATGATGTCGTGCACTGCGCCGGGGATGCGGACGAGCGTCAGGTGCCGGCCGAGGTGTGTGGCGGCCGCGGCGATCTTGTCGATGTCCAGCACGGTGTCGTTCTCCCGCGCCGACTCGGCGTAGCGGCGCAGCCACACGGTCTTCGCGCTGGTCGCGACGAAGACGGGGCACGCGATCCCGAGCCCCTTCGCGACCCGCTGGTGCCCCGCCAGGATGGCCCGCATCCAGCCGATGCGCAGCGGCCGCGGCAGGTCGGACTTGAGCGCCACGTCGTAGGTCCACTCGCCCCCGAAGTTGGTGTGGGTGGCGCGGGCGTAGATGCGTTCCTCGTCGTCGCGGATGGGCAGCGGCGCGGTCGCCCGGCTGCGGCTCAACTGCTGCAGCAACGGCCGGACGACGGCGGCCAGCGCCGGCGACCCCTGCAGGTCGAGCCACGGCGAGTTGAGCACGAGGCCGTCCAGCAGCCCCGGCCGGTCCCCCGCCCAGAGCGCCGCGGTGAGGCCGCCCGTCGAGTGCCCCATCAGCACCAGGCCGTCGTGCTCTGCCTGGATGACCGCCGCGGCGGCGTCCAGCTCCTCGGCGTAGTGGCCCAGATCGGAGATGTAGCCGAAGAACATGCCCTCGCGGTAGCTGCGGCCGTACCGGCGCAGGTCGATCGCGTAGAACGCGTAGCCGAGCGCCTCGACGGCCTCCGCGAGGTGGACCTGGAAGAAGTAGTCGTTCCAGCCGTGGACGTACAGCCACGCCCTTCGTCCGGTGCGCAACTCCGGGTCGGAGCGGCGCACCAGCGTCGCAACGAGCGGATAGTCGGCCTCGCCCGTCTCGGGGATGTCGGCCAGGGGCAACTCACGACACTCGAACCCCGTCAGGAGGGTGTCGGGCCGCCAGTGCTCGTCAGTGGCCGGCGCCGGTGGCTGGGTAGTCGTCACCCTCGTCGTCGTCTTCCTCTACCGCGTAAGGGTCTTCGTAGTCGTCATACTCCTCGGACTCCTCCTCGGCGGCACTCCACGGTGCCGGGGAACCGCTGCGGAGCTCACGCTCCAGCGAGCTGAAGTCGGTGGAAACGGTACGGTACTTGAGATCGCGAGCGACCTTGGTCTGCTTCGCCTTTGCACGGCCGCGCCCCATACGGGTCGACCCCCTTAGCGTTCTGGCGGTCTAGCCGCGTGTGAGTCAGTCTGTCGTGACGCTGATGTTACCCGAGTTGGGGGGCGCGACAAAGCCACCGGGCGGCGTCCGGACGGCGAACTACACGTCCAGTCAGTGGGAGTGCTGTCCGACCAGCGAAACGGACGCCGCACCCTCCGTCGCTGCCACCTCGCCGAGCACCCACGCGTCGATGCCGCGCTGCCGCGCGATGCCCATGAGCACGTCCGCGGACGCCGCCGGCGCGACCAGCGCCATGCCGACCCCCATGTTGAGCGTGGCCTCGATGTCCGGGGTGGACACGTCGCCCACCTGTTGGACGAGCGTGAAGATCGGCGGCGGCGTCCACGTGGAGCGGTCGAGCGTGGCACGGACGCCGTCGGGCAGCACCCGGACGAGGTTGTTGGCCAAACCACCGCCCGTGATGTGGCTGATCGCGTGCACCTCGGCGGCGTCGACCAGGGCGAGGATGTCGCGCGCATAGACCTTCGTGGGCGTGAGCAGCGCCTCGCCGAGCGTGGTGCCGAGCTCGTCGACGTGCCGCGTGATGTCCCAGCCGGCCTCGGTCAGCAGCACGTGCCGGACGAGGCTGTAGCCGTTCGAGTGCAGGCCGGACGAGGCAAGGGCGATCACAGCGTCGCCGGGTCGGACCCGGTCGGGGCCGAGGATCCGGCTCTTCTCGACCACGCCCGTGGTGGCGCCGGCGATGTCGTACTCGTCGGGGCCGAGCAGGCCGGGGTGCTCGGCGGTCTCTCCGCCCAGCAGCGCCGCGCCGGCAACCTCGCAGGCCGCCGCGATGCCCTGGACGATCTCGGCGATGCGCTCGGGAACGACCTTGCCGCAGGCGATGTAGTCGGTGACGAAGAGGGGTTCCGCACCGACGACGACCAGGTCGTCGACGAGCATGCCGATGAGATCGAAGCCGATGGTGTCGTGCTTGTCGAGCGCCTGGGCGATCGCGACCTTCGTGCCGACGCCGTCGGTGGACGAGGCGAGGACGGGGTGGTCGTAGGCCTTGAACGCGCTGGCGTCGAAGAACCCCGCGAACCCGCCCAGCCCGCCGAGCACCTCGGGCCGGTGCGTCTTCTTCACGTGGGCCTTCATGAGTTCGACCGCTCTGTCCCCCGCCTCGATGTCCACGCCGGCGCGCGCGTAGGCGGATTCACTCATCGACGACCTCCAGGTTCAGCCGCATCTCCTCGGCGGCGCGGGCGGGAACGGGAATGGGGTACTGGCCGTCGAAGCAGGCGCGGCACAAACGCTTCTTCGAGATGCCGGTGGACGCGACGAGGCCCTCGAGGCTGATGTAGGCCAGGGTGTCGGCACCGATGGAGCGGCAGATCTCGTCGACGCTCATGCCGGGCGCGATGAGTTCGGCGCGCGTGGCGAAGTCGATGCCGTAGAAGCAGGGCCATTCGACGGGCGGGCTGCTGATGCGCACGTGCACCTCGGCGGCGCCGGCCTCGCGCAGCATCCTCACGAGCGCCCGCTGGGTGTTCCCGCGGACGATCGAGTCGTCGACGACGACGAGCCGTTTGCCCTCGATGACGTCGCGGATGGGGTTGAGCTTGAGCCGGATGCCCAGCTGGCGGATCGTCTGGCTGGGCTGGATGAACGTGCGGCCCACGTAGGAGTTCTTCACCAGGCCCACGCCGTAGGGGATGCCGGACGCCTCGGCGTAGCCCACCGCGCTCGGGATGCCCGATTCGGGCGTGGGGATGACGACGTCGGCGTCCACGGGGGCCTCCATGGCCAGCGTGCGGCCGATCTCCACGCGCACCGAGTGGACGCGCCGGTTCGCGATGAGGGTGTCCGGGCGGGCCAGGTAGACGTATTCGAAGATGCAGCCCTTGGGTTTCGGCTCGGCGAAGCGGGCGCTGCGCAGACCGCCGGAGTCGATGGCGATGAGTTCGCCCGGCTCGACCTCGCGGATGAACGTGGCGCCCACGATGTCGAGCGCCGCCGTCTCGGAGGCGACGACCCAGCCGCGCTCGAGGCGTCCGAGCACGAGGGGGCGCACACCTTGGGGGTCGCGGGCGGCGTAGAGGGCCTGGGAGTCCATGAAGGTGAAGCAGAACGCGCCCTGCAGGCGGGGCAGGACCTCGAGGGCGGCGTCCCAGATGGAGCACTCGAAGCTCGCCAGCAGGGCGGTGACGAGCCAGGTGTCGTTGGTGGAGTCGAGGGAATCCTTGACGGCGACCTTCGCGCTGGAGTCGCGCTCGTGGAGCCACGCCTGCAGTTCCTCGGTGTTCGTGAGGTTGCCGTTGTGGCCGAGGGCCAGGCCGCCGTGCGGGGTCGCGCGGTAGGTGGGCTGGGCATTCTTCCAGACGGACGCCCCCGTGGTCGAGTAGCGGTCGTGGCCGATGGCGAGGTGGCCGATGAGGGAGTTCAGGGTCGGCTCGTCGAACACCTGGCTGACGAGGCCCATGTCCTTGAACACCATGATGCGCTCGCCGTTGCTGACCGCCATGCCCGCAGACTCCTGGCCGCGGTGCTGGAGCGCGTAGAGGCCGTAGTAGGTGAGCTTCGCCACCTCCTCCCCCGGCGCCCAGACGCCGAAGACTCCGCACTCCTCGTTGGGCTTGGGGTCGTCGAGCGGGTCGCGCGTGGACGCCTCGCAGGTGGTCACGGCGTGAGTCTACGCAACCCGGACGCCGCCGGCGTACGCCGCTCACCCCGCCCGTCCCGTTGCCGACGCCCGACGCCGCCTCCTCCGATCGGATGAGGTCCGTT
>NZ_JARKOT010000087.1 GCF_029977985.1 Propioniciclava sp. | reverse complement strand
GGGTGCTGCCCGACGCGATCAAGAACTTCACCACCCCCCTGCTGTCGCTGCTGGTGATGGTGCCGCTGATCCTGCTCACGATCGGTCCGCTGACGACGCTGGCGGCGAACGGGCTCGCCGGAGGCATCACGTGGCTGTTCGCGGTGGCGCCCTGGGCGGCCGGCGCCGTGCTCGGCGGCTCGTGGCACGCGCTCGTCATCGTCGGCCTGCACTGGGGGCTGTTGCCGATCATCATGATGCAGCTCGGCTCCGGATTCTCCATCCTGATGGGACCCGCGCTGTCCGCCGTCATCGGGCAGGCGGGCGCGACGTTCGGCGTCCTACTGCGGACGAAGGACGCCGAGACCCGCAAGCTCGCCGGCCCGGCCGTGCTGTCCGCCCTGCTGGCGGGCATCACCGAGCCGTCGATCTACGGCGTCAACCTGCCGCGCAAGAAGCCGTTCGTGTTCGGCCTGGTCGGCGGAGCGGTGGGCGGCTCCCTGGGCGCCATCGCCGGCGGCGGAGCGACCTCGTTCGTGTTCCCGTCGCTGATCGGCATTCCGGCGTTCCTGGCGACGCCGAACCTGCCCCTGTTCTTCATCGGCGTCGCCGCGGCCTTCGCGATCGCGTTCGCCCTCACATTCTTCTTCGGCGTCAGCGACGCCCCCTCCCCGTCTGGGAGAGTGGAGCCAGGACCGGACGCCGCAACGATGCAGGACTGACCACCGGACCCGGTGGACGACGACCACACCACAGCCACGAGAGGAATCACCATGACGAAGACGTTCCCTGAAGGCTTCCTGTGGGGCGGCGCGACGGCCGCGAACCAGGTGGAGGGCGCCTACGCCGAGGACGGCAAGGGGCTCACCGTGCAGGACGTGACGCCCAAGGGCGCCTTCGGGCGTCCGACCGAGGAACCGACCCCGGACAACCTGAAGCACGTCGCCATCGACTTCTACCACCGCTACCCCGAGGACCTGAAGCTCATGGCCGGCATGAACTTCAACGTGTTCCGGCTGTCGATCGCGGTGGCACGC
>NZ_JARKOT010000065.1 GCF_029977985.1 Propioniciclava sp. | reverse complement strand
CGGCGGGCGCCCACGTCCCACAGCACGCTGACCACGCCGAACACCGCCAGCAGGAACACCGAGTTCCACTTGCAGGCGATGGCGGCGCCGAACAGCAGCCCCGCCACCCAGCGCCACGGCCGCCACAGCACCAGCGGCCCGAAGCTGCCGGCCAGCGAGGTGACGCCGGCGGCGTCCATCTTCGCGGCGAGGACGCCGCGGGCGTGATCCCGGTCGGCCACGACGGCGGCGACGGCCATGACGAGGAACGTCGCCTGGAAGATGTCGAGCAGGGCGATGCGACTCATCGTGAACGCCAGCGCGTCGAAGGTGAGCAGGATGCCGGCGAGCGCCCCGATCATGGTCGAGCGCGAGACCCGGCGGGCCAGCCGGATGGTCGCCCCGACGAGCAGGGCGCCGAAGACGACGGCCATGATGCGCCAGCCGAAGCTGTTCATGCCGAAGGCCGATTCGCCGAGCGCGATGATCCACTTGCCGAGCGGCGGGTGCACGACGAAGGACGCCGCCGGCTGCAGCCCGGAGAGGTCCCCGGCGAGGATCTGGGCGTTGGCCTCTTTGGGCCACGTGCCCTCGTAGCCGTACTTCAACAGCGACCAGGCGTCCTTGGCGTAGTAGGACTCGTCGAAGATGAGCTTGTTCTGCGGCTGGGCCACGTTCACCACGCGCACGACGAACGCCAGCGCGGCGATGCCGAGGGTGAGCGCCCAGGAAAGCAGCCGGTCGGTCGGTTGCCACTCGCGGAGCCGGTCCACCGCGGTCGGGGTGGCGCGGACTTCAGCGGTGGTCACCCGGTCATGCTAGGCGATTGGACATACTGGGTCGGTGACCACGACCGAGGCCGGACTGCTCGTGCTGGCCGGCACCCCGATCGGGGACGCCGCCGACGCGAGCCCGGCGCTCGTCCGGGCGCTCGCCGAGGCCGACGTGATCGCCGCCGAGGACACCCGCCGCCTGCGCGACCTGTGCCGCCGCCTCGGCGTGGAGCCGGCCGCGCGGGTGGTGTCGTACTTCGACGGCAACGAGGCGAGCCGCACCGGGCTGCTGCTGGAGGCGCTGCGCGCCGGGCAGACGGTCCTGGTCGCGACCGATGCCGGCATGCCCAGCGTGTCCGACCCGGGGTTCCGGGTGACGGCGGCCGCGATCGAGGCGGGGATCAGGGTGACGGCGGTGCCGGGGCCCTCGGCGGTGCTCACGGCGCTCGCCCTCTCGGGTCTGCCGACCGACCGCTTCTGCTTCGAGGGCTTCGTCGGCCGGAAGGCGGGGGAGCGGCTCCGGCGCCTCGCGGCGCTGGCCGCGGAGGAACGCACCATGGTGTTCTTCGAGGCGCCCCACCGGCTGGCGGAGTTCCTCGCCGCCGCGCGGGACGTCTTCGGTGCCGACCGGCCGGCTGCCGTCTGTCGCGAGTTGACCAAGACGTACGAGGAGGTCGTCCGGCTTCCTCTTGGCGCCCTGGCCGATTGGGCGGCCGGCGAGGTGCGCGGCGAGATCACGGTCGTCGTGGCCGGCGCGAGCGCGCCCGTCGTCGACGAGGCGGACGCCGTGGCTGCGGTCCTTGCGCGGGTCGCGGCGGGCGAGCGGCTCAAGGAGGCCGTGGCGGGCGTCGCGGCGGCGTCCGGGCTGGCGAAGGGACA
>NZ_JARKOT010000047.1 GCF_029977985.1 Propioniciclava sp. | reverse complement strand
GAAGGTCATCGTCGCCGCGGTCACCGAGTCGTACCAGCAGCGCACCGACCTGGCGGGCCTGAGCGTCGTCTTCGGAGCCGGTTCGACGGCGGAGGTCGGGCAGCGCATCCAGTGGAACACCACGATCTTCGACACCCAGGCGGCCCAGAAGGCCCGCCTCGATGCCATCCTGCTGGAACTTCAGAAGGCACGCGACGAGGCGGCAGCACTGGAGGCGCAGGTCGCCCGGGCCAAGCAGGAGGCGGCGGACAACGTTGAGCGCGTCAGCGCGCTCGAGGCTGCCCTGGCTGCGCAGGAGCAGGCAGTGGCCGCGTTGGTGGCGGCCAACCAGTCGGCGAAGCAAGCCGCCGAAGCCGAACTTGCCGCCGACGAGGCCGAGTTCGCCAGCTACGCAGCCCAGGAAGACCAACTCCAACGCGAGATCCAGGGCGAGCTGGCACGTCTCCAGGCAGAGGCGGCGGCCCGGGAGAAGGCGGCTCGTGAGACGGCGGCTCGTGAGGCGGCGGCTCGTGAGGCGGCGGCTCGTGAGGCGGCGGCTCGTGAGGCGGCGGCTCGTGAGGCGGCGGCTCGTGAGGCGGCGCAGGCTACGGCGCGCTCTGCGGCGGCGCCGCAGGCCCCCGCGCGTGCCTCGACGCCGTCCCGTTCCGCTGGGCGGGCGGTCTCGTCCTACGGACTGACCCGGCCGATCGATGCCAGCCCGGGTTCGCCCTTCGGCCTCCGCTTCCACCCGATCCTCAAGTACTGGCGCATGCACAACGGCAACGACTGGGGTGCCGCGACCGGCACCCCGATCTACGCGGCGGCGGACGGTGTCGTCCTCAAGGCGGGTCCGAACGGCGGCTTCGGCAATTTCGTGCTCGTCGGCCATGACAGCGCCATTGCGGGCAAGTACGTCACGACCGGCTATGCCCATCAGTCGCGCATCGCGGTGTCGGTGGGTGAGCGGGTCACGCGTGGCCAGGTCATCGGGTACGTCGGCAGCACGGGCCTGTCCACCACGCCTCACTTGCACTTCGAGGTGCGGTTGAACGGCGTCCCGGTGAACCCGATGCTCTACCTTCCCTGACCGGAGGGGTGGTCGCGGCGGCTATGCTGAGTCGCCACCGCGTCAACGAAGGGGGAGAGTCGTCATGCCACGGCCGACGGGTCGGGTGCTGGTCGCCCAGAACAAGAAGGCGCGCCACGACTACCACAT
>NZ_JARKOT010000033.1 GCF_029977985.1 Propioniciclava sp. | reverse complement strand
TTGCCGCGGCCGGGAACCGTCCAGACCTCGGTGCCGGTGAACGGGTTGAGCTGCTTCACCGTCCCGTCGGCCATCGTCATGACGTACTCCGGCTCGCGCATGTACTGCTGCATCGAGTCCCTCCTGTAGCCGCTCCTCAGGCTAGCGCGCGACCCGGTCCGGGGCGGGGAACCAACGCCCGAGCTCGGCCACGAGCCCATGGTCGGCGAGGCTGCCGGTCACGGCGTCCGCCACGGCGAGCAACTCGGGCGGAGAACCGCCCATCGCGACCCCGCGCCCGGCCCAGGCGAGCATCTCGATGTCGTTGCGGCCATCACCGAGGGCGAGCACGTCGGCGGCGGCCACTCCTGCCCGGGCACAGACGCGGGCGAGCCCGTGCGCCTTGTCGACCCCGTGCGGGGCGATGTCGAGCCACGCGGTGTAGCCGACCGAGTAACTGACGCCCTCGAGCCCGAGGCGGTGCGCGAGTGCGATGAAGTCGTGTTCGGACGCCGCGGGGTCGCGGATGACGACGCGGGTGACGTGGCGGCTGATCATGTCCTCGAGCGGCACGACCTCGATCGCGCCGTGCAGTTCGCCCTCGGGAAAGTGGCTGCTCACCTGGTAGCCCTGGCCCACCACCTCGACGGCCACGAGGGCGTCCGGCAGTTCGGTGCGGATGCGATCAACCACCGGCCGCGGGTCGAACGTGAGCACGTCGACGACCTCGAACGGCGGGTAGCGCACGGTGACGGCGCCGTTGGAGCACACGTGCTCGGCGTGGGCCAACGGCAGTTGCTCGACGATGGTCACCGCTGAGGCCCAGGCGCGTCCGGTCGCGAGGATGACGGGCACGCCGGCCGCCACGACGGCCGCGATGGCGTCCTTGACGCGCGGGGTCACCTCGTTCGACTCGTCGACGAGCGTGCCGTCGATGTCCAGGGCCACGAGCTTCGGTTGCCATGCCACGAGGCCCCACCCTACGAGGTGCGTCGTGCCACGGGGTCGTGTCCATGACGGTGTTCGACCCGCGATGATGGGCCCATGGACACACTCGTCTCCAGCCGCACGTGGCGCCAGGGCGTGCTCACCGACGACGACGTCACCCCCGATGAGCTCGTGGTCGCCGCCCGCGACGCCGACACTCTCGTCTGGATCGACCTGCTCGCCCCGTCAGCGACCGACCTGGGTGAGGTCGCCGACCAGCTCGGCCTGCCGGCCACGGCCGTCGAGGACGCCCTCGGCCCGAAGGAGCGGCCGAAGCTGATCCGCCATGAGTCGCACCTGTTCTTCACCGTCTACGCGGTCGACCCGAACGCGACGCCCGGCGAACTGGGCTTCAGCCGCATCTCCGGCTGGATGATGCCGCACGCGCTCGTCACGATCCGCCTCGACGATCGGTTCACGATGGACGCGGTCGTCCGCCGTTGGGAGGAGAGCCCCGAGTTGCTCCGCGAGGGAGCAGGCGCGCTCGTGCACGGCCTGCTCGACGTCGTGGTCGACGGGCACTTCGACGCCATCGGCACCCTCGACGACACGCTCGAGCAACTCGAGGATGCCCTCTTCGAGGACCGCCCCACCGGCGCGCCGGTCGCACGGCAGGCCTACACCCTGCGCAAGGACCTGGTCGCCCTGCGGCGCGTCGTCTTGCCCATGCGCGAGGTCGTGAACGGGCTGCTGCGCCACCCGGCCTCGGACGCCCCCGTTCTCCGGCCGTGGTACGACGACCTCTACGACCACGTCCTGCGCGCCGCCGAGTGGACGGAGTCGCTCCGCGACCTCGTCACCAGCGCCTTCGAGACGAACCTCTCCCTCACCGACGCCCGGCTCAACACCATCATGAAGAAGCTCGCCGGGTGGGCCGCCATCATCGCGGTGCCGACCGCGATCACCGGCTGGTTCGGGCAGAACATCCCCTACCCGGGCTTCTCCGAACCGCTCGGTCTTTGGCTGTCCGTCGCGCTGATCGTCGTGGGGGTCGGCGTCCTCTACGCCCTGTTCCGCGCCCGCGACTGGATCTGATCGGCTCGGTCGCCCCCCTCAGTCGCGGCGGGGAGCGTCGTCGGTTCACACCACCGGCGTGAGCGACTCCCGGCCGCCGAAGTACGGGCGCAGCGCCTCCGGCAGCCGGACGGACCCGTCGGGCAGCTGGTGGTTCTCGAGGATCATGATGATCGTCCGGGTCATGGCGCAGAGCGTGCCGTTGAGGGTCGCCAGCGGGCGGGTGCCGTCGGCGTCCTTCATGCGGATGTTGAGGCGACGCGCCTGGAACTCGGTGCAGTTCGAGGTCGACGTGATCTCGCGGTAGCGCTCCTGGGTGGGCAGCCAGCCGTAGCAGTCGTACTTGCGGGCCGCCGACGACCCCAGATCGCCCGAGGCGACGTCGAGCACCTGGAACGGGATC
>NZ_JARKOT010000003.1 GCF_029977985.1 Propioniciclava sp. | reverse complement strand
CGGAGCCCCGCCTGGAGGGACGCGTCGTCCCACGTGGGCAGAACCTCGAGGACAGCGAGCGCGGCGTCCAGGACGTGTGCGGCATCGTCGCCGAGTGCGTCGACGGACGCCTCATCGAAGGCGAGGTCGGCGTCCGGGGTGAACAGGAACTGCAGCTTGGGCAGCGCCTCCGACAGCAGCGTGAGCCGCTCCTGGATGAGCGGCGCGGCCGCGCGCAGGGTGGCGAGCTGCTGCTGGCTGGGCTCGGCCCACTCCCCCGTCCAGACGAGGTGCTCGGCGATGCGGTCGGCCAACGCGTCGGGGGTGAGCGCGCGGAGGTAGTGGCCGTTCAGCCAGGCCAGTTTGTCGAGGTCGAAGACCGGGCCGACGGTGTTCACCTTCGCCCAGTCGAAGCCCTCGACGAAGGCGTCGAAGGTGGCAACCTCGGAGTCGTCATCGGCCGGTGGGTAGCCGAGCAACTGGAGGAAGTTGCGCAGCGCCTCGGGCAGGAACCCCTGCTCGCGGAACCACAGCAGGCGGGCGGCCGGGTTCTTGCGCTTGCTGATCTTGGACTTGTCAGTGTTGCGCAGCAGCGGCATGTGCGCGAACGCGGGCACGTCCCAGCCCAGCCAGCGGTAGAGCTGCACGTGCTTCGGGGTCGAGCTGATCCACTCCTCGCCACGTACGACGTGGGTGATGCCCATGAGGTGGTCGTCGACGACGACCGCCAGGTGGTAGGTGGGGAAGCCATCGGCCTTGAGGATGACCTGGTCGTCGGGCACCGGCGCCGTGATCGGGCCGCGGATCAAGTCGGTGAACGTGGTGTCGACGCCGTCTGGGATGCGCATGCGCACCACGGGCGTCTCGGTGAAGCCGGGCAGCTGCGCCCGCTCGTCGCGGGTCTTGCCGAGACACAGCCGGTCGTAGCCGGTCGTCGCCTGCTTGGACGCCGCCTGCTCGGCGCGCATCTCGGCGAGCCGCTCGGCCGAGCACCAGCAGTAATAGGCGTGCCCGGCCTCGAGGAGCGCCTCCACGAAGGGACGGTACGTGTCGAGCCGCTCCGACTGCCGGTACGGCGCGTACGGCCCGCCCACGTCGGGGCCCTCATCCCAGGGAAGCCCCAGCCAGCGCAGCGTGTCGAAGATCTGCTGTTCCGACTCGGCGACGTAGCGCGCCCGGTCGGTGTCCTCGATGCGCAGCACGAACGCGCCGTGTTCCTTGCGCGCGAACGCCAGGTTGAACAGGGCCATGTACGCGGTGCCCACGTGCGGATCGCCGGTCGGGGACGGGGCGATGCGCAAGCGCGGCGTCGTGGGTGTTTCGGTCACAGCGCGCCAGTCTACCGGCGTCACGGGGTCAGGTAGCCGCCCCTCACGTGGGCGAGGGGTGCGGCATCGCGCAGCTCCACGTGCTCGATGGTCGCGACCACCTCGGTGGACCAGCCGAGGTCGCGCCGGTCGAGCACGCGGGCCCCCAGCCACGAGCCGGACGCCGCTGGCACCGGCCCCCAGTCGGTGTCGGTGAACGCGGCGAGCCGGAACGGCCCTCCGGGCGCCGGGGCGACGCCTGCGAAAGCCTCGGCCAGTAGGCGGTCCGCAGGTGTGAGGATCGCCACCGTGAGCGTGTCGGTCAGGCCGAGGGCGAAGTCGGAGTCGGGGTCGACGAGGCCGACCACGACCGGAGGCTCCCCCAGCCCGATCAGCACCGAACTCACCGTCAGGCCGACGCGGCCGGGTCCGGCCCCGCTCGCCCACAGCGTGACCGGCTGCACGAGGCGTCCGCGGAAGCGGCGGGCGGCGTCCCGGCGATCCCTCGGCGTGGCAAACGGGTGATCTGCGTGGATGCTCACCCGGTGACCGTACCGACAAACGAGGGCGGGGCGGCCCCCTTGGGTGCCGCCCCGCCCGTCGCGCTCAGGCGCGCGTCACTCCGCGTCAACCCGCACCGACGCCGGCCGCACCGCGTTCTGGCGGGCGACCGACAGGAACGCCCAGCCGAATACGAGCAGCGTCAGGCCGACGCCGATGGCGAACAGGCAGACGCCGTAGGACAGCACCGACGTGAACAGCGAGGCGCGCAGGAAGGAGGCGTTCATCACCGAGGCGCGCTGCTTGGTGAGCTCCTCGGCGAGCGCAGTGTCTCCGGCGGCCGTCGCTTCGCGAGCCAGCGTGCCCAACTCGGCGTAGGTGCGCCCCTCGGAACTCTCAATGGCGTGCTTGTTGATGATGTCGGCCTGAGCGAGCGCCGAGAGCGGATCCTGCACCGTCGCGCCCTGCATGAACGCGGCGTCTTGCGGAACGGTGATCCGCTCGGCGGCCAGCTGCGAGGTGACGACTCCCCACACAATTCCCCCGGTGAGCACGAAAAGAATGCCCATGATGAGGGAAACGACGCCCGCGGTCTTGAGTGGCTTGAGATTCATGACAAGTTCCTCCAGGTGTGGGCGGCTCCATCGCGAGCCTCGGACCGGAGCCCGATCTTACTACGGAAAGTCGTAGTCAGGTCAACATTGACGCCCCAGTACGGCACTGGGCCCGCACCCCCTGTCGGGAGTGCGGGCCCAGTGGACGGTTGCGTCGACCTCGATCAGCTCACTTGAGGATCTTGGTGACGTTGCCAGCGCCGACCGTACGGCCACCCTCACGGATGGCGAACTTCAGCGCTTCCTCCATGGCGATCGGCTTGTTGAGGTGCACGGTCATGGAGGTGTTGTCGCCAGGCATGACCATCTCGGTGCCCTCGGGCAGCTGCACCACGCCGGTCACGTCCGTCGTGCGGAAGTAGAACTGCGGGGAGTAGTTGCTGAAGAACGGCTTGTGCCGGCCGCCCTCCTCCTTGGTGAGGACGTAGACGTTCGCCTCGAAGTCGGTGTGCGGCGTGACCGAACCCGGCTTGCAGACGACCATCCCACGCTCGACATCGTCCTTCTTGGTGCCACGGAGCAGCAGGCCGACGTTCTCGCCCGCGCGACCCTCGTCGAGGATCTTGCGGAACATTTCCACGCCGGTGATGGTGGAGGTCTGCTTCTGCTCGCGGATACCGATGATGTCGACCGTCTCGCCGGTCTTCACGATGCCGCGCTCGATACGGCCGGTGACGACCGTGCCACGACCGGTGATCGTGAACACGTCCTCGATCGGCATGAGGAACGGCTTCTCGGTGTCGCGCTCGGGCTGCGGGATGTACTCGTCGACCGCGTCCATGAGCTCGAGGATGGTCTCGGACCACTTCTCGTCGCCGTTCATGGCCGGGAAGGCGGCCACGCGCACGATCGGCAGGTTGTCGCCGTCGAACTCCTGGGCGCTGAGCAGCTCGCGCAGCTCCATCTCGACCAGCTCGATGAGCTCCTCGTCATCGACCATGTCGCACTTGTTGAGGGCGACGACGATGGCGGGGACGCCGACCTGGCGGGCCAGCAGGATGTGCTCACGCGTCTGGGCCATCGGGCCGTCGGTGGCGGCGACCACGAGGATCGCGCCGTCCATCTGCGCGGCACCGGTGATCATGTTCTTCACGTAGTCGGCGTGGCCGGGGCAGTCGACGTGCGCGTAGTGACGCTTCTCGGTCTGGTACTCGACGTGCGCGATGGAGATCGTGATGCCGCGCTGACGCTCCTCGGGGGCCTTGTCGATCTGGTCGAAGGCCGACACTGCGTTCAGCTCGGGGTACTTGTCGTGGAGCACCTTGGTGATCGCCGCGGTCAGAGTGGTCTTGCCGTGGTCGACGTGTCCAATGGTGCCGATGTTCAGGTGCGGCTTGGTCCGCTCAAACTTGGCCTTTGCCACGTGGGCTCCTCTTTCTTGTTCCGTCGCACGCGGATCGCGCGACGGCAGTCGTTACTGAACTTCAAGGGTCGGCCCGCCAGCAGGCGGACCGTCCCATTTTCGTGCAGCCCGCTGGGAGAGTCAAACTCGCCCAGCGGGCCGCAACGGGTCAGTCGGTGCCTCCGCGGCCCTTCTCGATGATCTCGTCCGCCACCGACTTGGGGCACTCACCGTAGGAGTGGAACTCCATCGAGTAGGACGCCTGACCCGACGTCTTGCTGCGCAGGTCGCCGACGTAGCCGAACATCTCCGACAGCGGGACGAGGGCGCGCACGACCTGGTTGCCGTGCACCTCCTCCATGCCCTGGACGGACCCGCGGCGGCTGTTGATGTCGCCGATCACCGTGCCAAGGTAGTCCTCGGGCGTGGTCACCTCGACGGCCATCAGCGGCTCGAGCAGTGCCGGGTCGGCCTTGCGGGCGGCCTCCTTGAAGACCATCGAGCCGGCGATCTTGAACGCGAGCTCGGAGGAGTCGACGTCGTGGTAGGCGCCGTCGAGCAGCGTCACCTTGATGTCCTC
>NZ_JARKOT010000271.1 GCF_029977985.1 Propioniciclava sp. | reverse complement strand
GGGGGCCGAACACGAAGACCGCGTCTGCGGGCGGCTACTCCGTCACCGCGACGGGCAAGGTCACCCGGGTGGTCTGGAGCATGGGCGACGGCGGGACCGTCGCGTGCACGTCCACGGGCACCTCCTACTTGGACGCGTTCGGGATGTCGGCGTCGCCGGATTGCGGCTACCGCTACGCGAAGCAGGGCACCTACACGGTCACCGCGACGAGCTACTGGACCATCAACTGGTCCGGGATCGGCGAGTCCGGTGTCATCAACCAGACGTACACGAGCTCGGTCGTTGTCACGATCGGCGAACTCCAGACCGTGGTGAAGGGATGACGACGTGAGGACACCGACCTTGGCGCCGACGACGGCGACGACCACGACCCCTCCGGCGCCCGCGGCGTTGGGGCCCGTGAAGACCCGGCGGCGTCCGGTGCTGATCATCGCGTCCGTGGCGGCGCTCCTGCTGTCCGCGCTGGGCGGCGTGTGGCTGTGGACGGCGGCGACCTCGTCGATCGAGGTCGTCGTGGCGAAGGCGGCCGTCCCTCGTGGCGCGGTGATCGCCGCCACTGACCTGATGGTCGCACGGGTGTCGCTGGATCCGGCTCTCGCCTCGATCCCCGCCAGCGAGGTGTCGACCGTCGTGGGACAGCGTGCCGCACTCGACATCTCGGCCGGCGGCCTCCTCACCCCGGACGCCATCGCGTCCGAGACCGTCCCAGCCAAGGGCGAGACCGTCGTCGGCCTGTCCTTGGTGGACGGGATGCTGCCCGCCATCCCGCTGAAGACCGGCGACGATGTCCGGGTCGTCCAGACACCCGGGGCACAGGGCCAGGTCGGCGACGTCTCGCCAGTGACCATCGCGGCCAAGGTCGTCGCGGTCACACGCTCGCAGGACGGGCAGTTCGCCCTGGTCGACCTGCTCGTGAGCGCGGACGCCGCGCCCGATCTGGCAGCCCGGGCCGCGACCGGCAAGGTAGCCGTGGTTCTCGACTCCCGGGAACGGTGACGCCATGCCCGTCTTCACGGTCGCGTCCGTCTCGGGATCGCTGGGGGTGACGACCCTGGCGGTCGGTCTCGCGCTCACGTGGCCCCGCCCGGTGGTGCTCGTGGAAGCCGACCCCTCGGGCGGTTC
>NZ_JARKOT010000257.1 GCF_029977985.1 Propioniciclava sp. | reverse complement strand
CGGCCTGTCGTCACGGCGACTGAGTTGCTGCGCGTGCGGCAGGCCTCGTGGGAGCGCCGGCTGGGGCTGGTGTCGTTGGTCGCTGAAGATCTGGCCAAGGCCGAGCACGCTGCGCAGGCGCTTCAGATCATTGGACGCAAGTACCGCGAGGCGCAACCGCTGCATCGCAACTGGTTGTTGCGCCGCTGGCCAGCAGTTCAGGTGATGTCGACAGTGAGCGTCGCTGCCGAGCATTACTCTCACGGCACCTTCTGGCCGAAGCTGACTGGCATCCTCGGTATCGACAGCGGCCAGAGCTTTCAGCAGGAGTGGGGGACCGCGTTCTTGGACAACCTCCGGGCGCTGGGCCTTCCCGACTTCCACGATATTGAGGATCCTGGAGCCCGCTTCGTCGGGCCGATTCTCCTGCACTCCGGGATACCCACCTACTGCCTGGGCGACTACTTCAGGCTCGTCGACGAACGCCGCACCAAGGACCCAACCCTCACCCCGGACGCGTTCGTGGCGTGGGCGGCGAACAAGGCCGCAGAGGGCAAGTTGTTCAACGTCGACAAGCCGGTGGAGCGGTTCCTCCGCTACGGCGGTGACTTCGCCGTCGACGTCAGCGACCGCGTGTTCGAGCTGCTCGATGTCGTCGCGGCTGGTGGCACGGGCGAGGAAGTGCCCCTGCCGGAACGGTTCCGCCTCGCGGCGGTCGCGCTCCGACAGGCCGGTGAGATCACCGAGGGTCGGGGCGCTCGTCGGTGGGACCGCCAACAGGCGGACCGGCCGGTCTTGGTGCTCGATCCCTACGGTCGCGGACCGCTCCTCAGGCTGCCCTCCGTTGACGAGGTCGGGCAGGCCCTGTGGACGGTGACGATCGGTACCCAGTCGGAACTCGTGCGCAGCGAGGCGGCGTGGCCGGGCGAGCCCGCCCCGCCGACCGACGTGCCCGTCATCGGCCCAGTCCGGGCGGCGACGGCTGCCCTGCTGCGACGTCCCGACCTCACGATGACGGTGCCGGTGGTCGACGACAAGGATCCTCTCCTCGCTTTCGCCGAGGAGGGCCGGCAGCTCCTCCCGGGGCTGCCCCTGCCCGGAGCCCCGGTGTGGTTGCTCTTTCCTGGCGGGCCCGACGACCTCGCGGTCGTCGGCGAGTCGGTGGTCCTGGCCGAGGGCGCACTTCCGCCGGGCTGGGGCGGCTGGACCCTGCGACTCCTTGACCTCTCCGGCGCCAGTATGGTCCGATCCTCCAGATCTGAACGTCCCCGCAGCGTGCGCAGGGTTGCGTCTGTGCGGATCACCCCTGGGGAGCCGATCCCGGGCCTCCTGTACGGCGGGGGCCCCGTCTTTGAGCAGGTGCCTCAAATCGAGCTGCCATCCGCTTCCAGATCGGACAGCAGTTGGTCCCTGACGATCACTGACGGTGTTGGGCGGGTGCTCGTTGAGAACCGAACGCTTCTGTCCGGTGACGACCTCGGCGAGGGACTGTGGTCAGGTGTTCCGCGACCGCTCTTGGGCACGTACCGAATCCGGGTGCGCGGTCCCTGGGGGCGGGGGGCCTCTCGCGACCTGGTGCTGGCCGAAGGCGTGCGCGTGGACTCTCAGCCCTCGTGGCGTCGGATCAGCCCCGATGGCCTGGTACCCGCGACCATCCGTCTCAGCCTCCCCCCCGGGCGTCGGAGCAGAGCTGTCGTCGTTCAACCTCGCGGAAGACCAAACCGAGCGGATGGTCACGTTGACTGCCCGCGACACCCTCCTCCGAGCCTTGGTGCGACCTGCTCACATGTCGATGTCTTACCAGTCGAGTGAACGCTCGACGACGGCGGGCATCCGGGCGGTGCCGTTGCATGCCGAGGACGTTCGCGAGGTGGGGGGAACGCTGACGATCGATCTGGACGCGGTGGGTGAGCCGACCCTGCACACCCTGGTGGGTGACCGATGCGTCCAGGAGCTTGTGCCCCTCGGTGGCAGCCGCCACGGCGTCTACCGCTTCAACCTTGCGCAGGTGGGCGACACGCTGGCCGCCCATCCACGCGCACGGCTGTCGTTGGACGAAGCAGGCTCCCTCGTCGTGGCCCAGGTGACCCCCCGCAGGCTGTATTCAGGTATCGAGCTGACCGAGGGCACCCTTGAGCTCATCGACAGCGTCGATGTCGAGGGACTCGTCGCGCTGGTCTACCCGGCTTTCGCACCGTGGCGAGGCGGGACGCGACTCGAGGTCCGACAGGGAAAGGCCGAGCTTCCGGAGGGGCTGCGCAACGCGGGGCCTGTCGTCGTGACCGTCCGGGTCGACGATCCGTGGGCTCCGGCGTCGGTCCCGGCATGGCCGGCCCCCGGGACCGCCCGGCTGCTCGACGCGCCCGGTTGGCTGATCAGCGAGGACGCCGAGGAAACGCAGCTGTCTCAGTGGTTGGCAGACGAGGACTTCTTCCCCACCGATCTCGCCGACCTCGCGATGGTCTGGGCGGTTGCCGCCCGGCTGCCGTGGCTCGGGGTGGCGAGCGAGCGATTCGCCGAGGTGTCGAAGGCCTGCCGCGATGTCCTCACCGACGACCCGGTCTCCTCACTCCTTGCCCTTGAAGAGAGCGGCATCGAAGCCGACCGGGTGCCCGAAGCGCTCATCCGTTCCGGGCTCGCCTGGACGCCCACAGCCCTGTCCTCCAGGGCCAGAGTGGCTTGGACCCGCGCCGGAGCGTTGCCAGTGGCGCTCCTCACCGCTCCCGGACTGGTCGAAGACGTCAAGCGGGGCTCGGACGCCGTTGCCGACGCACGGATGGTGTGCGGCGACGGTATGGACAGCCTCGTGCGTGGGAGCGACCCGTGGTCGGTTTTTGGACGCTACGACTCCACCGCTGAGCGGTATCTCGCGTTGGACCCGGATGCGCAACTGGAGTTTCGGCATCTTCTCGGGCTGGTCCCCCAAGGCCTGATCGACGGCGACACGCGAGTGCAGGCGTCTCTGAACCTGCTGGATCGACGGCACGACGCATCCGAACGGCTTCGCACCAAGGGCGCCGGGTGCCTCCAGCAGCTCCGCGCGTACCTCAAGGCTGTGGGGGACTCGGCAGGGGTGGACGCCGTCGCGGCCCGCTGCCATCCCACCCGGTCGGATGGGTGGCGGTCCTATCCGGCCCTGTCGCTGGGCCTCGCCTGGGTCGCACGACGAGCTGCGCGCGGCGACGCCAAGGCGCACCAGTGGGTGGCCCGGCAAGGGCGGCTCTGGACCGATCTGGCGCGCATCGCGCCGGACCTCGTCACGATCGACCTGATCGTGGCAGAACTGCTGCAAGCCGCCGCGCTGTCGAGCGCGAGCGAGGAGGACAAGTGACCGAGCACCTCGATCCCGTGAGGACCTCCGCGGACATCAAGGCGTCCTACCGCAGGTACCTGGGCTCGCTCATAGCTGCCCGCGACCCGAAGATCGCCACAGCGCTGACCAGCGCCATTGACTCCTCGCCACTGCTCGACAAGGGGCCCTACCTGGAGGCCACGCCGCCCTATGCGACCGGGTGCAGCATCCGCGAACTCGTCGACACTGGCGTGCTCTGCGCCGCCTTCACCGGCTTGGCCAGCCCTGCGCTGCCGCTTGACAGACCCCTGTATCGGCACCAGGAGGCGGCCATCAGGAAGGTCCGGGAAGGACGCAACGTCGTGGTTGCCACCGGCACGGGGTCAGGCAAGACCGAGTCATTCCTCATGCCGATCCTCGACAGCCTGGCCGCTGAACACGAGCGGGGCACCCTGGGTCCTGGCGTGCGGGCGTTGCTGCTCTACCCGATGAATGCCTTGGCCAATGACCAGATGAAGCGGCTTCGGTCGATCCTCGCCGACACCCCGCACATCACCTTCGGCCGGTACACCGGCGACACCGAGAACGACCCGCGCCGGGCAAAGGACCGTTTCGAGGAGCTCAACCCCGGCGAACGCCTCCTTCGCAACGAGTTGCTCAGCCGCGAGGAGATGCGCAAGACGCCGCCCAACCTGCTGCTGACCAACTACGCGATGCTGGAGTACCTGCTGCTCCGCCCGCAGGACATGGGCCTGTTCCCGAGCGACGGTGACGCGACCTGGCGCTTTCTGGTGATCGACGAGGCCCACGTCTACGACGGAACCCAGGGCGCCGAGATCGCCATGCTCGTGCGTCGCCTGCGCGATCGCGTGGCACCTGACCGGCCGCTGCAGTGCATCACCACCTCGGCCACAGTGGGCGCTGATACTGACCCGTCGTCGGTCACCGAGTTCGCCTCGCGTCTCTTCGGAGTGCCCTTCGAGTGGGTGCCCGACGACCCGGCGCGACAGGACCTGATCACCGCCGAGCGCCTCCAGGTTCCGCCAGGGCCGTTCTGGGGTCCGTTGACCGCCGAGGACTACCTCCGATTGGCACAGAGCCCTGCCCCCGACGCCGAGGTTCTGGCCCTGGCAAGCAGCCACGGCTTCACGGCGCCGGATGCGCGCTCGGCCCTGGCCCACGAGAACAGCCTCGTTCGGCTCAAGCGACTGCTGAGTGACGGACCTCAGCCCTTCGACACATTGCCGGCACGCGTGTTCCCTGATGACTCTCGTCGGCGGGAGGGGCTCGTCGCCCTGGTGGCCGTCGCCAGCGCGGTGAGAGGGCCGGACAGCTCGTCCGCGCTGTCTGCCCGGTACCACCTGTTCCTGCGCGCCACGGAGGGGGCGTTCACCTGCCTCTCGTCGTCCGGGCCCCACGTGCATCTCGCCCGGCACGAGCTGTGCCGTGACTGCGCTGCTCCGGTCTTCGAGTTGGGCGCCTGCAAGCGTTGCGGCGCGGTCCACCTGCTGGGCGTCCTGGAGTCGCGCGATGGGCGACTGCGGCTCGGCCCCCGCAAGGCGGACGCCCCCACCTCGTGGCTGGTTCTGGACGACAGCCTAGATCGGGTCGACGAGGATGAGGAGGCCGTGGCTGACGACGGTGGCGCCGTGGACGGTGCCGAGGCGAAGCTGTGCACCCAGTGCGGCGTGCTCACCACGGCGGACGCCACCCGCTGCGCCGATCCCGACTGCGGCAACTCGGCACTCCGGCGGGTTCGCAAGCTCAAGCAGCATGGCCAGGAGCTTCTCGGTTGCCTGGTGTGCGGGGCCCGCGGAGCCGGCACCGTCCGTGCCTTCGAGACCGGCGCGGACGCCGCGGGTGCAGTCATCACGACCTCCCTCTACCAGAGCCTGCCCGCCAGCGACGACCCTCGGGATGTAGGTCGGCCCGGCGAAGGCCGCAAGCTGCTCATGTTCAGCGACAGCCTGCAGGCGGCCGCCTACTTCGCGCCGTACCTGGAGGATTCGTACGGTCGGCTTCAGCGCCGGCGCCTGGTCATCCAGGGGCTGGAGTCGGCTGGTGCCGCCACGACGGAAGTGAACGTTCCGGACGCCCGGTTCCATGTCCGGCGCAGCGCGGATGCGGTGCAGGTGTTCAGGCGCGGCATGTCCGCCGCGGAACAGGAGCGGGTGATCGCCCCGTGGATCATGGCCGAGGCCGTGAGCATGGACGATCGACAGTCCCTAGAGGGCGTCGGACTCGTGCGCGTCACCCTGCGACGCGAGCCCGGCTGGAAGCCCCCGGAGCCACTCCTGCGGCTGGGCCTCACCCCCGACCAGGCGTGGGACTTCGTCGCGGAGCTGGTCCGAACCCTGAGGCTCCAAGGCGCTGTGACGATGCCCGACGACGTCCCGCCCAACCACGACATCTTCGCCCCACGGCTCGGGCCCATCTACGCACGCCTCAGCGGGCCGGAGCCCAAGAGAAAGGTGCTCTCATGGCTCCCCGGGCGCGGAAGCAACCGTCGCGTCGACTACGCGACCCGCGTGCTGGCAGCGCTCCGAAGTAACGCTGATCCCGGCGGCCTGCTGAACGGTGTCTGGCGTTTCCTCACCGACGCGGGCACCGAGGTCGACTGGTTGGCCTCCAGCACCAGAAAGGGGTTGGGTGCCGTCAGCCAGGTCGATCACCGCATGCTCCGGTTTGCGCTGGTGGGCGCCCACACCCCCGTGTATCAGTGCTCGACGTGTCAGCGCGTGGCTCCGGTGTCCGTGGCGGGAGTCTGCCCGGCGTTGGGGTGCTCCGGGGAATTGCTCCCTCTCGTCCCCCCGCCGGCGGACGTCGACCGCGATCACTACAGGGCCATCTACCGGTCGATGCTCCCAGTCCCGCTGGCGGCCAGCGAGCACACCGCGCAGTGGCGCAACACTGAGGCGGCCCGCATCCAGCAGGACTTCATCCGGGGCGAGATCAACGCACTGTCGTGTTCGACCACGTTCGAACTCGGGGTCGACGTCGGCGAGCTGCAGTCGGTGATGTTGCGGAACATGCCGCCCACCACCGCCAACTACGTCCAGCGTGCGGGGCGAGCCGGACGTCGCGCCGGCGCCGCCGCCCTGGTGGTCACGTACGCACAGCGACGGTCGCACGATCTGACCCAGTTCGCCGCTCCAGAAGCGATGATGACGGGTCGCATCCGTGCTCCCTACGTGCCTCTCGACAACGACCGCATCGACAGACGACACGCCCACTCCGTTGCGCTCGCGGCGTTCTTCCGGTGGTACCTGGAGCACGTCCACGGCATCTCCCGGAAGGCAGGCGAGTTCTTCATCGGCGACGGGGTGGGCGAACCACCGGTCGCGGCCGTCCGAACCTTCCTGGACCCCGTCCCTGCCGACGTGCAGGCTTCCCTCCGACGCGTCTTGCCGGTGGCCGTCCAGAACACCATCGGCGTCGACGGCGGCGAATGGGTGCCGGTGCTGCTCGAACTACTGGAGGAAGTGCGGCAGGAGCTGGCGGCGGACGTCTCCACGCTGCGGGGCATCCAGGACGAGGCGGTGGCCGCCCGCAACTTCAAACTCGCCGACCGCTACGAGGGCGTCCTGAACACGATCCTCGGCCGCGAGCTCTTGGGCCACCTCGCCAACCACAACGTGATTCCCAAGTACGGCTTCCCGGTCGATTCGGTGGAGCTGCGGACCGACTTCAGCACTGCCGAGCACTTCCTCGGGGCGAAGCTCGACCTGTCGCGGGACCTGTCACAGGCGATCCACGAGTACGCGCCGGACGCGTCGTTGGTCGCGGGCGGCTTGGAGTGGACGTCCCGCGGCATCTACCGGCTCCCCGGGAAGCAGCTCGTCGAGCTGAACTACCGCGTCTGCCGGCGGTGCGGTCAGTACACAGAGTCCTTCGGCGATGTCGAGCCGCAGTGCCCAACCTGCGGCGACGTGGCCGCCGCGGCCGCACGGAAGCTGATCATCCCCGAGTTCGGCTTCGTGGCGGCGCCCGACCCGAAACGACCCGGAGCCCGGCCACCCCGCGGCGCCTGGGGCGGCGCCACGCACGTGGTCAAACTCTCGGACGTCTCCCGCACGCGCTCGTTCGAACTCCCCGGGGGAACCATCAAGGCGTTCGTGGGTCCCCGAGGCCGCCTCATCTCCATCGCCGACGGGCCTTCCGAGCGTGGCTACCTGGTCTGTCGGTGGTGCGGCTGGGGCACGGCCCTGATCAACGTCGGGGGTCGGCGTCCGACCAAGCATCAGCACCTTCTGAGGGCGGGGCACGACTGCACGGGACCACTGGACTTGGTCGACCTCGCTCATCCGTACGAGACCGATCTGCTCTGGCTGGACGTCAGGCCGAACAAGATCTTCCGGGAGGAAGCCGCCTGGAAGTCCGTGCTGTACGCCTTGCTCGAGGCGGCGTCGGAGACCCTGCAGATCTCCCGAGACGACATCGGCGGCACCTTGTCGCCCACCGGCCCGGTCACGAAGTCGCTGGTTCTGTTCGACACGGTGCCGGGTGGCGGAGGGAATGTGCTGCGGATCGAGGAGAGGCTGGAGGACGTCCTCGGGGCCGCCCTGCGGCGGGTGACTGAGTGCGAATGTGGGCCGGAGACGTCCTGCTACGGCTGCCTGCGTGGCTACCGCAACCAGCGCGACCACGAGATCCTCTCGCGCGGGGCAGCAGCCGAACTGCTTACCTCACTCGGCGTGCGACCCAGGGCTGCGTCGGTTTGAGGGCGCGCGGCTGGGCCCCGGTAGGGTGACAATCCACAGGCTGGTGACAAGGGGGTGGAATGACTGGCGACTCCGGACGTTGGGTCGAGGTCACGAGTTCCCAGTTTGCCCATGAGGCAGATGGTCTCGACCTCGTCCGTCACCTGTTGCCGGACGAGACTCCCTATCGTGCCTGGTCGAACTTCGAGTTCCGCGACGCGCACGGGCGGTGGCACGAGATCGACTTGCTGGTGCTGGGGCGTGACGGCTTCCACCTTGTCGAGCTGAAGTACTACTCGGGCACCATCCGCGGCAACGACCTCACGTGGCTGCGCGACGGGCACCGTGCGGAGGATTCGCCGCTCAAGCTCGCCCGCCGCAAGGCGCAGTACTTCGCTTCCAAGCTGAAGGACGAGTACCTGGCTTGGGTGCGCGAGAAGCGAATCGCCGGCGCTGCTCCGGCCAATGAGGTCATCCCATGGGTCCAGGAGTCCGTCTTCCTGCACCACGAACGCGTCCGCGTCGACCTCCCCGAAAGCGCCAAACGCGACCTCCACGGGCTCGACGGTTTCGAGACCCCGTCGGGGCTACCGGGCATCTCAACCCTCCTCACGCGCCCCAGCGGGCCGCGCAGGCCGATCGGCCCCAACACCGAGGCCATCCTCGTGGCACTGCTCGCCCGCATCGGCCTGGTGCAGCGACGCGAGCGTGAGGCCGGCAGCTGGGTACTGGAGGGCGGTGCGATCGCCGAGGGGGACGGCTGGCAGGACTGGCTCGCCACCCACAAGGTCAGCCAGACCGAACGTCGCCGCATCCGCTTCCAGACGCTGCCCAGCGGTGCGTCTGCGGCCGAGCGCCATCGCGTCCGCCAGCTGGCGGAGCACGAGTACCGGACGCTGCGGCGCCTCACCCATCAAGGCGTGCTGCGGCCCGACGATCTGGTCGAGTGCGACCTCGGCATCGGGCTCGTGTACCCCTACGACCCCGACCAGCAACCCCTCGACCTGTGGCTGGCCGACCGGCCGGGTGGCGTCCCGCTCGAAACCCAGCTGGCGATCGTCCGTCAGGTCGGGGACGCACTGGCCTACGCGCACAGCAACCGGCTGGTGCACCGCGGCCTCTCGCCGCGTGCCGTCCTCGTGTCGGACAAGAGCGGACGCCTCCGCGTCGTCGTGGGCGACTGGCAGAGCGTGGGCGCGGTCGCCGCCGCCGGGACGCCGACCGCCGGGGTTACCGCCCTCTTCGGCACGGACGCCGCCACGCCCACCCCCGACGGGGAGCGCTGGCTCCAGGAGGGGTTCGCCGCTCCCGAGGCGGCCTTCGGGCGGGCCACGGATCGCGTCCGCCTCGACGTGTTCGGGCTGGGTGCGCTGACGTTCTACGTGCTCGCTGGCGCTCCCGCAGTCCGGACGGCTGTGGAACTGCGTGAACGGCTCGGCCGCCAGAGTGGTCTGGACCTCTCGATCGAACGACCGGAGGTGTCGCCGGCCCTGCGGGAAGCGGTCCTCAAGGCCACGCGCCCGCGCGTCAGCGACCGGACGGCGGACGTTCCCGCGTTCCTCGCCGATCTGGACGCCTCCGAGACGCCGGACCCCGAGGCGGGCGATCCGCTGGACGCCGCACCGGGCGCCCTGCTCGCCGGGCGGTTCACGCTGCGTCGTCGTCTGGGTGCCGGCTCGACCGCCGTGGGACTCCTGGTCTCGGACACCGCGGCCGAGGGGCAACCGGAGCGTGTCCTCAAGGTGGCCCTGGACGACCGTGCCGCGGCCCGGCTCGCCGACGAGGCCGATGTGCTGGCCAAGCTGCGCTCTCCCCGGCTCGTCGGGCTGATCGAGGGCCCGATGCTGGTGGACGGGCGGCAGTCGTTGCTGCTGAGCAACGCCGGGACGGACACCCTGGCGACGGTCCTGCGGCAGCGTCCTCGCCTCTCGCTCGACCTGCTCGAACGCTGGGGCAACGACCTCCTCGAGGCCCTGGTGGCGCTTGACCGGGCCGGCGTCGACCACCGCGACATCAAGCCGTCCAATCTGGGCGTGCTCGAGAACCGGGGTAACCGTGAGAAGCACCTGGTGCTGTTCGACTTCTCCCTGAGCAAGGCGGCGGCGTCTGCCACGCAGGCCGGCACCCCGCCCTACCTCGACCCCTTCCTCGGCGGCAAGCGCGATCGGTTCGACTCGGCCGCCGAGCGCTACTCCGCGGCGGTGGTCCTGTTCGAGATGGCCACCGGTCACACCCCGGTCTACGGGGACGGCCTGTCCGACCCTGCGGTCTTGAAGGAAGAGGCCGCGATCGAGCGGTCCGACTTCGACCCCGCGGTGGGCCCCCGCCTGGTGCCCTTCTTCCGATGCGCCCTTGCCAGCGACGCCAAGCGCAGGCACGACACGGCTGCCGACATGCTCCGAGCCTGGAAGGAATGCTTCGCGGCCACCGTCACGACCGTGACCGAGGACGCCGACGACCTGGCCGCCGCGGCCACCGTCGAGACCCCGCTCGTGCGGTCGGGGCTGTCGGCGCGTGCCCTGTCGGCGCTGGAGCCCTTTGGCGTCCGGACCGTGGGCGATCTGCTCGCCATCGACCCCGCGCGGCTGAGCCGCCTCAGCGGCACGGCCGAGGCCACCCGTCGGCAGATCAAGCAACGGGCCGCCGAGTGGCGCAGGCGGCTCGGCGCACCGAAGCGTCCAGGTTCGTGGAAGCCGGTGCGACCCGACACCCAACCCGGTCCGCAGGACATCGCGGAGCAACTGCTCGCCGTGGCTCGCGCCGGCCGCAACACCACCCGCGCCTCGCTGGTCTCACACATCCTGGGGATCGTCGGCACCGCGGATGCCTTCGCCACCCAAGGCTTGCTGGCTGCGTCCCTCGCCGAGCCTGTGACAGCAGCCAGGGCCAACCAGCTACTGGCCGATCTCCAGGAGGCGTGGGCCGAGGACGCCGGCACCTTGGCCACCCTCAAGGAGCTCCACGACAAGGTGTCCACGCGGTTGACCGAACTGGGCGGGGTGGCGACCGCACAGGAGCTCACGACGTTCCTGGTGGGGGAGTTCCCGGACGCCAGTGAGGACGAGTCGAGGGTCGTCGAGGGACTGCTGCGACTGACGGTCGACCGTGACCGCGCGGTCGCCCGCGGAGGCGGCGACCCCGGCTGGACGACCCGCCGCCGCGAGGGACAGCCCCTGCTGATCGCCGACGTCCCGATCCTGCTCGACGTTGCGGAGTCCTTGGGGCAGGCCGCCGATCGGCTGATCGCCGGCGTCAACGGTGACGGCCACGACGCGCTTGTCCCGGAGGCCCGCGCGGGTGAGGCGCTGATCAGCGTGCTCGGACGCGCGGTCGTGCCCGAACCACTTCGGGACGCGGCCCGCTTGGTCCAGCTCGCCGCCACGACCTCGCTCCGGCCCGGGCCCTCGCGCTGACGCTGCCGGCAGTCGCCGCCGGCCAGAGCCTCGACCCCGCCGAGATCCGCGATCGGGTCCGCGCGCGCTTCCCCGCACTGCCGCCGCTGCCCGAGCGCCCCAACCTCGACCGGATCGTGGAGGACGCCAACGTCGGGCTCATCTGGGACGAGGGGCCGCCCCGCCGCTACCGCCCGATACTGGCAGCGCGCGATACCACCGGCCTCGCCACCCGGCACGTCACCGTCCTTGCCCCTGATCCGGCCGAAGTCGCGCTCCATGGGGCGGTTGCGCACCGGCTCGCCGAGAGCCGCGCCAAGCGCTCCTTCCTGGTGCTGGGCGTGCCGGCCACACACGTGGACCACGCCCCCGGAGTGCTGGTCGAGTCGTACGGCGCAGAGGTGATCGACCTCTCCGAGACCCTCATCGACGCCATGCGGCGGCTGGCCGTCGCACGTGGCCTGCCCTGGCTGGCCGCCCTCAACGCGGACGCCGAACCCACCGCGAGCCGCCCCGGGCAGGGGCTGCGGAGCCTCGTCACCGCAGCCCTGCCGGCGGTCACGGACGCCATCGCCGCAGCCCTCGCCGTGCCCGGCGACGCACCGCTGGTGCTGACCGAGCCGGCGCTGCTCGCGCGCTACGACGCCGTGAAGCCGATCCTGGGGCCGTGGCTCGACCTGGCCACGTCGCGTCCGCGCGCGCTGTGGCTGGTGGTGCCGCAACTGCACGCGAACCACGGTGCCGTCGTCGATGGCCGCCCGCTGCCCTTGGCCGCCCCCGGTCAGTTCGTCCGCGTTGATCGCGACTGGCTCGACGCCCGCCGCACCCTGGAAGGAAGCACCGCATGACCGTGCAGTCTGCTGCTCTCGTCGCCGACCTGAAGGCGCTGGTGCTGCGGCTGGAGGATGACCTGCGTGAGCGGGTCCAGTCCCAGTCGGAGGTGCTGGCGGCCTGGCAGGACGAGCACCGGCGCGCGGCGGCCGCGGAACGCACTGCTAGCACGTGGCAGGCCTGGCGGGACGACCGGGTCACCCAGGCCGCGGTCGCGTGGGTGTTGACGACGGTGTTCGTGCGGTTCTGCGAGGACAACGCGCTCCTGCGACCGGTGTGGATCTCCGGGCCGCCCGCCCGACGGCAGGAGGCGCTGGACGCCGAGGCCGCCTACTTCCGCGCCCATCCGGAGGACACCCACCGCGAGTGGCTGCTCCAAGCAATCGAGCACCTCCGTCGGACGCCCGCCACCGCCGCGCTCGTTGACGAACGCTCGGCGCTGTGGACCGTCTCCCCGTCCGGACGCTCCTCCACGGCCCTTCTTACCTTCTGGCGCGAGCGCGCTGAAGGTGGCGAACTCGTGCGCGACTTTGCCGATCCGGCCCTCGACACGCGGTTCCTCGGTGACCTCTACCAGGACCTCTCCGAGCACGCCAAGAAGACCTACGCACTGCTGCAGACCCCCGACTTCGTCGAGGAGTTCATCCTCGACCGCACCCTCGAGCCTGCCTTGGCCGAACGGCCGCTGGAGGGCTTCAAGCTCATCGACCCCGCGTGCGGGTCGGGCCACTTCGTGCTCGGCGCGTTCACGCGGCTCCTCGACCGTTGGCACCGCCACGCCCCGGGGCTGGAGCCCCGCGTCCGCGTGCAGAAGGCTCTGGACTCAGTCTGGGGCGTCGATATTAATCCCTTCGCCATCGCTATCGCGCGGTTTCGGCTGCTGTTGGCTGCCCTGGACGCCGTCGGAGCCCGCTCGTTCGAGGGCGCGCCCGACTTTGAGATCCACCTGCTGGCGGGCGACTCGCTCTACTTCGCCAACGACCCCCACCAGCAGTCGCTCGTTCCGCACGCGAGTTTCGCCTTCTCCGCCGAGGACGCCAGCGCACTCGAAGCCGCGCTGGCGTTGGGCACTTACGACGCGGTCGTCGCCAACCCGCCCTACATCACGGTCAAGGACGCCAAGCTCAACGCTGCCTACCGCGAGCGGTACAACCACCTCAAGGGCAAGTACCAACTGACGGCGCCCTTCATGGAGTTGCTGTTCAAGCTGTCCAAGCCTCAGTCAGGCGACCAGCCGGCAGGTTGGGTCGGGCAGATCACGTCGAATGCGTTTATGAAGCGTGAGTTTGGCGTGCCCATGGTCGAAAACCTCCTCGCACACCTCGACCTGCGGCTGGTCGTCGACACCTCCGGCGCCTACATCCCAGGACACGGCACACCCACCATCATCCTGGTCGGCCGCAATCGGTCACCCGAGAGCGCGACCCTGCGCGCCGTGCTGGGTGTTCGCGGTGAACCCGGACGGCCGGAGGACCCGGTCCTCGGACAGGTCTGGACCGCAATTATGCAGGGCGTTGACGCCCCGGGGACGGCCAACGCATGGATCAACGTGGCCGACCTCGACCGTGCTTCGCTCGCCCACCACCCCTGGAGCCTGTCCGGGGGCGGGGCTGTTGAGGCACTCGCCACCGTGGAGGCAAACCGCACTGCGACACTCGCACCGCAGACGCACCGCATCGGCGTCTTCGGGATCATGGGCAATGACGATGCGATGATGGTGTACCCAGGCGTGCCGCATCGCATGGGTCTCGAGCCATCCGCGACTGCCGAACTAGTCGTCGGCGACATCGTGCGTGACTTCCGTATCAGTGACACCTGGCCGACGTGGTTCCCCTATACCGGACGACACAAGCTGCGCCGGCTCGCCGAGTTTCCTCGCTGGGCGGCGCACCTGTGGCGTACGCGGACTGACCTCGGGAATCGCGCGACCTTCACCAAAGGGACCTATTTCAGTGATGGGCGTCCCTTCTACGAGTGGCACCAACTACCCCAAGATCTCGGCGCACACCCCTGGGTCATCACCTTCGCGTTCGTGGCGACGCACAACCACTTCGTGTTGGACCGCGGCGGGAAGGTCTTCAACCGCTCGGCGCCGGTGATCAAGCTGCCAGCCGGGGCGTCCGAGGATGATCACCTGAGGTTGCTGGGGGTGCTGAACTCGTCGACGGCGTGTTCTGGCTTAAGCAGAACAGCCATTTCAAGGGCGTTGGGGGCGTCAATCAGGAGTCTCGCACCGAGATGTGGGAGGGCTTCTACGAGTTCACCGGTACCACGCTGCAGGAGTTCCCGCTTCCGAAGGACTTGCCGCTGGAGCGGGCACGCATCCTCGATGGGCTGGCCCAGGACCTGTCAGGCCGGCAGGTGTCGGCTCTGATCGAGACAGCCACCCCGACGGCCGACCTGTTGCGGGAGGCCGAGGCGGCGCAGTCATCCCTGCGGGGGCGGATGATCTCGCAGCAGGAGGAGTTGGACTGGGAGGCGTACGCATCCTACGGGCTGCTGGACGAGGCGCTGACATACTCGGGCGAGCCGCCAGAGGTGCAGCTGGGGGAGCGTGCTTTCGAAGTTGTGTTGGCCCGAAAGGTTGCCGTAGGCCACGTTGGGACGGCTTGGTTCAGACGGCACGATTCGAGGCCGATCACGGGCCTCCCCGCGCGCTGGCCCCAGGACTACCGCGAGTTGGTGCAGCGTCGGATTGACGCAATCGAGTCGGTGGCCGGGATCCGGTTACTGGAAGCGCCGGAGTACAAGCGGCGTTGGTCGAGCGAGCCATTCCAGACGCAGGCAGAGAAGGCCCTGCGCGGCTGGCTGCTCGACCGCCTCGAGAACCGCGAGCTGTGGTTCTCGCGGCAGGGGCATCCGTCGCCGCGGTCGGTGGCGCAGCTGGCCGACGAGCTGGGCCGGGACGCGGAGTTCGTGTCGGTGGTCGAGTTGTGGCGCGGTAAGGGCGTTCGACTGGTCGACGCGCTGGGCGTCCTGCTGGAGCCGGAGGCCGTCCCGTACCTGGCGGCGTACCGGCTGAAGGACCCCGGGCTGCGTAAGTTCGTCGACTGGCAGCGCACGTGGGAGCTGCAGCGCCAGGAGGACGCCATGCGTCCCGCAGGGGACGCGCCCGAGGCCGAGAAGAAGGCCGCGAACGCGCGCGCCGACAAGTTCGCGGCGACGATCCCGGTGCCACCGAAGTACACGTCGGCCGACTTCCGGAAGCCGTCGTACTGGTCGGCGCGCGGGAAGCTTGACGTGCCGAAGGAGCGGTTCATCGCGTACCCGGGCGCGGGCCGGGCCACCGATCCGACGGCCCTGCTGGGGTGGGCGGGCTGGGACCACGCGCAGCAGTCCTTGGCGCTGGCCACGATCATCGCCGCACGGGAGGCCGACGGGGCGCCCGACGACGTGCTGGTCCCCCTGGTGGCCGGCATGGCCGAGTTGCAGCCGTGGGTCCAGCAGTGGCACGCCGAGGTCGACCCGGCGTTCGGGCAGAGCCCGGCCGAGTTCACCGGGCAGGAGCTGGCACAACGGGCCCGGCAGGTCGGCCGATCGTTGGAGCAGTTGGCGGCCTGGCGTCCGCCGGCTGCCACACGGGGGAGAAGGGCGAAGGCATGAGCATGCTGTTGAGGGACGTCATCGACATCCCCGAGAAGGCCGGCGCCGAGGACTATGTGTTGCGGCTCACCGACAGCGTCGAGGAATCTCACCTGGCGCGGACGCTCGACGACTACGTGGTGACGCCTGCGCTGGTCGAGTCGTTCGACGGGGCGCTCAACCTGGTCGCGGACGCCGTGCGCCAAGGTGTGAGCCGCGGAGCCTTCCTCACCGGTTCGTTCGGGTCGGGCAAGAGCCACTTCATGGCGGTGCTGTACGCGCTGCTGCGGCAGGTGCCCCAGGCGCGGGGGCTTGACCTGCTGGGCCCGGTCGTGGCGCGGCACGATCCGGTGCTGCAGGGCAAGCGAGTACTGCCCCTGGCGTTCCACTTCCTGGCTGCAGAGTCCATGGAACAAGCGCTGTTCTCGGGGTACCTGAACCAGATCCGCGCCCTGCACCCCGGCTGCTCACTGCCGGCGCTGCACCGCTCCGACCAGATCCTCGTCGACGCCGACCACCTCCGCGACCTCCAGGGCGACGTGGCGTTCTTCGACGGGCTGAACGCGGGCGCCGCCACCGGGGGCGACGACGTCTGGGGCGCGTTCTTGGGCGCCAGTACCTGGACTCCTGAACGTTACGAGGCGGCGCGGGCCGCAGCGCCGGGCTCGCAGCTGCGCCAGGAACTGGTGAGTGCGCTGGCCGGCACGTACTTCACCTCGTACACGACGCAGGCCGAGTTCGTCGACCTCGACTCCGGGCTGGCGGCGATCTCCCAGCATGCCAAGGGGCTCGGGTACGACGCCGTCGTGCTGTTCCTCGACGAGGTCGTTCTGTGGTTGGCCTTCGCGGTGCGCGATGCCTCCTGGTTCGCTCGGGAAAGCCAGAAGCTCTCGAAGCTGGTCGAAGGCGGATTGGGGGCGCGGGCCATCCCGTTGGTGTCGTTCGTGGCGCGGCAGCTCGACCTGCGTCGCTGGTTCGCCGACGCAGGTGCGTCCGGCGCCCAGCAGGAAGCTCTGGACCAGGCGTTCCGGCACCAGGAGGGCCGGTTTGCGCAGCTCCGGCTCGGTGACGACAACCTCGCCTACGTCGCCAACCGGCGCCTGCTGCGTCCCAAGGACGCCGATGCGGCGCGTGTGCTCGACGACGCGTTCCGGCGGATTGACCGCAGCCCGGGCGTCTGGGACGTCCTGCTCGACGGCGTCAACTCGGACGACCAGCACCGGGGGGCCGACGAGACGGCGTTCCGGCTGACCTACCCGTTCTCACCTGCCCTGGTGTCGACGCTGCGGTCGCTGGCGTCCGTCATGCAGCGGGAGCGGACCGCCCTCAAGGTCATGCAGCAAATGCTGGTCGACCGGCGCGACACGCTGACCGTTGAAGACGTGATCCCCGTCGGAGACGCCTTCGACTACATCGTCACCGGACAGAGCGGACAGGCACTCGACGCCCAGGTGGCTGCCCTCTTCCGGTCGGCGGAAAAGCTGTACGCCGAGAAGCTCCGGCCGCTGCTGCTGAAGCCCTATCCGGTGACAGAGAAGGAGCTGGCGGCGGGCGCAGAGCGTCCAGCCGGCCTCGCGGCGGACGAGAGGCTGGCCAAGACGCTGCTGCTGTCGGCGGTGGCGCCGCACGTTCCGGCCTTGAAGGGGCTGGACGCCGCCCGCCTGGCGTCGCTGAACCACGGGTCGATCGTGGCCATGCTGCCTGGTGGCGAGGTGACGATGGTGGCCGCCAAGGTGAGTACGTGGTCGAAGTCGGTGCCGGAGATCAAGGCCGACTCCGCCTCTGCGAATCCAACGATCAGGGTCGTGCTGTCGGACGTCGACTACGAGTCGGTCGTCGAGCGCGCCCGCGGTGAGGACAATGAGGGACGCCGCCGCGAACTGATCAAGGCCCTGGTCGTCGAGAGTCTCGCCTTGGCCCTCGATCCGCCCGACATGTTGGGGGCCCAAAGGCACCGCTTCGTGTGGCGTGGTTCCGGCCGCGAGGTCTACCTGGTCTTCGGCAACGTCCGTGACGCGAATTGGCTGACCGACGACCACTTCCGCGCACCGGCCGGCGCCTGGAAGTTCGTGATCGACGTGCCGTTTGACGACGAGGGTCACTCGTCGGTGGAGGACGTGGAACGCGTCGATCGACTCATCGCGTCCAACCTGCAGGAGCGGACGCTCGTCTGGATCCCGCGGTTCTTCTCGAGCGAGCGCATGCGGGACGTCCGACGGTTGGTCATCCTGAACTGGCTGCTGGACGGCAGCGGCGACCGGTTCGCCGGCTATGCCGACCACCTGTCGGAGGCCGACCGGGGGATCGCGCGGGCCATCCTGGAGTCGCAGCGCACGACGCTGAAGCACGAGCTCGAGCGAGCGATCGGCGTCGCGTACGACGCGGCCTCGCCGACGCGGAGCGACGACGTCCAGACCGATGCGGCGCACGACAGGGTGATCAACTCGTTGGTGCGGTGGTTCACGCCCCAGCCGCCGGTCGCGGCCACGCTGGGCGGCGCCTTCGCGTCGCTGGTGCAACAGGCGTTCGATGCGTACTACCCGGCGCACCCTCACTTCGAGCCCGCCGACAAGGAGATCACCCGACGCGAGCTGGGCGTCGTGCTGGCCCATGTGAGTCGGGCGCTGGCCACGCCGGACGGGCGCGTCCCGCTGGAGGGAGACATCAACGCCGTGCGGCGGATCGCCAACCCGCTGCGGGTCGGCTGGGCTGCGGAGACCCACTTCCTGATGGGCGACGATCGCTTCAACGAGTGGGGCCCGGCGTTCGAGCGGGCACTCGGTGCCCGCGGTGGCGACCTGTCGGCTCCGGTCACGGTGTCCGAGGCGCGGTCCTGGATCGACGCGTTGGAGCCCAAGCGAGGGCTCAAGCCCGAGGTCGCTGACTTGGTGATCCTGGCGTGGGCGGCGCTGCGGCGTCGCGCCTGGTTCCTGCGCGGAGCGGCGATTGCGGCGCCCTCGCCGGGCGAGCTTCGCCCGGAGATGGAGCTGCGCGAGCAACCGATGCCCTCGGCCGCAGAGTGGAAGACGGCCACCGAGATGGCCGCGCTCCTGTTCGGCGTCAGCGCGGGCGCCTACCTGACACCGGCGGAGGTGGCGTCGTTCGCCGAGAAGGTGAAGGCGGCCGCCCAAGATCGCCACCAGCCCGCGTACCGGCTGCAGGCCGCGCTCGAGGAGACGCGCCAGCGACTGGGACACGTGGATCGGCAAGAGTCAGCGCGCCTGGCGACGGCACGGGCGACGGCTTCCCTGGCCGACCGGCTGCGTCAGCTCGGCGGCGTGGAGCTGATCCGGGCGCTCGCAACGGCGAGCGTCCCTGAGCCCGCCCGCGCGGGACGGTCGCTCACCACCGCGGACGCGGTGGTCGGCGTCCTGAAGAGGTTCGAGTGGGATCGTCTGGAACCACTCCGTCGAGCCGCCGGCGGCGAGGGGCGGCCGGCCGATAGGGCGTCCGAGATCGTTCGGGCGCTCGAGGCGGCCGTGGACGACGACGAGCTCACCCAGGCCATCGCCCCGGCCATGCAACGTGCAGACCGGGAGGTCTTCGACTGGCTGCGTGATCAGGTAGTCACGCCGCCGCCCCCACCGCCGCCTCCGCCTCCACCACCGCCACCGCTGCCGCGGGGCAAGCGGACGCTGCGTCCGGGGGAGGGTCTGGAAGCGGTGACCGCGGACTTGCAGGCCTTCCGGACACAAAACGCCGGACGTCCGGTGACCGTGGAATGGCGAACGGAATGAGCGGTGCCGTGGCGACGACGGTCACACCCGCGATGGTGCGCGCCCTGATCGACGAGGCCAAGAGGAAGAACTACGACCACGGCGTCCTCGGATTCCGGTCCACCGCCCAAGGAGTCGAGCCCCAAACGTTCCAACACGACGGGCAGACGGTGGCGGTCGTGCCGTGTGTGTCGGCCCTGGCTGCGCGGGCGGCGCTGGCGGAGCGGCCCGCTGACGGCTGGCTCGTGCTCGTGACCGATCGCAGTGATGACGACCTCGGTGCCGGGCTGCTGGCCCACCTGGTCGGACAGCGGCTTCGATCGCCGGACGCGTGGCAGGCCGTCCAGCAGCGATTCGCTGCCACCGGGATCGACACCCATCTTGCGGGCGGGCCCGGCCACCGGGACATCGCCGCTGGACTGCTGGAAGCGACCCCACCGGAAGGGTGGCCTCCGGCGCCGGCTGGGCTGCTGAGCCGCGACCACGCCTTCGGCGCGGTGGCGCGACGTTGGCTGGACGTCCCCGACGGACCGCTCGACCTCCTGGGCGTCCTCGACTGGTCGACGAAGCGGGCGGGAACGGCGCGCATCGGGGATCTGCGGCGCCTGGCCGGCGACGCGCTGACGGACGCCGTGCTCGCGTGGTTCGCCGCGTCGACGGGGCCTGCCGCCCCCGTGGTGGCCCGGCTCGTCGAGGGGGGCGCCGTCTCCGACCTTCTGCCACTCGGCCTGGTGCTCGACCCGCTGCTCGCCGACCCGACCACGGACGCCGCCCTCGTGATCGCCCGCCTGCAACACCGCTGGGGGGCTGTGCCGCCCAGTGCGCTGAGCGCTCTCGCCGCCGGAGCCACCGCCGTCGCGGGCGACCTGCTGGCTGACGACGCTCGCCGCGAGGAGGTTGCGCGCGTGCTGGCGCGCGCGGACGAGTTCGCCCGCGAGGGACAGGGTGAACCCCTGATGATCCGATCTGCCGTGCTGAGGTCCGGTCTGGTCCAGCGGCTGCGCCGACTGGCCGACGAGCTTCGCCGCGATCCCGCGGATCGGCTCCCCGCCATCGAGGCGGCCTGGGCTTTGGTGGCCGAGCATCGGCTTCGTGGCTTCGAGGCCAGTGTGCCGGCCCTTCTCGCTGCGGTTCGCCTCGTGAGGTGGTTGGCCGGAGCGGCGTCCGAGGAAACGCCGAGGGCGTTGGCGGCTCTGGCTCGCCGGCAGGCCGACGTGGATGCCTGGGTGGATTCGGCGGTCAACGACGCGACGGCGGGCGTCGACGACGAGCGGGTCGCTGCCGCGCTGGAGGACGTCCTGGCCCGGGTGAGGCTCGTGCGGGACGAGCACGACCGGCAATTCGCGCGCGCACTCGCCGAGACGTCCGGCGGGGCATCTGTTGCGGGCAATCTGGGGGACGCCGACGCGCCCGTCTGGCTGCTGGAGCACGTGCTGGCGGACGTGGTCGCGGATGTGGCGCGGAAGCAGCCGACACTGCTGCTGGTGCTGGACGGACTGAGCACCGGGGTCGCCACCGAGGTGGTGGCGGACATCGACCAGCGCACCGACGTCGCGATGACCGAGGCGCTCCTGCCCCGGCTGCAGCGTCGCGGGGCCGCGCTGGCCGTCCTGCCGTCCATCACCGACGCGAGCCGGACGTCGCTGCTGTGCGGGACGCTCACGACCGGCCAGCAGGCCACGGAGCTCGCCGGCTACCAGCGTCTCGTCTCCGGGCTGGGTCTTGGGGAGTCGCCCCTGTTCCACAAGCGGATCCTGGACACGTCGCGTCCGGGCTTTGCGGTGTCGGACGAGGTCAAGACGGCGATCGCCGACCCCTCGAAG
>NZ_JARKOT010000250.1 GCF_029977985.1 Propioniciclava sp. | reverse complement strand
CGACCACTTCCACCGCGTCGTCGGCGTCGGCTACAACGGGCGCGCCGCCGGCGAACCCAACGAACGGGAGTCCCTCGAGCAGGGCCAGAGCGGCTTCATCCACGCCGAGGTGAACGCCCTGCTCGCCGCCAACTGGAACGGGGAGGCGCACACCCTCTACGTCACCCACGAGCCGTGCGCCACCTGCGCGCGCCTCATCGTGAACAGCCGCCGCGTCCGCCGCGTCGTCTACCAGAACGGGTACACCGAGCAGGTGCGCGCGGCGTCCGGCCTCCCCTCGGGGGCCGCGATCCTCGCCGCCTCCAGGGTGGCCGTCGAACGGTGGGACGCCCCCCGCGGCTGACCTCAGCCCTCCCAGCGCAGCATGAGCGCCGGTGGCCGGACGCCGAGGTTCTTCCAGACGAACTCCGGCACCCGGCCGAAGAAGCCGCGCAGGAACTCCCACCACGACTCGACCGTCTCGAGGCGTCCGTCGTGATTCACGTACACGCGATCGCCCACGATCTCGAACGCGCCCGGCCGCATTCGCTGGACGAACTCCAACTGCCGCGGGTGGAACACGTCCGAGGCGAACTTGCCGTCGGCGCACCGCACCGAGAACGCCCGGTTGAAGTCCTCCGACTCGAACCGCACGCGTTCGCGGCCCCAGTCGAACGACTTGTTCAGGCTGAGGTCCACGAACGGGAAGCCGAGTTGGAACGCGCACAGGTCCTCGCGGTGGTGGTCGGTCACCGTGCGCGTCGAGGTGGAGCCGTCCGCATTCCGTTGGGTGACCTCCCGGTCGGTCTTCCACTCATGCCGCAGGGCGACGAAGCTCAGCTCGGGATCGGATCTGAACACCACGTCGCGCGCCTCGTGGTCGTAGCCGCCCCGGTGGGCACGCACGTAGTCCAGCATCGCGTCGTCCCGGGAACGGTAGGTCCAGTCCGGCCGGTCGGTGAAGCTCATCTCGGGCGGCACGGGCGGTCCGGACGCCGCCAGTTCGGGCGCTGCCAATGCGGCCGCTGCGGCAGCCACGAGCGGCACGGTCGCGGCCAGGGCGTCGGCGTCCCGGGCGCAGCCGAGCCCGACCAGGTGGGAACCGTCCACGCTGAGCGCCGCGCTCCCCCGCCTGGCCAGCGCGCTGAGCGGCTCCCCGATCGCGGCCAACGCTCGGCTGCCCCACGCCGGATCATCCGCCTGCGCCACGAGCCCGGCCGGCGCGGGCAGCCCCTCCCCGCGCGCCCCCGCGGGCAGCACCGGCGGCGTCCCCACCACGAGCCCGGGCAGCGACTGGGGCAAGGGCAGCACCACCGCGAAGTCGTCGCGGCGGTCGGTGTCGGAGGTGTACCACACGGCGACGAACGGCACCCCGTCGACCTGACCGGTGACCTGCTCGCGTACGCGGCGCCCGAGCCCGCGCCCGAACGGCGGCCGGTTGAGCCCGAACACCCCGGCCTCGCCCGGGTCGCGTGCGAACTCCCACCCACGCTCCCGGAACTGGCGCGCGTGCAGGAAGCGCAACAAGCCCCACACCGCCAGCCCGCCCACGATGAGCGCCAGCACGCCGACGATGACGCCGATGAAGGGCTCCATGGTCGGGCAGCGTACCCCGCGGGTGGTCGGGCCGATCCGATTGAGGCCAGGATGACACGGGACGATAGGATTGGTCAGCCAGACCAATCCCCGAGGAGTCCCCATGGTCACCGCCAGCACCGGCACGGAGGTCGCCGTTCATATCGAGGCCGTCGCCGTCACGGAGGCCGAGCTGGTCTTCTCCGTCGCCGTGGCCGAGGGCCCGACCATCACCGACGAGGTCATCGCCCTGACCGCCGACGGCCAGCCCGTCGACCTCGTGGAGGTGCCCGCCCCCGACGGCGGCAGGCTGCACGTCGCCCGCGTCCCGGCCGGGCCGGTCGCGTTCGACTACCGGGCGGTGACCGACGGGTCGGCCGCCGCTCTGCCCGTCACCGGCATCGACGAGATCGAGTTCCGGCGGCCGTCGCGCTACGCCGAGTCGGACAAGCTCGGCATCATCGCCTCCAAGCGCTTCGCCGGCCTGACGGGTCAGGAGCTCGTCAATGCGGTGGTCGGCTGGGTCCACGACAATCTCTTCTATGTGCCCGGCAGCAGCGGCCCGACCGACGGAGCCGTGGACACCTACCTCGCCCAGGAGGGCGTCTGCCGCGACTTCGCGCATCTGGTGATCGCGTTCCTGCGCGCATGTGGCCTGCCGGCGCGGCTCGTGTCGGTGTATGCCCCCGGTCTCGACCCGATGGATTTCCACGCCGTCGTCGAGGTTGCCCTCGAGGGACGCTGGCAGGTCGTGGACGCCACGCGCATGGCCCCACGCGCTTCGCTCCTCCCGGATCGCGAACGGACGGGACGCCTCCGACACGGCTTTTCTCACCCTCCAGTCGGGACAGGTGACCTTCGGCTCCGTGAGCGTCACCTGCTTCAGGCGCGAGGGCCTTCCAGTGGAGGATCCGCAGGCCGCGGTGCACCTGTGAGCCGCGCGAGCCGATAACGCTGTTCGATTCGATTATTGGTTGCGTCGGCTCAACCATAATTCACCTGACGGGGGTGTTTACTTCCCCGTAACCCTTCCGTTCCGATTCGACAAGCGCTAAGTTGCTGGTCAATACGGACCGATGAGAGCGCTCTCATGCACCCCCGGAACGTTCGTCCCGACGATGTGAGGAACGAACCATGACCCATCAAGCCACCTTCGCGCTGCGCCTCACCGGCGTCGTCGCCGCCTTCGGCCTGGCAGCGGCGTCGCTCGGGCTGCCCGCGCTGGCGACCGCGGCCGAGCCCGCCTCGGCACTGCCCGTGCAGCCGACGATGTACGTGTCGGCCAACGCCCCGCGCCTTGCTGCCGGTATCAACCCGCCGACCAACTCCTGGATCAGCGGCGCCGTGTTCAACAAGGAGGGCCTGTTCGCCCCGACATGGGTGGGCGGGGGGCTGGCGTTCCGCGCCCAGCCGACCAAGTTCGGGGTGGCGTTGCCCGAGCTGTGGACCTATGGAACGAAGGCCATCATCGCCAGTTGGACCCGCAACGGGGACCCTCTCGGCACCGAGAACCAGGCGGTGAGCTTCTCCCCCGCCGGCGCCAGCGACTACCGGCTGACGCGGATCGACGACATCAGCGCCGACCTCACCTGGTATGCCGGCAGCGCGGCCGTGGGCACGCTCACCGCGGTCGAGGGATGGCCCTACGTGCAGTACCGCGCCGCGTCGGCTCAGTCGGTGGCATCCGACCGCAGCCTGACTGCCGCGGGAAGCGGCCACTGGACCTGGACCGCCCCA
>NZ_JARKOT010000236.1 GCF_029977985.1 Propioniciclava sp. | reverse complement strand
AGTTGGGTGGCTTGCTCGCTGGTCAGGTTGGTGCCGAGGGGCGCAACCCCGAAGTAGCGGCCCTCGCTGGCGCGGGTGACGGCGATGGCGTCGGCGGGTCCTTCGACGACGACGGGGATGCCGCCGGCGTCCAGGTGCCGTGCCCCGGCGACGAACAGCTGGGCCCTCTTGTGGAACAGCAGGGTCTCGGCGGTGTTGAGGTACTTCGGTCCGGCGTGGTCGAGGTCGGTGGCGTCGGGGTGGCGGCGTCCGACGAACCCGAGGACCTGCTGGTCGTGGACGATGGGGAACACGGCTCGGTCGCGGACCCGGTCGATGAGGCGTCCGGTGGAGGCGGTGACCGCGAGGCCGGAGGCGAGCAACTCCTCGTCGGTGACGCCGCGGCGGTGGAGGTGGGTGACGAGGCTGGTCCAGCCAGCGGGGGCGTAGCCGGGGCGGATGTCGGGGTCGTCGGCGATGTTGGTGCCGAAGCGTGCGGCCAGGTAGGGCTGGGCCCACGAGCCGTGGTAGCAGGTCTGGTAGAACTCCACCGCGAGCTCGTTGACGGCCGCGAGTCTTTCGGGGGTGTGGGGGCTGGCGCGCCAGGCGTCGGCGCGGTCGAGTTGGGCGTTGAGGTCCGCGGCGGAGAGCTCTGGCGGCGTCATCACCCGGCGTTCGAAGGCCTCGAAAGTGAAGACCAGGTTCGGTTCGACCCAGTCGATCTGGTTGTCCTCCGTTGTCGCGCCTGCTGCGTGATCCAAGTCGGCGTGCGCCGTCCAGTGCTGGTCCGGGGCGGCATCGGCGGGGTCGGGAGGCAGGTCGTCGCTGTCGGGGAGGGGGCGAGCAGGACGCTGGTTCGCCAGACGAGGGCCTGGCAGTCGTCGATGTCGACTGCACCCTCGGGCGTGCTGATCAGGTCGGTGAGCTGCCAGCCGCGGGCGAGTGCCTGCTCGACCGTGACGACGAGCGCCGGCCACCACGGCGAGGCCTGCAGGGCGGCTGTGCGTTCGGGGCCGACGTTCTGTTCGAGATCAGCCAGCCAACTGGCGGTGACGGTGTGGTGCTGGTCGGCGAGCTGGGTGGCGACGGCGGGGGTGAGGTGCCGGCAGATCCGCCACCACAGGGCTGATGCCGCATGGTCGTCGGGGAGCTGGCCTTCGTTGGTGGCGGCCCGGAGGAGCCGGTGGGCATCGAGGCCGACGCCCGAGAGCTGCGCAAGCCGATGCGCCAGCACGGGGAGGTAGGGGTCCCGGTCGGCAGCCGGTGCCAGCTGGTGGAGCAGCGGTGTCCATTCGGCGACGGCGGGGGCGAGGTGGTCGATGATGCGCCGATCGAGGCGGGCCCGCCAACGGGCCTCGACGGCCGAGAACTGCCGTTCGCCGGTGGGTCGCGTGTCGGTGGGGGGAGTCCGATGCGCGGCGCGCCACACGGTGAGGTCGGCGACGGTGGCGGTGTCGGGACGGAAGCTGCCGGCGGGCGCCCACGTCGGGAGCTGGGTGGACGCCAGCGACTGGTCGCGCACCTGGTCGGCGAGTTCGACGACGAGTTCGTGGCGTCGCTGTAGGTAGTCGCCCCAGTCGTTGTGCCGGGCGAGGGTTGCGGGCAGACCTGGCAGCCAGGGGAGGGGTCCGGGCTGGTTTTCGCGTCCGGGGGCGGGTTCGAGGCGCCAGTCGATGACGGCTGCCGGGTCGGCGGCGCTGCCCAGCTCACGGGCCTGCACGGCCTCGGTGAGCGCCCGGACCGGGTCAGTTCCGGACGCCGCGATCAAGAGCAGATGGGCCCGAAGGGTGGGCCACGCCGGAGCGTCGGGGAGTCCGGCGACGAGCTCGTCGGCTGCCTGTTCGAGGCGCTGGACGAGGTCGGCGCCTGCGGTCTGTTCGGCGGCGTAGCCGAGGGCGTCGGTGTAGCGGGCGACGGCGTCCGCGAGTCGGTTGGCCGGGTCGGCGAGGGTGCGGGCGGTGGTGGTGGCGGAGGTGTTGTCCTCGTCGCGGGCGAGGATGCGTTCGAGGAGGTCGGTGGCGGTGGGCGGGATGATCGCCTCGGGCCGGATGAGGGAGTGGGCGTCGCCGTCGCCGACGACTTCGAGGTGGACGTGGTTGGCGTAC
>NZ_JARKOT010000235.1 GCF_029977985.1 Propioniciclava sp. | reverse complement strand
CACGCTCGGCCCGGCGCTCGGCGTGGCCTGGATCTTCGCATCGGTGATCAACGGCACCGCCCGCCAGCCCGAGGCCCGCGGCGCGATGATGGGCACCGCCTGGATCGGCTTCGCCGTGGTTGAGGCTCTGGCCATCATCGGCATCGCGCTGGCGTTCGCCATTCAGTGAGGCTGGTCGTGCTTCCACTCGAAGGCGAGGCGGCGAGCCCGTTCGGGCCGCTCCTGCCGGAGCACCCCATCGAGATGTTCGTCGGCATCGCCCTGCTGCTGATCGTCTGGTGGGTCGTCGCGAAGAAGGTCGTCCCGGTGTTCGAGAAGACCTACGCCGAGCGGACGGAGGAGATCGCCGGCGGCATCGAGAAGGCCGAGGCGGCGCAGGCCGAGGCGGCCGAGGCCCTCGCGGAGTACCAGGCCCAACTCGCGTCCGCGCGGTCGGAGGCCGCCCGGATCCGCGAGGACGCCAAGGCGCAGGCGGTGACGATCGCGGCGGAGATCAAGGACCAGGCCCAGGCCGACTCGGCCCGGATGCTCGCCTCTGCCAAGGCGCAGATCGACGCCGAGCGGGCCCGGGTGGTCGGCGCGCTGCGCACCGAGGTGGGCGGCCTGGCCACCCAGCTGGCCGGACGGATCGTCGGCGAGTCGCTCGAGGACGATGAGCGGGCCCGGCGCAGCGTCGACCGGTTCATCGCCGAACTCGAGGCACAGCCGGACGCAGAGAAGGCGGAACGGCCATGAACGCGGCCGCCGAGGCCCGGCTGTCCGAGCTCGACCGGGCGCTGGACGCCCACGAGCTCAGCCCCGCCCTGGCGGACGAGCTGTTCTCGGTGGCCGACCTGCTCTCCGGGCAGGCCCGGCTGCGCAATGCGCTCGCCGACCCGACCATGCCGGACGACCGGCGCAGGGAGCTCGCCCGCGGGCTGCTCGCGGGCCGGGTCTCCGCCGACGCCACCGATGTGGTCGCGGAAGCGGCCGGGCTGAAGTGGGGCGGCGCCGCGGCGTTCGTCGCCGCGATCGAGCGGCAGGCGGCGCGCGCGCTGCTCGGGCACGCGCAGGCGGCCGGGGTGCTCGACACCGTCGAGGACGAGCTGTTCCGGTTCGCCCGCACCGTGGCCGCCGAGCCGCAGTTGCGCGGCGCGCTGGACGAGGCCGCCGTCGGGATCGAACCCCGCCGGCAGCTGGTGAGCGACCTGCTCGCGGCGAAGGTCCGTCCCGAGACCCTCACGCTCGCCCGGCGGGCCGTGGGGACGGCGTCGCGGACGTTCGAGCACGCCGTGGACGCCCAGCTGAAGCTGGCGGCGGCGCTGCGACAGCGGGCGATCGCGGTGGTCACGGTCGCGCGGCCGCTGACCGATGCGCAGCGGGACCGGCTCCGCGCGGCCCTGGTCGGGCAGCTGGGCCGGCAGGTCAACCTGCAGGTCGTGGTCGACCCGACGGTGCTGGGCGGCGCCCGTGTCCAGGTGGGCGACGAGGTGATCGAGGGCACCGTCGCCGGACGACTGGCCGCTGCCGAATCCCAACTGGCTTAACTCATCAGAATCGAAAGCAGAAGGTGCACAAATGGCGGAACTGACCATCAGCCCGGAAGAGATCCGGAGCGCGCTGGACACGTTCGTTTCGAACTTCAATCCCGAGACGGCCACCCGGGACGAGGTCGGCACCGTGGTCACCTCC
>NZ_JARKOT010000230.1 GCF_029977985.1 Propioniciclava sp. | reverse complement strand
CGTCGTAGCTCAGGGCGACGTGGATCGGCTCCCGCAGCGGCTCGGCGAGCATCGCCGGCAGCGCGGCGAGCACACACGCGTTGAAACCCTTCATGTCGGAGGTGCCGCGGCCGTACAACAGCCCGTCGCGCTCGACCAAGGAGTAGGGGTCAGACGTCCACCGCTGACCGTCGGTGGGCACGACGTCGGTGTGCCCGCTCAGCATGACGCCGCCGGCCGTCCCGCCGTCCGCGTCCGGGAGGGTCACGACGAGGTTCGCCTTCTGCCCGTCCGGCGTCGGGAACAGGTGCGGCGTCAGGCCGAGGCCGCGCAGGTGATCGGCGACGGCGTCCAGCAGCGGCAGGTTCGAGGTACGGCTCGTCGTGTCGAACGCGACCAAGCGGGTCAGCCAGTCGAGGGTCTCGGGCGTCGGGGAGGTCATGCTCCCCATCCTGTCACGGCTGCCAGGCCTCGCCGGAGCGGAGGTCGTGGACTGTGGTGGGCGTCATCTCGTTGTACCGGTTGAACGCGAGGTTCCAGCCGCGGTCGGACAGCAAGGCGTTGTGGATGCCGAACCCGGACGCCGCCCCGACGGACCGCGCGAAGTCGATGTGCTCCTTCATCGCCGCCCAGGGCCCCATCATGGGCAGGGCGAGCACGTCGACGCCCGCCGGCGCCGTGTCGAGGCTGTCGCCGGGGTGGAAGAAGGTGGGCTCGCCCTCGGCGCTCACGACGAGGCCGACGTTGGCGATGCGGGGGATGTCGCGGTGGATGATCGCGTGCAGCCCGCCGACCGCCGCGACGGTGACGCCGCCGAGATCGACGCGGGTGTCGGGCGCGATGCCCTGCGCGCGCTCGGGCAGGTCGTGCTGGTCGAGGACCGTGGGCTCCACCCAGATCGCGGCGTCGGGATTGGCGTCGAGGAGCGCGCCCACGTGGTCCGGGTCGATGTGATCGGGGTGCTGGTGGGTGACGAGGATGGCGTCGAGGTCGGTGAGGCCGTGCCAGGCGTCGGAGAAGTTGCCCGGATCGAACAGCAGCCGTCGATCAGCGACCTCGACGAGCACCGCCGAGTGCCCGAGATGGGTGATCTTCATCACCCCACCCTGCCGCACGCCTGCGCGGCGCGGAACCCCTCGAGCGGTGATGTTCGTTCTCCGAAGGGGAAACTGCTCCGCTCAGCGGAGCAGTTATCCGTTGTTCAACGCGGCTGGTCCGGCGTCGCCGGCCAACGCCGCCGCCAGGTCGGGGGCGGTGAGCTTGCGGCCGAACACCGGCCCCGAGGGCTCAAGCTGCGCGGCGGCGTCCATGCCGACGACGACGGGGTCGAAGCCGAGCGTGTCCACGAGCCGGGCGACCGCACCGACGGCGTCCGGGTCGTCGCCGGCGACGGCCATCGCGCGGCGCCCGGGGGCGCCGGCGGGGCGGGCGTCGGGCAGCAGGTCGGCGTAGGCGAACTGGTTGAAGGCCTTGACGAGGCGCAGGTGCGGGTGGGCGGCGAGCAGCGCCGGCGTCGTGGGGCCGGTGCCGGCCCGGACGCCGTCGGTCGCCTCCCACGCGTTGGTGGCGTCGATGAGGACGCCGGCGGCGGCGTCCAGGGGAAGGGAGGCGAGGACGGGCTGGGGCACGGCGAGGATCACGAGGTCGCTCGTGGCGAGGATGTCGGCGGCGTCGGTGAAGCGGGCGCCGGGCAGGATGCTGGCGACGACGAGCCCGTCGTGCGGGTTGGCCGGGTCGTCGGCCACGCTGAGGTCGAGGCCGGCATGAGGGCGAGCCGCCCGAGCGCGCTGCCAAGCTTGCCGACGCCGATGATGCCGATGCGCTGGTTCACGTCGTCCCCAACGCAACCGGTTGCCCCCGCATTCCCAGAT
>NZ_JARKOT010000215.1 GCF_029977985.1 Propioniciclava sp. | reverse complement strand
ATCTGGTTCGCCCGGGCGTGCGCGTACTGCAGGTAGGGGCCCGTGTCGCCGGTCGTCGCCGTCATCCGCTCGGCGTCGAACACGTAGTCCTTCTGCAACTGGTTCGACAGGTCGGAGTACTTCACCGCCGCCATCGCGATCGGCCGAGCGGCCACCTCCTCGGCCTCGTCGAGCAGCGACTGCAAGGTCACCGTCTTGCCCGAGCGGGTCCGCAGCATCTTCCCGTCTGTGCCCAGCACCGACCCGAACGCCACATGCTCTGCCGCCACGCCGGCGGGCAGGTAGCCCGCCATCCGTGCCACGGCGAACACCTGCGCGAAGTGGTGGGTCTGCGGCATGCCGACCACGTAGACGATGCGGTCCGCTCCCAGCTGCCCCACCCGGTACCGGATCGCCGCCAGGTCCGTCGCCGCGTAGCCGTATCCGCCGTCGCTCTTCCGCACGATCAGCGGCGCCTCCTGGCCCGGCACGAACACGCACAGCGCACCCTCGTCGATGACCGCGATTCCCCGCTCCTCCAGGTCGGCCGCCACCTCGGGCAGCATCGCGTTGTAGATCGACTCGCCCGCCAGGTCGTCGTCGGTCAGCAGGACGCCCAACCGTGCATACGCCTCGTTGAACCCCTTCTCGGACACCGCGATCAGCGTGCGCCAGATGGCCGTCGTCTCCGGGTCGCCCGCCTGCAGTGCCACCACCCGGCGGCGGGAGGCGTCCGCAAACGCCTCGTCGCTCTTGAACCGCTCCTGCGCGCGCTTGTAGAGCGCCACCGACCCGTCCAGGTCGAGCCCGGACGCATCGATCCCCTCGTCGAGGATGTATTCGACCAGCATCCCGAACTGCGTGCCCCAGTCGCCGATGTGGTTCTGCGCGATCACCCGGTCGCCGCGCGCCGTGAGCACCCGGTTGAAGCAGTCGCCTATGATCGTCGATCGCAGGTTGCCCACGTGCATCGGCTTGGCCACGTTCGGCGCCGAATAGTCGATGACGACGGTCTGCGGCTCGTCGGTCTGCCTGATTCCCGTGTGCGGGTCGGTCAGCAGTTCGGACGCCGCCGCCGCCAGCACGCTCGACTTCAGCCGGAAGTTGAGGAAGCCCGGACCCGCGACCTCCAGCGGCTCGCACAGGTCCCCGACATCGATCTGCCCCGCCAGCTCGGTCGCGATCTCGCGCGGGGGGCGTCCGGCCTGCTTGGCCAGGCGCAACGCGACGTTGGACTGGAAGTGACCGAACTGGGGCTTCGTGGCGGGCCGCATCTCGGGGTCGACACCCGTTGCGGCCTGCACGCGCTCTGTGAGCTGGGAGAGCAGAGACGACATGATCCCCATGATCCCACAGGCCGCACGCGCCCCCGTGTGCGGTTCGGTGCTGCGAAACCGGCGCCCCAGCGCCTCAAACGCGGCCCCCAACCGCACACGGGCGAGTGGCGCGGGGCGGGGGCGCCGGGGCGGGTCGCGGGGCGCCGGGGCGGGGCGCGGGGCGAGGCTCCGGAGTGGTCAGCGCTGCGGCAGGAGAACGCCGGAGAGGAAGGCGTCCAGTTCGGCGACGGCGTCGGGGTCGAGTGGCAGGAGGTGGGCGACGAATTGGTCCGGGCGGACGAGCACCATGCAGCCCTCGGGCGCGATGCCGCGGGCGGCATAGATGTCGGCCGCGGGGTCGACACAGAACATCTTCTCGTGGTCCTGGAGACCGTAGCGGCCCTTCGCCGGCCGCAGCAGGGCGTGGGGGGCCGTGGGATCGACCGTGCGATGACCCTGGGCGAACACGGCGCGCACGTCGACGACGGCGTCCGGATCGAGGCCTGCGGGCGTGAACCGGGCCAGGACCGGTTCGAGAGCCGCGCACACGCGGTTGACGGGGGCGTCCGGGTCCGCGGGATCGGCGGCGTCGGCGAACAGGTAGAGCCGCCAGGCGGCGTCGGCGCGATGGCAGTGGCCGAGTTCGAGGCGGCGGGCGTCGTAGAGCCGCACGACGGGGGCTGTGTGGAAGCGCATGCCCAACCCGAACCCGGTGGCGAGCCCTTGGCGGGCGCCGGCGGCGACGAGCTCGGAGGGCGGATAGAGCGTCGAGACGCCCGCCGTGAAGCGGAGCTGCCGGGCGAAGTAGTGGCTGTACTCGGCGTCGTCGCCCTTGGCGCTCATGCGGGCCGCGAACTCACGGTCGAAGTCGATGAGCTCCTGGGCGATCGGACGCCGCTCGCCCGAATAGGTGCGCAGCAGCGACGGCGCGGCGCGCCCGGTGAGGACACTGACGAGCTTCCAGCCGAGATTGAACGCGTCGGCCATAGAGACGTTCATGCCCTGACCCGCTTTGGCGGAGTGGGTGTGGCAGGCGTCGCCGGCGATGAAGACGCGCGGGTCGCGCTCGGGGTCGCCGCGGGTGTCGTCGAAGAAGTTTGTGACGCGCTGTCCCACCTCGTAGATCGACCACCAGGCGACGCTGCGCACGTCGAGCGCATACGGGTGGAGGATCGCCTGCGCCTTGGCGATGACCCGGTCGAGGCCGACCTCGTCCTTTGTGAGGTGCCGGCCGGGGTCGAGGTCGCCGAGGTCGACGTAGAGGCGCACCAAGTAGCCGCCCTCCCGAGGGATGCAGATGATGCTGCCCGCCTGCGACCGGATGATCGACTTGAGCCGGATGTCGGGGAAGTCGGTGACGGCCAGCACGTCGAGGACGCCCCACGCATGGTTCGCCACGTCGCCCACCATCCGCAGTCCGAGCGCCTCCCGCACGGCGCTGCGGGCCCCGTCGCAGCCCACGACGTACTTCGCCCGCACGGTACGGCGGGCACCGGCGGCGTCCTCGAGGGTGGCCACCACCGGGTGGTCGCCCTCCCCGACCTGGACGTCGACGGCGCGCCACCCGTAGTGAGGGCGCAGCCGGGTCGGGGCGTCGGCCATCACGTCGAGGAGGTACTGGTGGATGCGTGCCTGGTTCACGATCACGTGCGGCATCTCCGACAGGCCGTCCTCGACGTCCTGGATGCGGTCGGTGCGTTCGATCGTGGCGGGGTCGGACGCCGACGGCGTCCAGAAGGTCGTCTCGTTGACCCAGTAGGCCTCGCGGAGCAGCCGCTCGGCGACGCCGAACGTGGCGAACATCTCCACCGAGCGGCAGGCGACGCCGTCGGCGTGGCCGAGCTGGAGGGGACCGTCACGGCGCTCGACGACCGCCGTGCGGATCTCGGGGTGGGTGGCGAGTTGGGCCGCGAGCACCACCCCCGCGGGGCCGGTGCCGACGACGAGAACGTCGACCTCGGCCGGGAGTACGGCGGGGGCGACCTCGGGATCGCCGGTGACGTAACCGTCGAGGTAGAACTGCATCGGCGGAGCCTTTCCTCGGGGGACCTTGCGGCGAAAGTAGTGCGTACACGGACTATTCGTCAAGGGCGTGAGCGCCGACCAGCGCCGCGAGCGTCCGGACGAACGCCGGACGCCGCCGCCGCGGTAGGTGCACGAGCAAACGATCCTGAACGGACGCCGCCGTGACCGTGAAGCCGGGCAGGACGCGGCGAGCGGCGCCGGTCAGGCGGAGGGTCTTGCGGCGCCGGTCGGCGTCATGGGGCGCGGCGTCGACCAGGTCGCGCGCGACGAGACGCTCGACGACCTCGGAGAGGGAGGACTTGTCCAGGGCCGCCACGGGCGCCAGGGCGGTCTGGTCCGCGGGTTCGGCCAGAGCGAGGGCGACGAGGACGGCGTACTGCGGCCCCGTGAGAGCGCCGTCGAACGCCTCCGCCCAGCGGGCGTTGTGGACCGCCTGGGCCCGCCGGACGAGATGACCCACCGTGCGCTCGGAGGGCAGGCCGAGCGCTGCGGGCGCCTCAGGGGCCGGCGGCGCGCCCTCGTAGGCGAGGGTGGCCAGGTCGTCGATGAGGCGGCCGCGCGTGGCCGGATCCAGGGGAGCGAGGAGGCGTTCCTGGACGCCCCGCACCCGCAGCGTGAGCGGTGCGAGGGCCTCGCCGGCGGCGTCCGTGAGGTGGAGGACCTTGCGGCGGCCGTCGTGCGGGTCGGACGCCGCGGCGACCCAGCCGTCGCGGACGAGGCGCCGGACGATACCCACCGCGGTCGACTTGTCGAGGGAGGCCTCGTGGCCGACCGTGACCTGGTCGATGCCGTCGTGGCGGGCCACAGACGACAGCACGGCGAACTGGGGTCCGGTGAGTTCGGTGCCGAACTCCTCCGACCAGAGGACGCCGTGCGCACGTTGCGCGCGGCGGAGGAGGTGTCCGGGCGCGCACGCGAGATCCAGCAGGGCGTCACGCGGGACGCGTCGCGGCGGGTCGGCGTCGGTGCTCATCGGTGCCCAGTGTGGCGCATCGGGGCGGCAGAGGCTCTCGGCGCAGAAGCCCACGGCCGTCGGCGCGGCTCCGCCTGCCCGTCGGCGTCAGGCGCGGAGAGCCCGCGTCACCGCGTCGGAGGGACCCTCGAGGACGGGTTGGCGCCGGGAAGCCAGATCCCACACCATCTTGAGGTTCGCCCCGTACTCGCGCGCCGAGAACTCGAACCAGCGGTTCGACGTGGCCCGAACGGAATCGTCGCCGACACCGACAGCGTCCACCCCGACAGCCCGGCAGGTCGCGATGGCCCGGGGAAGGTGGTAGGTCTGCGTGACCAAGATCGCCTGCGTGACGCCGAACTCCTGCCGCGCCCGCACGCAGGTGTCGTAGGTGTCGTAGCCGTGCTGGTCCTCGACGACGGCGGCCTCCGGCACGCCCTGCGCGACGAGGTAGCGCAGCATGTTCGTCGACTCGAAGTTGTGCTCGCCGGCATTGTCTCCGCTCACGACGAGCACCTTCACGCGGCCGGCTGCATAAAGATCCGCGGCCAGGTCGAGGCGGGCCTTCAGGTAGGGCGACGGCTCCCCCGAGGCGTACATCTCGGCGCCGAACACGATGCCCACGTCGCGTGCCGGGGCCTCGGCGACGTCGCTCATGCGCTCGGCGGCCATCGACCGCGCCCAGATGGCGGGCGTCAGCACGACGAGCGTGCTCGCGCCGGCCACCAGGACGATGCCGGTCAGGGCACGCAGGAGGAAGGTCCGGGGGGTTCGCTGCCTCCCCGCTCTTCCCACGCGTGCGGGTCGGGTTACGGTCACCCTGCCACGCGCACGATCAGACCCTCTGCGCTCGGTAGTACTCGATCAGTGCCTTCGTGGACGGATCCTGGTCGGCGAGAGCGTCGGCGTCGCCACCGATGGCCGGCGTGATCTGCTTCGCCAGCACCTTGCCCAGCTCGACACCCCACTGGTCGAAGCTGTTGAGGCCCCACACGACCCCCTGGGTGAAGGTGATGTGTTCGTACAGGGCGATCAACTGGCCGACGACCGACGGCGTGAGCGCCGGCGCCATGATCGACGTGGTCGGCCGGTTGCCCAGGAACACCTTCGCGGTCACCAGCTCTTCTGCGACGCCGTCGGCGCGCACCTCGTCGGCCGTCTTCCCGAACGCGAGCGCCTTCGTCTGGGCGAAGAAGTTCGCGAGGAAGAGCTCGTGCACGTCGGCGTCCCCGTCCTTGATGGCGTGAGCGGGGTTGGCGACCGCGATGAAGTCGGCCGGGATCAACTGCGTGCCCTGGTGGATCAGCTGGTAGAAGGCGTGCTGGCCGTTCGTGCCCGGCTCGCCCCAGAACACCTCGCCGGTCTCGGTCTCGACGGGCGTTCCGTCCGCCTTGACGCCCTTGCCGTTGGACTCCATGGTGAGCTGTTGCAGGTAGGCGGCGAAGCGGTGCAGGTACTGCGCGTACGGCAGCACGGCGTGCGAACCTGCCTTGAAGAAGTTGACGTACCAGACGTTCAGCAGGCCCATGAGGGCGGGCACGTTCTCGGCCCACGGCGTCTCGGCGAAGTGCCGGTCGATCGTGTGGAAGCCGGCGAGGAAGTCGGCGAAGTTCTCAGGCCCGATCGCCACGACGACGGCCGTGCCGACCGCCGAGTCGACCGAGTAGCGGCCCCCCACCCAGTTCCAGAAGCCGAACGCGTTCTCGGGGTCGATGCCGAAGTCGGCGACGAGGTCGAGCGCCGTCGAGACGGCGACGAAGTGCTTCCCGATCGCGGCGCGGTTCGCCTCGTCCGAGCCGTCGGTGACGCCCGCGTCCTGCAGCGACGACAGGAACCAGTCGCGCGCCATGCGCGCATTCGTCATCGTCTCCAGCGTCGTGAACGTCTTGGACGCCACGATGAACAGCGTCGTCGTGGGGTCGAGGTCCTTCGTCTTCTCGTAGGCGTCGGTCGGGTCGATGTTCGAGATGAAGCGCACCGCGGGCCCGTCGGCGTACGGCTTGAGAGCCTCATAGACCATCACCGGGCCGAGGTCGGAACCGCCGATGCCGATGTTGACCACGGTCTCGATCGGCTTGCCGGTGACCCCGACCCATTCTCCCGAGCGCACCTTCTCGGCGAACGCGTACACCCGGTCGAGCGTGGCGTGCACGTCGGCCACTACGTCCTGGCCGTCGACGACCAGCGTGTCCCCCTTCGGACGCCGCAGCGCGGTGTGCAGCACCGCGCGGTCCTCGGTGTTGTTGATGTGGACGCCGGCGAACATCGCGTCACGCTTCTCCGCGAGGCCGACCTCGTCGGCGAGCGCCACCAGGGCGTCCACGACCGCGTCGTTGACCAGGTTCTTCGAGAGGTCGACGTGCAGATCGCCCGCGGTGCGGGTGAAGTGCTCGGCGCGCCCGGGATCTGCGGCGAACCAGCCGCGCAGGTCGGGCGTGAAGTTCTCCTTGAGCTCGGTGAGGCGGGCCCAGGCGTCTGTGGTCGTCACATGCGTCATGAATCCAGCCTATGGGGTGGACGCCGCCGGCGCGGCCCTCCCGTCCCGGAAAGCGATGGCGCCCCACCGCCGAGCGGTGGGGCGCCGTGCGCGGGGTCGGACTCGGGTTCAGAGCTTCACGGACACGTGCACGTGATCCATGTGGTTGGCCGTGGCGCTGCCGCGGTTCGCCATGCCACGCCAGTAGGGCTTGTAGGGCGTCCAGATCTTCTGCTGGAAGATGATGTGGTCGATGTTGAACGCGTCCGCGTTGGCCGCCAGGTAGTTGGCCACCTCCCAGCCCTTGGACGAGTCGCTGAACGTCATGAAGTCGATCGCCCCGCCGAGCTGGTGGTTGCTCAGGCTGCTGGCCCGGTAGCCGCCGATCGACGTGAACGACCACTTTGCGGTGACCGCGTTGTACACGACCATGGCCTTCGGCTTGAGGCCGAGGACGGTCTTGCCCGAGTAGCTGGTGGCGCCGGTGTAGGACTCCGAGGACGCCGACGAGCCGGAGCCCGCCGCTGCGGTCTTCTGGGCCGGGGCGGAGTCGCCGAGGCGGCTGTCGGCCACCCAGCCGATCTTCCCGTCGAAGTTGACCTGGCGGAAGCCGTTCACGACCGAGTCGGTGACGGCCAGCTTGTCGCCGGTGTTGAGCGTGCCGACGCTGTCGGCGTCCGAGCTGGCGTCGGCGCGCACGGTCACCTTGGCCTGCGCGTACTTGTCGCCGACGATCTTCCCGAACGAGTTCTCCCAGCTGCCGACCGCGAAGGTCGCGGCAGCGCCGTCCCCCTCGACCTCCTGCGTCTCGGCGGTGGCATCCTCGGCGACCGGATCGGTGCCGGCGGCGGCATCCTCGGCGACCGGATCGGTGCCGGCGGCGGCACCCTCGGCGACCAGATCGGTGCCGGCGGCGGCACCCTCGGCGACCGGATCGGTGCCGGTGGTGGCGCTCGCCTCGTCGGTGGCTGCCTCGGAGACGAGCGCGGATGCCTCGGCCTCGGTGCGCTCGGTGGAGCGGGAGGTGGTGTCGTCCACCCGGGCCGGGGCGGCGACCGTCGTGTCGGTGGCTCCCTGCGCGTTCAGGTTGACGGCGAAAGCGGTGACGCCGAACAGCAGAACGGCGGAGAGGGCGGTGGGGGCGACGCGGGTGCGGAGCAGGTCCATCCGGGTGACGGCGCGGCGGCGCGGGGCCGAGATGAACGCGCTGTCCGCGGCGACCTGGTCGAAGGACTCGGGCTGGACGTCCGAGACGCGACGGGGCTGGTACATGCGAGGGATCTCCGATGCAGGGTCAACTGAGGTACTCCACAAAAGTAGCTGAGAAAATCTCAGCCACCAATTCAGGATGCCAACTCAGCTCTCGGTTGCCACGAGTTGCCGGAACTGCTGCGCCCGGCGACGCATCGCGGCGGGGTCGGACTCCCCCGCCTGGACGATGGCGTCGGTGCACACGGCCACCGCCCCCGACTTGAGCCATGTGTCCGCCTGGTAACGCTCGATGCGTCCCGTCGGCATCAGCGCGACGCCGGGGAACAGGGGCGGAAGGGCCCGGGCATAAGCCGAACCCATGACGTCGGCCGGCACCACCTGCAGGGCGTCCGCCCCGTGCCGCACCGCGGTGGCGATCTCCTGGGGCGTGAGCGCCCCCGGCACGAGCGGGACCGCGCCGGCGGCGTCCGCGAGCTCCGGATCGAAGACGGGGGAGGTGAGGAAGTGCGCCCCGGCATCGACGGCGGCGTGGACGCCGGCGGCGTCCGTCAGCCCGCTCACGCCCACGCGCGCGCGCAGACCGAAGAGCGCGAGGATGCCCGGCAGGCGATCGAGCCACGTGGCGGGCAGCAGCCAGGTGTCGAGCCCCTCCCACAGGAGCACCTCGGCCA
>NZ_JARKOT010000202.1 GCF_029977985.1 Propioniciclava sp. | reverse complement strand
GGAGTAGCCGACGATCCGGTTGGACCACACGTCCTTGATCGCGCACTCGTAGAGCTTGCCTTCATCGGTCCAGTGCTCGGTGATGTCGGTCAGCCACAACTGGTTCGGCCCCGTCGCGGTGAAGTCCCGCTGGACGAGGTCGCTACCCGAGCTACCTGGAGTTCCGCGACCGCACTCGCGAGGCCTCCTCGAAAGAGCAGGCACCGGGAGAGAGCCTGATTCTGCCCTCGGTGGAGGAGCATCCGACCGCAACGCCGAGCGACCTCTTGGAGCAGGCCCGGTCGACCAATCGTGCCGCCGTGGAGGGCGACGTGTTGAAGGCTGCCCTCGCGTTGTCGCCGACGGCGTTCGAGGATCTTGTGATCCACCTGCTGGGCGCGATGGGGTACGGCCGGGGCGACGGCCGCATGGGGCAGTTGGAGCGCACGTCCTCGTCCGGGGACGCCGGCGTCGACGGCATCATCAGCCAGGATCCGCTGGGGCTCGACCGCATCTACGTCCAGGCCAAGCGCTACGCGGAGGACCGGCCGATCGACAGGCCCAAGATCCACGAGTTTGCCGGCGCACTGCTCGGCAAGCAGGGGGATCGCGGCGTCTACATCACCACCTCGCGCTTCACCGAAGGGGCTCGCCTGGAGGCGGACCGCATCAACGCCCGCATCGAGTTGATCGACGGACGCCGCCTCGCCCAGTTGCTCGTGACACACCGCGTCGGCGTCCAAGCGGAACAGGACGTCACGCTCTACCGGTGGACGAAGACTTCTTCGAAACCCTGTAGGAGGCGACATGAGCACCATCGGGGCATCCACCCGGCCGAGGTGGGTGACCCTCGGCGACGCCGGCAGCGGCGCTGGGGGACGGGTTCGTCGACTCGATGCTCTGGGGCGCCGACGGGCTGCCCGCTTGGCGATCATCGAAGCCCTGGATCTACTTGACGCCTCCACATGACTGAGCGCGCACGCTGCTGAGTGGGTCAGGCAACGCGGTCGCTCACCCGAAGGGGTTCATGAGCTTGAGCCCACGAACATGTGCGAAGTCCTTCGAGTTGCGGGTGGCGAGCTCAGCCGGCAGCGCGAGACAGATGCCTGCGATCTGGGCATCGGCCAGGGCCATCGGGCGGCCCCGGTCGAGGGCGTCAACCAAGAGGCGTGCGGTGGCCTGAGCGGCGTTGACGTCGTAGACGGCGATGGTGTCTGAGTAGGCGTCGAGAAGGTGGTGCCAACGCTGCTCGAGGTCGTTACGTCGGCGCCCGGCAGGCAGGCGGCCCAGGCCTCGCTCGATCTCCTCGACGGTGACGACGCTGATCGTGAGGTCGGCCGGGCCGAGGGTGCGGGCCCACGCGAGAACGCCGTGGTGGGGGGAGTCCTTCATGAACTCGGACACGACGTTGGTGTCGGCGATGATCACTGCAGGTCGACCTCGCGGGGCAGGTCGGTGCGTTCCATGGGAGGCAGGTCGACTCCACCGACCTCGGACATCTTCGCGTGCAGGTTCAGCAGGATGTTCTCCTCGGGTCGCCCGACCGCGGCGTCCAGAATGGCGCGGACCTCCGCCTCGACGGAGCGCCCGTGCTTCGCGGCACGACCGCGCAGGCGTGCGTGGGTTTGCTCGTCCAGTTGTCGGATCGTCAGGGTGCCCATGTCCCACCTCCTGACAGCAATGCTAGCACTCCGTTGGGTGGATCGCTGCCGGACGGTGCGTCCCGTCCACCAGTGGGCATCCGCACGGCGCCACCGACGGGCTGGCGGCTGCCGCTCCTCCTCCGGGATGGCTCGGCGCAGCGCACCTTGGAGCTGGGCACAGCGACGCGGAACAGGCCGCTCGGGGGCTTGGAGCTCACTCGAAGGCGGGCGACCAGTGCTGAGCGCGCAGACCCGGGCGAGCCAGCCGCGCCCCAGAGGCGGACCCCGGCCTACTGGACCGCCACGTCCACGCGGCGGTTGAGGCTGTCGTCGTCGCTGATGGGGGCGTTCGCGGCGTTGCCCTGGACGGTCATGTCGTCAGCGGGCACGCCGGCGGCGGCCAAGGCGTCCGCGACGGCCTGGGCCCGCTTGAGCGCCAGCGCCTCGTTGCCCACCTCGGAGCCGCGGGTGTCCGTCTGGCCCACGACGGTGAGCTTGGTGCCGGGGCACTGCTCGACGAGCATTGCGATCTCCGCAACGGCGGTCTGCGACTCGGCGGTCAGCTCGGACGAGCCCGACGTGAACACCAGGGCCGGTGCCTGAGCGGCTTCGCGCACCTTGGCGCCCACCACGCTGCACAGCTCGACGATGGCGACGTGGTCGGCCACCTCCGCATCGGGGAAGGCGGCGGCGACGGCGTCCGAGGCGGCCTGCTTCTCCGCGTCCGAGGTGACCGTGCCGGCCAGCACCGCGTCCCCACCGTTCACGTTCAGCGACACGGCCTCCACACCCACCAGGGCCGAGGCGAGCGTCGTGAGCGCGTCAGCGTCGGGCAGCCAGGCGCCGGACACGACGTTCAGCTGGTCGTTCACCTGGGCGCCGGCTCCCAGCCCGGCGGCGACCGCAGCGAGGGCGTCCGCCTTCCCGGCCTCGTCCGCAGCCGCGCCGGCGACCGTGAACGTGCCGTCGGCCAGCGTCAACGAGAACTGGGCACCCTGGGTGGCTGGGGTGGTCGTGGCCGTCGGGGGCACCGGGGTGGTGGTCGTCCCCGTCGTGCAAGCGGTCAGCGGCACCAGCGCCAGGACCGCCACGAGGGCACCGGCGGCCCACCGCGTCCGGTTGGGGGAGGTGCGAGGGCGGGGGAGTCGGGTCTGGGCATCAGGAGGAAGGGTCTGCGTGCTCATCACGTCTTCCACGGTAACGTCCGCACCCCGAAGCCGCCCGCCCGCACCCCCGCTACCCCGCCGAAGCACTCGCCCCAAACC
>NZ_JARKOT010000198.1 GCF_029977985.1 Propioniciclava sp. | reverse complement strand
GGAGTAGTCGCGCAGTGTCGGGGTCTCGGCCGGCTGCGGGTCGGGCGGACGCCAGCGATGCTCCTCCAGTTCGGCCCGGCGCATCGACAGCCACGCGTCGGCGTCGCCCTTGGTCTCGAAGGTGACCGGGGCCAGGTAGCGCTCCCCGTTCTCGCCGAGATAGCTGGCCTGGTAGCGACCCGACCGCTGCTTCGCGACCTTTCCGAAGGCCCGCCGGCGCCTGGTCGACCTGGTCCGACTGGACGGCCGCGGGGCCGACCCGGTGCGCGCGGGCGTACCCGCAGCCCCGTCCACCAGTCGGAGATTGGTCACCCTGTCACCTTGCCCTTGCATCTCACCTGCATCCTAACGCATCCTAACAACAGCCCATTTCTGCCTATTTGCGCCTACTTGGCGTTCGAGAGGTGGAGACCATCATGCCTAGTCACCACGCTGAAACTGGTAGTCAGGAGAGGTAGACGAAGGAGCTTGAGGTGGCAGTTCAAATCCTGTCACCCCGACCAAAATAGGTGGCCCTCCGGATCTCCGGGGGGCCGGTCTTTTCGCAACGTCACGCTCGTGAGGGCTGTCCCAGCGTGACAGTCGCACGCGACATCCCCCGCCCCATCGCCCCGCCTCATCCCGCGACCCCCGGCCCCATCCCCGCGACGCGTGCCCCGCCCCGCCCCGCGGGCCAGCCTCAGGCGTCCGCAACGAGGGCCACGGCGTCCCGGTTGATCCGGACGCCCACGACTGCGGCGTCGATCTTGTCGGGGACGCGCAGCTCGGCGAGTTGCCCGCTGGGCAGGCGGAGGCGCACGGACACGTAGCCCCGCCGCACGCTCTGGGTCACCACCGGCAGGGCCGCGCCGGCGGCGTCCTGAATGAGGGAAGCTGGGCCGAGGCCGACGGACGCGTCCGCGTCCAGGTCGGCGACGCCGAGCGCCGCCGCGTCTTCCGGCGTGAGCACGGTGCCGTAGCCGAGGAACTGCGCCACCTCCATCGACGCCGGCCGGTGCCACAACTGGGCGGGCGTACCGATCTGGAGCAGTCGCCCCTCGGCGAGGACGGCGACGCGGTCGGCGAGGGCGAACGCTTCGTCCTGGTCGTGGGTGACGTGGACGGCGGGCGTCCCCGTGGCGCGCAGCACCTCGCCGAGCACGTCGACGAGCCGTTCCCGCAGGCCGCGATCCAGCGCGGACAGCGGCTCGTCGAGCAGCATCAGGCGCGGCCGGGGCGCCAGTGAGCGCGCCAGCGCCACCCGCTGCGCCTGGCCACCGGAGAGTTCGGTCACTTTGCGGCCGGCGAAGCCCGGCAGACCGACGAGGTCGAGGACCTCCTCGACGACGGCCTCCCGCCGGTCGCGCGGCAGCCGGTGGAGCCCGTAGGCCACGTTCGCGCCCACATCGATGTTCGGGAACAGTGCCGGTTCCTGGAACATCAGCCCGAAGTTGCGCCTGTGCACCGGCACGCGAGCCAGGTCGCTGCCGTCCCAGGTGATGCGCCCGGACGCCAGCGGCTCCAGCCCGGCGATGGCCCGCAGCAGGGACGACTTGCCCGACCCGGACGGCCCCAACAGTGCCACGATCTCCCCCGGCGCGACCTCCAATGACACCCGGTCGACGGCGGTCAGCAGGCGCTCCTGTGCGCGCACGGCGCGCGGTTTCGGCACCCAGGTGACGGCAGGACGCCGGCCTGCGGTGCGCCCGTCCTCGGCCGAGGTCACGTAGCGCACGATGGCGTCCTGCACGGTCAGCCCGGTCACCACGTCGACGCCTCCATGGGCCTCATCCTCTCAGCCGCGGCCATGACTGTGGCCGTCAGCACGGCCAGCAGCACCGCGGCCGCCATGCCCGTTCCCTGGTTCTCCAAGCCCGGACGCCCCATCAGCCGGAACACGACCACCGGCAGGGTCGGGGCGTCGGGCCGCGCGAGGAACGAGGTGGCGCCGAACTCCCCCAGCGACGTGGCCAGCGCGAACCCGGTCGCGAGGCCGAGGGCGCGCCCCGCGAGCGGTGCCTCGACGGTGGCGAGCACGCGGCCGGGGGACGCCCCGAGCACGGCCGCCGCCTCCTTGAGCCGAGGGTCGATGGCGCGCAGCACGGGCAGTAGCACCCGCACGACGAGGGGCAACGCCACCATCGCCTGCGCGATGGGCACGAGGACCATCGAGCTGCGGAGGTCCAGCGGCGGCCGGTTGAGCGTGATGAGGAACCCGAAGCCCACCGTCACCGCCGACACCCCCAGCGGCAGCATGAACGTCGCGTCGAGCAAGCCGAGGGCGCGGCGTCCGGGCAGGCTGCGGGGCCGACGGCTGACGACAAGGCTGACGAGGATCCCGAGGACGAGCGCAAGCACGGACGCCGCGGCAGCCGTCCGCAGGGAGTTGCCGACGGCGCTCGTCACCGGCACGGCGAGAGGGCCGGACAGCCCGGTGAACAGAGCGACATAGTGGTCGAGCCCGTAGCCGGAGGCCGTCCGCAGCGATCGCAGCCCGAGGTTCGTCAACGGCAGGGCGACCAACACGACGACGCCCGCCACGGGGATCGACGGCAGCAGGTCGCGCCGCCACCGCCAACGGTCGGCCACCCGCTCGTCGGTGCGCAGGCGTTGCGCGTGGGCGAGCCGCAGTTGCAGGCGGTTCGTGACGAGGAGGCACGCGGTCACGACCCCGAGCTGGATGATCGAGAGGGCCGCGGCCGCGGTGAGATCGAGCAACTGTTGGGTGAGGAACCAGATCTCGGTCTCGATCGTGCCCCACGTGGGCCCGCCGAGCACCATCACGACGCCGTACGCCGACGCGCAGAACAGGAAGACCAGCGCCGCGGACGATGCGATCGCCGGCGCCAGCGCCGGCAGCGTGACGGTGAGCAGCACGCGCGGCGGGGAGGCGCCGAGCACGGCGGCGACCTGGCCCGGGCGCGGATCGAGCGACGCCCACAGGGCGCCCACGGTGCGCACCACGACGGCCACGTTGAAGAACGCCAGCGACGCCACCACGATCGCCCACGTGCCGTCCAGGCCCCACGCGCCGAGCGGCCCGGTCGCGATGACGAGGGACTTGAACGCCACCCCGACCACCACGCTCGGCAGCGCGAACGGGATCGTCACGACCGCCCGCACCAAGCCGCGGCCCAGGAACCGCGTCCGGTAGAGCACCCAGGCGCAGGGCAGGCCGAGCGCGAGGGACACGACAGTGCCCGCGGCGGCCTGGGCGAGCGTCGTCGCCACCACCGTGCCGGTGCGCGGTGACGCCAGGACGGCCGCGAAGCCGGACAGGCCGGCGGCACCCTCGCCGAACAGCCCACGGGCCAGCAACGCGCCGACGGGCCAGGCGAAGAACACGGCGAGGAAGGCGAGCGGGATGCCCCCCGCCAGCCCCCAGCCGATCCGGCGGGTCACGTCAGTTGAGCACCGCGGCGGTCCAGGCACGGATCCAACGATCCCGCCCGTCGGACAGTTCGGCCGCCGTCAAGGTGTACGGCTTGTCGGCCAGCGGTGCGAACCGCACCCACTCCTCGGGCAGTTCGGTCTCCTTGACGACGGGGTACATGTACATCTCGCCCGGGATGTCGGCTTGCACGTCGTGGCTCAGCATGAACTCGATGAATGTCTGGGCACCCACCTCGTTCTGTGCGCCCGCGATGACGCCGGCGTACTCGACCTGCCGGAAACAGGTGCCCGGCAGCGCGCCCGTGGACGTGCTCTGCTTGTCTTCGGAGACGGTGAACGCCGGCGACGTCGAGTAGCTGAGCGCCAGCGGCCGCGGGCCGTTGCCGCCGCCCGCGCTGAACTGGACGGTGTACGCCTCGGTCCAGTCGTTGGCGACGAGCACCCCATTGTCCTTCAACTGCTGCCAGTAGGCGAGATAGCCGTCCTCGCCCTTCGCGGCGACGGTCGCCGCCAGGAACGCCAAGCCGGGCGAGCTCGTCGCCGCGTTCGAAACCACGAGCAGGTCGCGGTACTCCGGCTTGGCCAGGTCGTCCAGAGTGGCCGGCAGGGCGAGCCCGCGCTGCTCGAACCAGCCCAGGTCGGCGTTGACGCACACGTCGCCGAAGTCGATCGGGGTCAGCCGCGCCGTGTCGTCGGCGGCGAACGTGCCGGCGGTGACGGCGTCCAGACCCTCCGCCTCGTACGGCACGAGGACGCCCTCGGCCAGCGCCCGGCCGGCGAACGTGTTGTCGATCCCGTAGACGACGTCGCCGAGCGGGCTGTCCTTCGTGAGGACCAGCTGGTTGACGAGGCTGCCCGCGTCGCCTGGGGCGGTGTAGGTGACGGTGTAGCCGGTCTCGGCGGCGAACTGGTCCAGCAGTTCTTGGCTGACGTTGAAGCTGCTGTGGGTCACCACCGTCAGCGTCTTCGACTCGGACGCCGCGGGCGTCGCCGGCGTGGCTGTGCCGGTCGGGCTCGCGGTCGGGGTGGTGGTGCCGCAGGCGGTGAGGCCGGCGGCCAGAACGCCCGCGAGCAACACGCGGACGCCCCGGCCGGCGGCCCGCACGGTGGTGGCTGTGGTCATGGAACTCCTCCTGTCTCCAGAAGGGGTGGCCTGTTCGGCCAAGAGCTCGACTCCCTCCGCCGGTGCTAGCCGGATCAGGTTCGAGGGTCTGCGGCGCTCCGCACTCTCAGCGCCCCCGTGGGCGCTCCCCTGTCTGGGGACAGACTAGCGCGCGAGCATCCACCTCACGGATAAGCTCACCTGCGTGACGAGTCCCGCACGTTTCGACATCACAGGGATCACCCTGCGCGAGTACCGGAGTATCGCTCGCTGCACTGTGAGACTGAGGCCGTTGAACCTGCTCGTGGGACCGAACGGCTCGGGTAAGTCCAACTTCGTGGACAGCTTGCGGTTCGTTTCACAATCCCTGAACGAGAACTTGGACAACGCGCTTCGGGACAGAGGCGGTGTTTCCGAGGTGAGGCGTCGCTCCACAGGGCACCCGCGCCACTTCGGGATTGGGCTCACCTTCCGGTGCGCAGATTTCTCGGGTGAGTACCACTTCAGAGTCGGTGCCGCCAAAGGCGGGGATTACCGAGTGACGCACGAAAGCTGCCGCGTGGCCTGGCACGACGGGCGGCCCGACTCATTCTTCAACGTCGCAGGCGGGGAGGTGCTCGAGGCGTCCGTACAAGTCGCACCCCGCGCCCTGGACGATCGGCTCTACCTCGTGGCCATGTCTGGCCTTGAGCCGTTCCGCCCGGTGTTCGATGGACTCACCGGAATGAACGTGTACAACGTCAACCCAGAATCGATGCGTGAGCCACAGAAACCCGATCCGGGGGAGCTGCTGCGGCGAGATGGAGCCAACGTTGCCAGTGTCCTCGAGGCGATGAGACGAGCGAACCCCGCCCGCAAGTTAGTGGTCGAGGAGTTCCTTCAGCGCATCGTTCCCGGCATCGTTTCGGTCGACCGCAAGGCAGTCGGAGCCTGGGAGTCCTTGGACTTCCGCCAAGAGGTCGCTGGGGCCGACGCTCCCTGGCAGTTCCAAGCTTCATCGATCAGCGACGGCACCATGCGCGCGCTGGGCGTGCTCGTGGCGCTCTTCGCCGTTGACGATGGCAGCCCCTTCGCCAGCCCGGTCGCCATCGAAGAACCAGAGACAGCCCTGCATCCGGCCGCAGCCGGCTACCTCTTGGACGCCCTGCAGGAAGCCAGCCACACGCGGCAAGTGATCGCGACGACCCACAGCCCGGAACTGCTGGATTCGCCCGAACTGGATCCCCGCAGTCTGATCTCGGTCCGGGCCTAGGCCGGTCGAACTGTCATCGCGCCCATCAACGTGGTGGGCCGTCAAGCGATCCTCGACGGGCTATATTCCGCAGGGGAGCTCCTCCGACTGGACCAGCTGGATCCAGAGGCAGGCGAGCATCCCAAGCCCGAGCCGCTCGTGCCATGACGACCGTCCGAACGATCGTCGAGGGGTACGGAGAAGTCGATGCACTGCCCGTGCTCCTTCGCCGAGTCGCAGCGAGGGATGGGATCTTCCACGTGAACTTCCCGAAGCCACACCGCGTCCCCAAGTCCCAGATGCTCACCGACAACATCAAGCGAGCCAGCGAGCTCCAGCGCCGCCAGTTGGGCGATGAACCAGGAGGCGTTCTCATCTTGGTCGACGCTGACGACGTCGATCCCGATGCGCTCGTGGCCAAGGTGGAGGGTCTCACCCGAACGGCCGATTTCGACCCCTTCGTCGTTATCGCGGTCAAGGAGTTCGAGGCATGGTTCCTTGCGGGCATCGAATCACTACGTTCGCATCGGGATGTATTGAACGACGCGTCCTTCGCGGGTGACCCCGAAGCACCACGCGGCGCCAAAGAGGCACTGGCGGCCATGATGTCGACGGGCTACACGGAGACGCGCCATCAGGCGGCGTTCGCGTCGATGCTCGATCTCGACACATCGGCGCAACGCAGCCCTTCGCTGTCGCGCCTGATTGACGTGTGCCGCGAGTGCTACTCCTTCAGGCAGTGACCAGGGCGCGAAGCTCCTCGGCGCGACGCGGGTTGCGGGCCAGCCAACGATCGAAGAGGGCGCGGCTGTGGCTGCGGGCGACCCGGAAGGGGAGGACGCTGGCCGCGATGGCTGCGGCGAGCACCAGCACGTACCACAGCCACAGATCACTGCGGACGCCGCCCATGGCCGCCGTGGTGCGCAGGGTGAGTACGAGGACCAGCCCCGCGGAGAGGCCACACCAGGCGTCGTAGAGCGTCCGGCCGGCCCACGGATCGGGGTCGGCGAAGCCGTCCGCGAGGGTCTCCCGACGCCACACGTGGAGCCGGGTCTCGAGCAGCAGCGCGAGCCCGACGAGAAGAGCCACCCAGCCCTCCGCGAAGGCCCCCGAGGCAAGCACCAGCTGCGGCACCCCGGCGACGAGCACGACGGCCGTGAGGGCCAGATAACGCCACATCAGCGCCGTCCGATGGGTCACGCTGGCCCGGACGCGTTCGGCGACGGGAGCTCGCGCGAGGACCTGTTTCGCCGCCCTCAGGGACTGGCGCCGACGGCGTCCGGCCCTCGTGGAGGGCCCAACGGTGCGGGCGTTGTCCAAGATCGCCTGGGCGAGCGTGGCGGGACGCCGGACCGCGACGAGACGCTCGTCCACGAGCAGACCGAGGCGCGCGCCGCAGACGACGAGCAGCAGAACGGCGAGGACCTGAAACGCCGGGTACCACGCCTCGGGCGCGAGGAAGATGGCCTCGGCCGGCGAGAGCAGCAACATGCAGGCGAGGACGAGGCCGCTGGCGTAGCCCAGCGGTGCGATGCGGTCGGCGAGCATGAGGTTGCGTCCGCTCGAGAAGCCGTGGAAGAGGACGGCGAGCGGGAAGGCGATCCAGGCGGACGCCGCCGCCCACCCGAGAACGTGCGGCGAGGGCTGCAGCAGGACGATGAGGAGGTACCACGGCCCGACGATGAGGATGAGCCACGCGGCGATGCCCAGCCCGAGAAGGGGGGGCTCCTTCTGCGGCGTCACGTCCGGGCCGGCCGGTGCCCGGTCAGCGGCCGGTCCCCGCGTACACGACCGCCTGCCCCTCGGCATCGAGGCCGAAGGCGGTATGGCAGGCACGGACGGCGTTGTCGACGTCGTCGATGTCGACCACCACCGAGATGCGGATCTCGGAGGTCGAGATCATCTCGATGTTGATGCCGGCCGCCGCCAGGGCGCGGAAACACGTGGCGGACACGCCGGGGTGGCTGCGCATGCCGACGCCGACCACCGAGACCTTGCCGACGTGATCGTCGTAGCTGACGTCGGTGAAGCCGATGCCCTCGCGCGCCGCCTCCAGGGCAGCCATGGCCTTGGCGCCGTCGGCCTGCGGCAGCGTGAACGAGATCGCCGTGGTGCCGTCGGAGACCGACACGTTCTGCACGATCATGTCGATGTTGATGCCGGCGTCCGCAACCGTGTCGAACACGTCGGCGGCGGCGCCGATGCGGTCCGGCACCCCGACGATCGTGACTTTCGCCTCGGACCGGTCGTGGGCGATGCCGGTGATGATGGGGTTCTCCACGGACTCCTCCTCGCTGATGTGCTTCACCCAGGTGCCGGGCTTGTTCGAGAACGAACTGCACACGTGCACGGGTACGTTCTCGCGCCGCGCATATTCCACGCAGCGCAGATGCAGGATCTTGGCGCCGTTCGCGGCCATCTCGAGCATCTCGTCGTAGCAGATCTCCGGGATGCGGCGCGCGCCGGGCACGATGCGTGGATCGGCGGAGAACACCCCGTCGACGTCGGAGTAGATCTCGCAATAGCCCGCCCGCAGAGCGGCTGCCAGCGCGACGGCTGTCGTGTCGGACGCCCCGCGGCCAAGGGTCGTGATGTCCTTGGTCGTCTGTGAAACGCCCTGGAAGCCCGCCACGATCACCACGTCGCCCTCGCCGAGAGCCGACTCGATGCGCCCGGGCGTGATGTCGATGATGCGCGCATCGCCGTGCTTCTCGGTCGTGATGACGCCCGCCTGGCTCCCCGTGAACGAACGGGCCGTGTAGCCGAGGTCGTTGATCGCCATGGCGAGCAGGGCGGCGCTCATCCGCTCCCCCGCCGTGAGCAGCATGTCGAGCTCGCGCGGGCGCGGGTTCGGCGACACCTGCTGGGCGAGGTCCAGCAGTTCGTCGGTGGTGTCGCCCATCGCCGAGACGATCACGACCACCTCGTGGCCCTGTGCCTGCGTGTCGACGATGCGCTGCGCGACGCGCTTGATGCTGGCGGCGTCCGCGACGCTGGAACCGCCGAACTTCTGCACCACTCGCACGCCTGTCACCCTTTCGTCGGTCGAACCCGGACTACTTTGCCACGGACGCCCCGCGTGCCGCCGGTCATCCCGACTGGTGAGGCGTGAGAGAGCCCTAGACTTGGCGCCATGTCGACCGAGCCCGTGCCCCAGCGGCTATCGGACGCCGACCGCGACGCCGCCGCCGAGTTGTTGCGCGGGCACTTCGAGGCAGGTCGTCTCGACGAAGCCGAGTTCGCCGAGCGCATGGGGGCCGCCCTGTCGGCGCGCTTCGCAGCCGACATGGTGCCGCTCTTCCGCGACCTGCCCGAGCCGCATCCGTCCCTCCCCGGCGCGACGGACGACCGGTGGACGCCTGTCCAGGCCGCCAGTTGGACGCCCCCCGGCACCGTCGAGCCCGCGGCGGCCGTGCCGGCGCCGGCGGCGTCCGGTGGGCTGCTGCCGCCGCAGGTGGCGAAGTGGGTGCCGCTCGCTCGCGGCCTCATCTGGCCGGTGTGCATCCTGTCGGCCATCGTGTTCGGCAACTGGTTCATGTTCTTCGTGATCACCATCCTCGGCAGCGTCATCCTGACCCATCTCGCTCCGGAGGAACGCAAGCCGCCGCCCGAGATTTCCCGCTGACCCGCACGAGGGGCCCGCTCCGGACGGAGCGGGCCCCTCGTGGTCTCGGGTCGAGATCAACTCACGCGTCGAGATCCTTCTCGATGAGCGCGGCAATGGCCTCGACGGCTTCCTCGTTGTCGGACTCGACCGTGACCTCGGCACCCTTCTCGGCACCCAGGGTCATGATCATGAGGCTCGACGCGGCGTCCACGCCCTCCTCATCGTCGCCACCGACGAGCTTGAGGATGATCTCATCGTCGTAGGCCTCCGCGGCCTCGGCGATGATGGCGGCCGGACGGGCGTGGAGGCCCACCGACGAACCGACGGTGACAGTCTTGCTGGCCATTTGTTCTCCTTCGACAGGTCAGATGGGGACGTCAGGCAGTGACGGCCTTCTTGCTTGTGAACTCCTTGAGAGCCACCACCGCCGCGGCACTGACGACCATGCCAGCAAGAATAGCGATGATGAACCCGATCGGGTTGCTGATCGCGAAGAGGACGAACACGCCTCCGTGCGGCGCCCGGCTGCCGACGCCGAGTGCCATGCACAGGGCGCCGGTCACCGCGCCGCCCGCCATCATGGCGGGGATGACGCGCAGCGGGTCCGCGGCCGCGAACGGGATCGCGCCCTCGGAGATGAACGAGGCGCCCAGCAGCCAGGCCGCACGGCCGTTCTCCTGCTCCGCCTCCGTGAACAGCTTCTTGCGGATCGTCGTGGCCAGCGCGAGCGCCAGCGGCGGCACCATGCCGGCCGCCATGACGGTCGCCATGATCCCGAACGCCGCCGGGGTCTGGGCCGACAGGCCCGCGGTGGCGAACAGGTACGCCGCCTTGTTGACCGGGCCACCGAGGTCGAAGCACATCATGAGACCGAGGATGATGCCCAGCAAGATCGCCGAGCCGCCCGTCATGCCGTTGAGGCCGTTCGTCATGGCGTCCATGAGCGCCTTCAGCGGCGCGCCGAGGAACAGGTACATGATGAGGCCGGTCACGAGCGTCACGACCAGCGGGATGATGACCACCGGCATCAGGCCGGCCAACCACCTGGGCACCTTGAACCCGGAGATCCACAGGGCGAGCAGCCCGGCGATGAGGCCGGTCACCAGCGCGCCGAGGAAGCCTGCACCCACCGTGCCGGCGATGACGCCGCCCACGAAGCCGGGCGCGATGCCGGGACGGCCGGCGAGGCCATAGGCGATGTAGCCGGACAGGGCTGCCAGCAGGAAGCCGAACGCCGCGCCGCCGATGGTGAACAGCAGGGCGCCCATGTAGTTGCCGAAGCCTGCACTCCAGCCCGCACTGATGGCGAGACTGCCGATGGACGTCCCCGCCTCCGTGGCGGCCGCGCAGTCGGCGGCCGAGAGCCACGTCAACTGCTCGCACGTGCGCCCGCCCGGCGACCCGGGGGCCAGCGCGATGTCGAAGCCGCCCAGCGCGAAGCCGAGGGCGATGAGCAGACCGCCGGCGGCGACGAACGGGATCATGTACGAGACACCCGTCATCAGCGCCTGCTGGATCCGCTTGCCCCAGCCGAGTTGGCTGCCGCTGGCCTGGCTGGACGCCGCCCCCGGGGTACCCGACACCTTCCGCGCGTTCGGGTCCTTGGACGCCGCTAGCGCCTCCTCGATCATCTTCTTGGGCTCGTTGATGCCGCGCTTCACACCGGACTCGATCACGGGCAGCCCCGCGAACCGCTCCGGCTCCTTGACGCCCACGTCGGTCGCGAAGATGGCCGCCACGGCGCTCGCGATCACCGACGCCGGCAGCGGCTCGACACCGCCCGACCCCTGCGTCTCGATGCGCACGTCGACACCCATCTCCTCCCCCGCCTGGGTCAGAGAGTCCGCGGACATGTAGGTGTGCGCGATGCCGGTCGGGCACGCCGTCACGCCGACGATGATCGGCCGGTCGGACGCCGCCGCGCCCGTCCCTGCCGCTGCCGCCGCCCCGGCCGCCACAGGGGCGGCAGCAGCGGCGTCCACCTTCGCCTGGGCCGGGTTCACGACGCCCTCGACGAGGGCGACGATCTCGGCCGGGCTCTGGGCCGCGCGCAGGGAGGCGAGGAAGTCCTTGCGCACGAGGGCGCGGGCCAGCTGGGTGAGCAGCTTGAGGTGGTCGGCGTCGCCGTCCGCCGCCGCGGCGATGAGGAAGACCAGATCGGCGGGGCCGTCCTTGGCGCCGAAGTCGACCGGGTTCGACAGGCGCGCGAAGGCCAGCGACCCTTCCCGCACGGCGGCCGAGCGGCAGTGCGGGATGGCGAAGCCGCCGGGCAGGCCGGTGGCGGCCTTGCCCTCGCGGTCCATGGCGTCGCGGGTGAGGCCGGCGGCGTCCGCTCGGCCCGCTGCCTCGACGACTCCGGCCAAGGAGGCGATGACGTCGGCCTTCGTGGCTCCGAGGTCCGCATCCAGGCGGACCAGCTGTTCATTGATCAAGCTCATGGCGTCTTCCCTTTCGTGGTGGGCAGGGCTCAGTTGGGGAGGGGCAGGTCGGTGACGGAGACGTCGGCGGACGGCAGGTCGGCCGGCGTCGGCAAGGTGGTGCCGGGCAGCGAGGCCGCCGCCGAGCCATAGCGGACGGCGGTGGTGAGGCACTCGGCGGGCGGACGCCCCGCGACATCGGCAAGGATGAAGCCCGCGACCGAGGAATCGCCGGCCCCCACGGTGCTCCGGACGGAGATCTTCGGGGCACCCGCATGCCACGCGCCGTCAGCGTTGACGAGGACGGCGCCCGAGCCGCCCAGCGTCACGAGGACGTTGGTGATGCCGCGGTCGCGCAGGCGCGCGGCGGCGGCGACGATGTCGGTGACGTCACCGGTGGACGCGGCGGCCTCGAAGGCGGCGGCGTCCCCACCGGTGAGCTGGGCGAGCTCGTCGGAGTTGGGTTTGATCAGGTCGAAGGACGCCTCGGGCAGGGCGTCCAGGACGGCGTCGAGGGCGGCGTCCGATGTGTCGACCGCGATCTTGACCCCGAGAGGCTTGAGGGCCGAGACGAGCTGGGCGTACCAGTCGACGGGCGCACCGGGGGGCAGGGAGCCGGACAGGGCCACCCAGTCGGCACCCTCGGCGGCCCGGACGAGGGCGTCGCGCGCACTGGCCAGGTCGTCGTCCGAGAGGGTCGGGCCGGACTCGTTGATCTTCGTGGTGGTGCCGTCCGGCTCGGTGATGGCCGTGTTCGTCCGCGGCCGGTGGCTCACCTCGGCTGCCGCGACCGTCATGCGGCCCGGCAGATCGGCGTCCAGCATTTCCAGATAGGCCTTGTCGCCGAAGGGCAGGACGGCCTCGGCGGTCACGCCCGACTCGGCAACGACCTTGGCGACGTTCACCCCCTTGCCCGCCGCCTGTTCGGTGACGGACACCGTGCGCTGGACCTCGCCGCGGGCGAGCGGCGCGTCCAGGACGACGGTGCGGTCGATACTCGGGTTGGGCGTGAACGTGACCACGCGTCCCGTGCCCTCCGGCCGGAGGTTCACTGCTGACTCTCCCATGTCCACTTCCTCGGGGTTCTGTGGGTTTATGTGTGCTTTGCAGCCCGCTATGGGCGAGTCTTGCACACGATCGTGCGGTCCGTGTGGCTTCGTGTGGAGATCTCGTAAAACGCCTAATGTTGGTGCCCGTGGCAGCCCCGGATCGAGCGCGCAGCGGCTACCGCGCGGACATCCAGGGCCTGCGCGGCTTCGCCATCGTGCTCGTGGTCGCTTACCACCTGTGGACGTCGGGGCGCGTCTCCGGCGGTGTGGATGTCTTCCTGTTCATCTCCGCCTTCCTCATGGTGGGCAGCTACGCGCGCAAGGGCACCGCGTTCCGCCTCGTTTCCTTCCTCATCCAGAGGTTCCGGCGCCTCGTGCCGGGTGCCGCCGTCGTCATCGCCGTGACCCTTTTCGTCGGCTGGATCGTCCTGCCACCGACCCGCTACGGCTCGTTCCTCGCGCACGGCCAGGCCTCGCTGTTCTACTACGAGAACTGGCAGATGATCGCCGACTCGGTCGACTACATGGCGCCCAGCGCCAGCCAGCTGAACCCGTTCCAGCACTTCTGGAGCCTCTCCGTGCAGGGGCAGGTGTTCGTCCTGCTGGCGCTGCTGTTCGTGGCGTGTTCGTTCGTCGAGCGGCACGCGGGCATCCCCGTCCGACGCACCCTCGCTGCCGCGCTCGGCCTGGTCACCGTCGTCTCGTTCGGCTACGCCACGTGGCTCGTCGGCATCGACCCGGCCGTCGCCTACCTGAGCACCTGGGCCCGCTTCTGGGAGTTCTCCCTCGCCGGCCTCGCCGCGCTGCTGCCCGCCTTCACCCTCCCGGACGCCGCCTCGCGCGCCCTCTCGTGGCTCGGCGTGGGCCTCCTCACCGTCACCGGCCTCGTCCTCGGCCGCGGCGACTTCCCCAGTTGGGCCGCACTCATGCCGCTCGCGGCGGCGGCGCTCGTCATGCTCGGCGGCGCCCGCGCCGACGACCGGTGGCACGCCTCCTGGTGGCTGACGCGACGTCCTGCCTTGTTCGTGGCCAACCGGGCGTACTCGCTGTATCTGTGGCACTGGCCGGTCTACGCCATGTACGCGTGGGTGATGACGCCGCCGGCACGGCTCGACCCGATGGGCAGCGTCATCGTGCTGGCCCTGTCGCTGCTGTGCGCCGACCTGACGACGCGGCTCATCGAGCGGCGCTTCCAGGGGTTGCTGTTGCTCGGCCGCCTGCGCTACGCGCTGGCCGCGATCCTGACGTTCTCGATGATCGCGCTGGCGGCGTCCATGGGGGTGCAGGCGCTGATCCAGCGGGACGCGACCGCCACCGCCAACCTGCCCGAGGCGGATCGCCCGGGCGGGCGGGTGCTCACCCCGGGCGCGACGGCGACGCCCACGCCGGCACGGCGCGGTATCGCCCCGGGCGATGCGGCCATCGCCAACGACTGGCCGACGCCGTGGCCGGGCTGTGTGGCCGGCGACCCAGGGCTGCCGCCGAATCCCGACAGCGGGTGGTGCCACGTGTTTCTCCCCGAGGGGGACGTGACGAAAACGGTCGCCGTGGTGGGCGACAGCCACGCCTACCAATGGCTCACGGCGCTGGAACCGCTGGCGGCCGAGCAGCATTGGCGGGTCATCGCGCACGTGATGCCGGCGTGCCGGGTGGGATCGCCCAGCGAGGCGGCCGGCTGCCCCGAATACGGCGCCGAGACGATCGCATGGCTGCTCGAACTCCACCCCGACTACGTGTTCAGCACGGGGTCGTCGGCGCAGGCGTCCGATCCGGAGCACGACGACTGGGGCTGGGCAGCGGCGATCGCGCCGGTCGCCGAGTCCGGCGTGCAGGTGGTGAACGTGCGCGACAACCCCAGGTGGGGGTTCAACATGCCGGAATGCATCCAACGCTACGGTTCCCTCGACGCCCGCTGCCGCGCGCCGCGCACGGAGAAGCTGCTCGACGCCTGGCCCAAGGGAGGCCTGGAGACCTTGCCGAACATGCACTATCTCGACTTCAGCGACTGGCTGTGCCCGCCGTCGCCCGGGTCGGAGTGCCTCGGCGTCATCGGCAACACCTACGTCTACATGGACACCAACCATCTGAGCCGCACGTACGTCGCCACGCTGGTGGACGTATTCGCCGAGGCATGGCGGACGGAGGTGGGCGTGTGACCGGGTTGCTGCGCTGGGTCGGGGGGCTCGTGGGGCTCGTGCTGCTAGCGGGATGCACCGGGCCGCTGCCGCAACCCAGCATGGCGCCGCGCCCGACCGCGGCGGCGTCGGTGGACGCTCTCCTGCGGACGACCGAACTGGCCGGACGCACCTTCTCGTACTGCGCGAGCCGGCCCGTCGACCAGCTCACCACGAGCACCCGCCGGGTGATCGTCGCCGTCCACGGCCTCGATCGGGACGCCTGTGCGCTGCGCGCCGCCGTCGTCGCCGCGCTGGACGGTGAGCCGACCGACACGATCGTCCTCGCGCCACTGTTCGCCGCCCAGTCGGACGCCGCGCCCGGCGGTCACGCGTGGCACGCGACCCAGTGGCCGGCGGGCTCGGATTCGTCGTACGGGTTGTCGTCGTACGCGGCGATGGACGAGTTCATCGGCAAGCTCGGCGACCGGTCGATCACCCTCGTGGGCTTCTCGGGGGGCGGGCAGTTCGTGAACCGGTACGCGGCGGCCTCCCCGGTGGAGTTGCACCGCTACGTGGTGGTGAACCCGTCGTCGTACCTGTACTTCACCCCCGACCGGGCCGGGTGGGACAGCGAAGCGCTCGACGCGTGCCCGCAGTACAACCGGTGGCGCTACGGGCTGGAGCAGCTACCGCCGTACGTGGTGGCGTCGGGCGGCGCCGACGGGATCATGGCCCGCTATCCGAGACGGGCGATCTCGTATCTCATCGGGACGGCCGACGACAATCCGAACGCCAGCAGCCTCGACCGCACCTGCATGGGTCGCGCTCAGGGCGCCGACCGCGAGGAGCGCGCCCTGAACTATCACCGGCACCTGGAGGTCGTGTTCGGACCGCGGATGGATCTGCGCCAGCCGATCGTCACCGTCCCCGGCGTCGGCCACGACGCAGCCGCCATGCTGGACACCCGCTGGGGCCGCGAGGCGCTGCGCTCCTGAGGCCGCGCCCCGGCGGACGACCCGGGGCTACGGGGCGACCGGTGGGCGTCCGGGCCCTGGGGGCTACTGGGCGACTGGGGGCTCCTCGGCCAACTCGGGGTGCGTCTTGAGGTAGTGGCGGTGGTCGTTGGCCCACGCGTAGTACAGGCCGATCAACAGGCCGCCGCCGATGTAGTTGCCCACCAGCGCGATCGCCACGTTCCCCAACGCCAGCCCGATGTCGATGCCGTGCGTGAAGCCGACGACGGTGAACAGCACCGTGTTCGCCACGGAGTGCTCGAAGCCCAGGAACGCGAAGATGAACACCGCCATGATCATCGCCAGCGAGCGCGTGAGATCGTCCTTGATGAAGCCGTTCCAGATGAGCGTCATCGCGATGTTGATCATGAAGTTGCAGAAGATGGCCCGGACGAACAGGTCGGCCCACCCCGCCGGTCCCGCCGAGATGTACTCCAGCTTGTGCGCCGCCGCAGCGAGCATCTGGTCGCCCACGGCCCCGCCGGTCAGCGTGCTGAACCGCACCAGCGTCGCGATCACCAGCCCGCCGATGAAGTTGCCCAGCAGGCACAGCCCCATGATCTTCAGCGACCGGGCCACCGTCGTCCGCTTGTGGTAGACGCCCACGGTGACGACCATCATGTTCGACGTCAGCAGCTCGGACTTCGTGTAGTAGATGAACACGAGCGCCCACCCGAACGCCAGCCCACCGATGAGTTTCCCGACCCCCGCGAGGGTCAGATCGGCGTTCACCGGGATGCCCGCGAACACGGACACGATCGAGAAGTTCGTCATGTAGAAGACGCCGATGATGATGCCGGCCATGGCCGCCCGCTGCAGGAAGATGCGGGCGACCTCGCCGGTCATGGTCGTCTTGGTGTCCAGGGCATCCAGGACGGTGCTGATGAAGACACGACCGGGGAAGAGCCGGTCCATCGAATCGGCCATGGCCGGCTCCTCTCACTCCGCAGCGACCGCGTCAGGCGGTCAGGCCTTCGCAACCGAGAACTGCAGGCCGAGCTCGTCGTCGGAGACGACGCTGCCGGCCGGGTCACCCTCGGTCATCGTGGTCGCGAGCACCTCGCGCGCGACCTCGTCAGCTCCCGACCGTAGCGCGTCGGCGAGGTCTGCGTCGGCCTTCCACGTCAACGCGATGCGATCGGACACCTCCAGACCGGACGCCTTGCGCGCCTCCTGGACGAGCCGCACCACCTCGCGCAGCAGGCCCGCGGCGACGAGTTCGGGCGTGAGCTCCAGGTCGAGCGCCACCGTCTCGCCCTGCTCGTTCACCACCGACCAGCCCTCGCGCGGACGCTCCGTGACCAGCACCTCGTCGGCCGTCACCACGGTGCCCCCGGCGAAGTCGACGCTCGCCTGCCCCGTGGCCGCCAGCTCGGACGCCAGCGCCGCGGCATCGGCGGCCGCGATCGCCGCCGCCACCTTGGGCGTGTCCTTGCCGAACCGCTTGCCGAGCGCGCGGAAGTTGCCCTTGGCCGAGTAGTCCACGAGGTCGCCCGCCGAGCCGAACGGCTCGACCGTGCCCACGTTCAGCTCGGTCGCGACCTCCGCGAGCAACTCCTCGCCCAACCTGGCGTGGGACGCCGACGCCACCAGCAGGCGCTTGAGCGGCTGCCGGGTCTTGACCCGGGCGTCCGATCGCGCCGACCGGCCGAGTTCGACGAGCCGGCGCGCCAGCTTCATGCCCACGTTGAGGTCGCCGTCGACGGACGCCTCGTCCGCCACCGGCCAGTCGGCGAGGTGGACGGAGGCGGCGGCGTCCGGAACGGCGGCGACGAACAGGTCCTGCCACACCCGCTCGGTGATGAACGGCGCCATCGGCGCCATGAGGCGCGTGACGACGTCGAGCGTCTCGTGGAGCGTCCAGAGTGCGGCGGGATCGCCGTCCCAGAAGCGGCGGCGCGAGCGGCGGATGTACCAGTTCGACAGGTCGTCGACGAAGTCGGACAGCAGCGAGCCGGCGCGCTGGGTGTCGAAGTTCTCCAGGGCGTCGGTCACCTGGGCCACGAGCGCATTCCGGACGCTCACCAGCCACCGGTCGAGCACGCCGAGTTGCGTTCCGGCGGGCGGAGGCGTCGGCGTCCACGAGTTCGTGCGGGCGTAGAGCGACTGGAAGCTGACCGCGTTCCAGTAGGTCAGCAGCACCTTGCGCACGGTCTCGGTGATGGTCGAGTGGCCGACGCGGCGCGACGACCACGGCGACCCGCCGGCCACCATGAACCAGCGGACGGCGTCCGCGCCGTGGGTGTCCATGAGCGGGATGGGCTCGAGGATGTTGCCCAGGTGCTTGCTCATCTTGCGACCGTCCTCGGCCAGGATGTGGCCGAGGCAGAGCACGTTGCGGTAGCTGTTCGCGTCGAACGTGAGCGTGCCGACCGCCATGAGCGAGTAGAACCAGCCGCGCGTCTGGTCGATGGCCTCGCAGCTGAAGTCGGCCGGGTAGGCGTGCTCGAGCCGCTCGGCCGAGCCCTCGGCCCACGGGTAGCCCCACTGCGCGAACGGCATCGAACCGGAGTCGTACCACGCGTCGATGACCTCGGGCACGCGGTGCGACGGCTTGCCGCAGGTCGGGCAGGCGAACGACACGTCGTCGACGAACGGGCGGTGCGGGTCGAGGGCCGACAGGTCCTCACCGGCCAGCTCGCCGAGCTCGGCCACCGACCCGACGCACACCTGGTGGTCGTCCTCACAACGCCAGATAGGCAGGGGCGTGCCCCAGTAGCGCTTGCGCGACAGGGCCCAGTCGATGTTGTTGTCGAGCCAGTCGCCGTAGCGTCCGTGCTTGAAGTGCTCGGGGTACCAGTTGGTCGCCTCGTTCTCGCGGAGGAGGGCGTCCTTCACGTGCGTGGTCCGGATGTACCAGCTCGGCTGGGCGTAGTACATGAGCGGGGTGTGGCAGCGCCAGCAGTGCGGGTACGGGTGCTCGTGGACGAGCGTGCGCAGCAGCAGCCCGCGCTCGCGCAGGTCGTCGATGATCATCGCGTCGGCGGTCTTGAAGAAGACGCCGGACACGTAGCCCTGGTGGGGCAGGAAGCAGCCGTCGGTGCCGATCGGGTTGGCGTACACGATGTTGTTGCGCCGGCTGGAGACGAAGTCGTCCTCGCCGAACGGGTACGACTGGTGCACGAGGCCCGTGCCCTCACCCGTGCTCACGTAGTCCTCGTTGACGACGAACCACGCGCGGCCCGGCTGGTCCATGAGGTCGAGGGGCCGCTCGTAGGTCCAGTCGAGCATGGCGGCGCCGGTGAAGGTGTCCGTGGCGTGCCAGCCCTCGCCGAGCGCGGAGGCCACCGAGTCCTCGGCGACCACGACGGGCTTGTCGCCGGCGTCGGAGACCGCGACGGTGTACGTGATGTCCGGGCCGACGGCGACGGTCGTGTTCGAGACGAGCGTCCACGGGGTCGTCGTCCAGATCGCGAGGTCGGTCGTGCCGGCGTAGGGACCGCTCGTCAGCGGGAACCGGACGAACACGGTCGTGTCGGCGGTGTCCTCATAGCCCTGGGCGAGTTCGTGATCGGACAGCGTGGTGCCGCAGCGCGGGCAGTAGGGGGCGACGCGCTGGTCCTCCACGAGCAGCCCGCGCGCGTGGATCTGCTTGAGCGACCACCACACACTCTCCACGTAGGACGTGTTCATCGTCCAGTACGCCTCGTCGAGGTTCACCCAGTAGCCCATGCGGCGGGTGAGGTCGGTCCACTGGTCGACGTACTGCGTCACCGACGCGCGGCAGCGCTCGTTGAACGGCGCGATGCCGTACGCCTCGATGTCGGGCTTGCCGTTGAAGCCGAGTTCCTTCTCGACGGCCAGCTCGACGGGCAGGCCGTGGCAGTCCCAGCCGGCCTTGCGGTCGACCCGGTAACCCTGCATGGTCTTGAACCGGGGGAAGACGTCCTTGAAGGCGCGGGCCTCGATGTGGTGGGTGCCCGGCATGCCGTTCGCGGTGGGCGGGCCTTCGTAGAACGTCCAGCGCGGCCCGTCGGCGGTCTTGGCGAGCGAGGCGGAGAACGGGTCGGTGGCGTCCCAGAGCGCGATGATCTCGCGCTCCATCGCGGGCAGGTCCACCTGGGGTGCGACGGCGCGATAGCCACAGACGTGCGAGCTCATGGGTTCCTTCGTCGTTCTCGGACGCCGCCGGCGTCCGTCGGGTGGGACGAAGGGACGAGCCTTCCGGAACACCTCCGGCGGACCCGCGGTACCACCCTTCTTGGGCACCTTCCCCGGTGGGAGGACGTGCCCCGCTCGTCGTCGCCCGCCGCCGGTTCTAATGAGCGAGAGCTGGCCGAGCCGGTCGAGACCCGGGAACCCACGCCGTTCTTCCGGCAGCTCCGGGGTGATGGCCCCATCCTTGCCGTGCGGACCCGGCCATCATACGAACCCGACCCCGCTGCCTCCAACTGGGCGGCAACCGGCGGCGGGGGGCGTCCGGTCCGGGACGGTCAGAACCGTCCTGTCCCGGCCATCTGCTGGAGGCGCATGATGCGCTCCTCCATGGGCGGATGGGTGGCGAACATGCGCGCGAAGGCGGCGCCGCGGAAGGGGTTGGCGATCATCATGGCGCTCGTCGCCTCGCGTGCGGGCGTGGGGGCCAGCGGGCGGGCGTCCACGCCGCGGGAGATCTTGACGAGGGCCGACGCGAGGCCGAGGGGGTCGCCGGAGAGGCGGGAGCCGTCCTCGTCGGCGTCGAACTCGCGGGTGCGCGAGATGGCCATGCGGATCACGGTGGCGCCGAGCGGCGCGAGGAAGACCATGAGCAGACCGGCGAGCGGGTTGATGCCCTCCCGGCGGCCGCCGCCGGAGAACATGAAGATCTGGGCGAGCGACGTGATGATCCCAGCGATGGCGGCTGCGACGGAACTGAGCAGGATGTCGCGGTTGTAGACGTGCATGAGCTCGTGGCCGAGCACGGCCCGCAGTTCGCGCGGCTCGAGGATGCGCAGGATGCCGGTCGTCACGCAGACGGCGGCGTTCTCGGGGTTCCGCCCGGTCGCGAACGCGTTGGGGCTCTCGGTGGGCGAGACGTACAGCCGCGGCATCGGCTGGTTGGCGCGCTCGGACAGCTCGCGCACCATCGCGTAATACTCGGGCGCCTGCGCCTCGGACACCGGCTGGGCGTTCATCGAGCGCAGGGCGATCTTGTCGGAGTTCCAGTAGGAGACGAACGTGGACACCAGACCGATGACGGCGAAGATCCAGATGAAGGACGGCTGGTTCGTACCCTGGGCGATCAGCCACCCGAGGCCGAGCAGCACCGCCCACAGGCCGCCGAACAGCGCGACGGTCTTGAGCCCGTTGTTGTGCGAGGACGTCATGACCCAACAACACCACAGCCAGGGGTTCATCTTCCGTCCGGCTTAGCCGAACACCCCTGATCCGACCCTGAACGCGGCGGCCTCAGGGGCGGATGACGACCTTGCCGAACACCTCCCCGGACGCCAGCGCCGCCAGCCCGGCACCGACGTCGCTCAACGGCAGGACGCGGTCCACGTGGGGTCTGAGCCCGGTCGCTTCGAGGAAGCCGAGCAGCTCGACCAGCTCGGCCCGCGTGCCCATCGTGGAGCCGATCACGCGCAACTGTAGGAAGAACACGCGGCTGAGGTCGGCAGGCGGGTTGGAGCCCGAGGTCGCGCCGCAGGTCACCACCGTTCCGCCGGGCCGCAGGCTCTTCAGCGAGTGGGACCACGTGGCTTCGCCGACGTTGTCGATCACCGCATCCACCCGCTCGGGCAGGCGGGAACCGGGCTCGAACGTGGCGTCGGCCCCCAAACCCGCCGCCCACACGCGCTTGGCTTCGCTGCGGGCGGTGACCCACACCCGGTGACCCAGCGCGTGGGCCAGCGCGATTGCCGCGGAGTTCACCCCACCCGAGCTGCCCTGCACCAGGACCGTGCCGGGGCCGTGTAACCCGACGTTCTTGGTGAGCATCCGCCAGGCCGTGAGCCACGCGCAGGGCAGGCAGGACGCCTCCTCCCAGGTCAGCCATTCCGGCTTGTCGACGAGGTTCCGCTCGGGCACGGCGAGCCGCTCGGCCAGGGTGCCCTGCGGGCCTTCTGAGTAGAGGGCCCGCTTCGGGTCGAGGGTCTCGTCGCCGGTCCAGTCCTCGCTCGCCACGACGGCGTGGGCGATGACCGCGCGCCCGTCGGGGGTGACGCCGACGGCGTCCGTGCCGAGGATCATGGGCATGCGCTCGGGGGGCAGGCCCACCCCGCGCAGCGACCACAGGTCGTGGTGGTTCAGGGACGCCGCCCGCACCGCGATCGTCACCCAGCCGGGGGCTGCGTCGGGCTCGGGCCGCTCCCCCACCTCGAGGGCGGCCAGGGGGTCGGTCGGGTTGGCCTGACGGACGAAGGCGGCGCGCATGTGGACACTCTAGGCAGGCGTCGGTGCCGATCCACAGCCGCTCCGGGCTACTGCGGGCGCGGAAGCGCGCCCTGGCTGGGGCGTCGAGGGTCGACGCCGGCGGATCCTCTCTGCGCGATCAGCCCAGCAGGCGCTCGATGACCACGGCCACCCCGTCGTCGTCGTTGGAGAGGGTGACTTCGTCGGCGGCCGCTCGGGCCTCGGGGCGGGCGTTGCCCATCGCGACGCCGTGCCCCGCCCACGTGAGCATCTCGACGTCGTTGATGTTGTCGCCGAACGCGACGACCTCGCTCGCCTCGATGCCCAGGTGCGCGCACACCTTGGCCAGCCCGGACGCCTTCGTGACTCCCTCGCGCGCCACTTCGAGGAAGTCCGCCCCGGAGATCGTCGGATGGCAGCCGGGGACGGCGAGCTCGCGCGCGGCGGCGTACAGCTCGTCGGGGGTGCGGGTGGGGTGCTTGAGGACCAGCTTCACCGAAGGCTCGGCGAGCACGTCGGACAGGTCGGCCCAGCGGTGCTCGACCGGCCAGGCGACCTGCTGGGCGCCCGGATCCTGCTGGCCGACGTAGCCGTGCTGGGCGACATAGAGGTTGCCGCCGTTGCGTACCGACACCGCCAGCAGTCCGGAACACCGCTCCGCCATCGCACGCGCGAGCGTGGTCTGCGCGTCGACGTCGATGAGCTCCTCGAAATAGAGCTCGCCGCTCACGAGGTTCATCGCGACCGAGCCGTTGCTGCCGATCGCGGGCCCGGCCAGCACCGTGCCCTCGACGAGCGCGGCGATCGAGTAGGGCTGCCGCCCCGAAATGGCGGTGACGGTGATGCCGGCGTCCACTGCCGCGGCGAAGGCGGCGCGCGTACGGGCGCTGATGGTGTGGTGGTCGGACTGGATGAGCGTTTCGTCGACGTCGGTCGCGATGAGGCGGATCACGCAAGAACCCTAGCCCGCTCGACGTGGCCACCGCGCCGACCTCGTCGCCGCGCTCCGTGCTCACGTCCCGCGCGGGCGACACTTCCCCCGCATTGCACCACTTCCCTCGCCGCGCGCCACTTCCCTCGCGTTGCAACACGAGGGAAGTGACACCGGGAATGGTCGGTGGGAAGAGGCGAGGGAAGTGGATCCGGGCGAGGCGACAGGACGCCGCCGGCGTCCGTGCTGCGGTCCTCTGTGCAGCGGGCGTCAGTGCTGCAGGGCGAAACCGCCGGTCCAGGAGATCTTCTCCCCGGCGGCGAGGGTCAGCTGGAGGAACCCGAGTGCCTCCATTTCCCGGGCGCGGGACAGAGCGCCCGCGTCGACGGCGTCCAGACCGGCAGCCGTGACCAGCGCGGCGAGTTGGGCCTTGGCGTCGGCGTCGTCGCCCGCGATGAGGACCGTGGTGGGGGCCGTGCCGACGACGCCGGTGGCCAGCGTGGCGGCGAAGGTCGTGTTGAACGCCTTCAGCACGTGCGCGGACGGGAGTGCGCGGGCCACCTCAGCGGCCGCCGAGGAATCGGCCGGCACCACGAGCGAGTCGAACGTGGCGAAATCGAGCGGGTTGGAGATGTCGACGACGACCTTGCCGGCCAGCTGGTCCTTGCGGTCCGCGAGCACGCCGGCGACGGCAGGATACGGCAGCGCCAGGACGACGATGTCGCCCGTCGCGGGGGTGGCGGCGTCGTCCCGGCCCAGGTACTCCACCTGCGCTCCGCCCTTGGCGAGCAGCGCGCCGATCGTGTTGCCCATGGTGCCGGTGCCGATGATGGTGACGGTGTTCATTGCTCGCTCCTTCAGTCTGCGTGGTGACACCACGATGCCACCTCTTGATTGAAGTATCAACTACTTGCGTAGCTCAACTCAGGAGGTGGCGCCCCAGGTGACGGCGCGGCGACCGGTGAAGGCGCGCCCGAGGGTGACCTCATCGGCGTACTCCAGGTCGCCACCCACCGGCAGCCCTGACGCCAGCCGCGACACGGTGATTCCCGTGCCGGCGAGCAGCCGGGAGATGTAGGTGGCCGTGGCCTCACCCTCGAGGTTGGGGTCGGTGGCGAGGATCACCTCGGTGACCGTCGGCCCGCTGAGGCGCCGCAGGAGTTCCGCGATGTGCAGGTCGTCGGGGCCCACGTGGTCGATGGGGCTGATCGCACCGCCGAGCACGTGGTAGAGGCCGCGGAACTCGCGGGTCCGCTCGATCGCCTGGACGTCCTTGCTCTCCTCGACGACGCAGATGACCGACTGGTCGCGGCGCGGGTCGCGGCACACCCGGCAGGTGGCCTCTTCGGCGATGTTGAAACAGATCTCGCAGAAGCGCACCTTGTCCGTGACCTCGCGCAGGGCATCGGCGAGGCGGGCGACCTCCTCCTTGTCGGCCGTGAGGATGTGGAAGGCGATCCGCTGCGCGCTCTTGGGACCCACGCCGGGCAGGCGGCCCAACTCGTCGATCAGCGTCTGGATGGGACCTTCGTACACAGGTGGTGCGGCCCGCTCAGAAGCCGAGACCGGGGATCTGCGGCATGGACGCCGACGCGAGGGCCTGCGCCTGGTGCGAGGCGTCGCGGAGGGCCGCGACGACGAGGTCGCCGAGCGTCTCGGGGTCGTCGGGGTCGATGGCCTTGGGATCGATCTTGACCTCCGTGACCTCGAGGGCACCCGTCATGGTGACGACCACGAGGTCGCCGCCGGCGCTTCCGGTGACGGTCTTGGTGGCCAGGTCGGCCTGTGCGCTCTGGAGCTGCTCCTGCATGGCCTGGGCCTGGGCGAGCAGCGCGTTCATGTCGAACCCGCCGCCCTCGCCACCGAACATCGACATGTCGTCGCCTTTCCGTCTGGAGTGCTGTCTCAGCCTACGTGATGGGGAGGATGGAACAGGTCACGGCTCCGGGTCCTCCTCGCCGATGAGTTGGGCGCCGAGGTAGGTGGCCAGGAGCTCGTCGCTGTTCAGGCCGGTGTCGAGGTCGGGGTCGTCGCGGGACTCGGTGGGCTCAGGCTCCGGCTCAGGTGCTGCCTGCGTGGTCTGGATGTTCGCCCGAGCGAGGTCGGCGCCCGCCGGAGCGGCGCTCGCCTGTGCGATCTGACGCTCCGCCTCTCCCGGGCTGGGCTGCGGCGGCCGTGGCGGCACCGGGGCCGATCGCGCCGACGGCGCCTCGTCCTCACCCGCAATCGTCTCGATGCGCGGCGCGATGCCCATCACCTCGAGGATCGCCTCGCGCACGATGTCGAGGCTCCCCCCACGGCTGAGACTCTCGCGTGCCCCCGGGTTGTTCAGGCTGAGCGTCAGCACGTCGTCGGCGAAGCCGTGCACCTGCGCGTTCTCCCGCAACACGATCCATGTCACGCGACGTCTGTTCTTCACCGCGTCCAGCACCTGCGGCCACATGGACCGGATGCCCGCCGTCGACACCGTTCCCGGGTCGGACGCCGCCGCCTCCGCCCGCGCGAGCTCCGGCTCC
>NZ_JARKOT010000166.1 GCF_029977985.1 Propioniciclava sp. | reverse complement strand
CCCGACCTCATCATCCAAGACGAGTTCCACCTCATCAGCGGGCCACTCGGGACGATGGTCGGCGTCTATGAGACGGCCGTCGACGAGCTCTCCACATGGACGTTGGGTGACAAGAGGGTCAGACCGAAGGTCATCGCTTCTACCGCGACCGTCCGCAAGGCCGAGGAACAAGTGAACAACGTGTTCCTACGTCAGGTGGCGATCTTCCCGCCACACGGGCTAGATGTCGAGGACAACTTCTTCTCTGTCCAACGTCCTACCGAAGACAGGCCAGGAAGGCTCTACCTCGGCATCTGCTCGCCCGGTAGTTCTCGCCCTGCGGTGCTCATCCGAGTATACGTGGCACTGCTCACTGCGGCGAAAACCCTCTTCCAGGACTTCGGTGCCGCTGCGGACCCCTACATGACGCTCGTTGGCTACTTCAACTCGCTGCGCGAACTTGGCGGCATGAGGCGACTCGCCGAGGACGACGTGCAGACTCGTGCGTATCGAGTGGAGATGAGTGACGTGAGCCGCCCGGGCTTGACGCAGCGCTCGGTGAACCAGGTCGATGAACTTACTTCGCGTGTCACCAACAAGGAGATTCCTCAGAAGCTTGACCGCCTGGAACTCCCATTCAAGGAGAGGTGGGAGACGGGTGAGGCGAGAGCGTACGACATTGTTCTGGCGACGAACATGCTGTCGGTCGGTGTCGACGTGAACCGCCTTGGTCTCATGGTGGTCAACGGACAGCCCAAGAACACGGCCGAGTACATCCAAGCAACGAGCCGCGTCGGTCGCGCCTTCCCGGGCCTCGTGGTCACCGTTCTGACGTGGAGCAGACCGCGCGACCTTTCGCATTACGAGACCTTCGAGCACTACCACTCGACGTTCTACAAGCACGTCGAAGCGCAATCGGTGACACCGTTCGCGCCGAGAGCGCTCGACCGAGCCCTCACGGGGACCATGGTCAGCCTGATGCGCCTGAGCAACGACGGCCTGAACCCGAACCTTGGGGCACAGGCTATGGAGAAGACTGCCGGGCCAGAGGCGACCCAAGCGATCAAGGCCATCTCCGAACGGGCCTGGAAGGCGAAAGACAAGGCTGCGCGAGACCTTGTCCTCAGCATGGCGCGAGATCGCACCGACCGCTGGGCGAAAGAGTCGGCGATGGGAGGACGGCGACTCGGATACGAGACCGAGCGAGGCCAAGGGGACGTTGTCGCGTTGCTGAAGAAGCCCGGCGCCCAAGCCTGGGATGAGTTCACCGTGCCAATGTCGATGCGCGAGGTCGAGCCCGGCGTGCAACTCATCATGGATGCTGCCAGACGGACAGCTGAGGCTCCGCCCTGGAAGCCACGTCCGCAGGCCACGGGCGGAGATGCCCAATGAGCACGAACAACTACGTCGTCGGTCAAGTGCGTCCGAGCCAGCTGCTCTGGGCATACGGGCCAGGCTCGATCATTGATCTACCGAACCTGTCGGTCGTGACGATGGGGCTCAATAAGTGGGACCCGAACCGCTGTCCTCCCGTCGAAGAAGCTCGGCTTCTCGCGGAGGTCAAGCGCGTCCTTGGCCCTCAAGTGCAGCGGCTGCGTATCCCGCCGTTCCTCAAGGAGGACCGTCCCGACCCCTACTCGGCCGAGGGTCGCGTCGGAGTGCCGGTCAGCCCGTTCCCACGATGGCTGCGCTGCATCAAGTGCGGACTTCTCGCCGAGTATGACTCGGGACTGTTCGAAATCCAGCCCAATCAGTATCGCCCGGAACGAACACACTTCCTGCACACGAACTGCGACAAGGGCAAGCACGCCGATGCCGTACCGGCCCGCTTCCTCCTCGCTTGTCGTAACGGTCACCTAGACGACTTCCCCTGGAACTGGTTCATTCACGGCGGCACGGACTGCAAGGGCACCTTCCGGTTCTTCGAGCGCGGGGCATCTCTCCAGACCGAGAACCTCTGGGTGAAGTGCGACACCTGTGGCAACGCGCGCTCGCTCGTTCACGCCTTCGGCAAGGACGCTGCCGACAACCTGCCCGGGTGCCGAGGACGCCATCCGCATCTCGACTCGTACGAAGATTGCACGCAAGAGCCGCGCACGATCCTGCTGGGTGCCACCAACAGCTGGTTCCCCGTCACCCTCTCAGTTCTGGCGATCCCGCTGGAGAAGAACCAGCTCAGCCAGTTGGTTCTCGACGGATGGGAGCACTTTGCCGATGTCGAAGACGAGGCCGAGCTCAAAGGCATCGTGAAGACCCTTGTCCGAACCAGCGCCTTGCCGGGCATCGACAAGTGGGACATCCCAAGTATCTGGCAAGCGATCCAGCACCGGAGTTCAGGCAAGGCGATTGAGGTCGTCTCCGAAGGCGACATCAAGGGGCCCGAGTGGGAAGTGCTGACCTCGCAGAACCCGCCGAGCGACTGGCCGCACTTCATGAGCACAGGCGTGGCAGCGCCGACTGGGTACGAGCCCGAAGTCAAGCGTGTGCTTCTACTCGAACGACTCCGTGAGGTGAATGCTCTTGTCGGATACACCAGAGTCGAAGCGCCCGAGGAGACAAGCGATCCCGATGAACGCCCCCCGATGGCTGACCTCACCCGAGGCGCGACCGAATGGGTCCCAGCAAATGAAGTTCACGGTGAAGGCATCTTCATTGAGTTCAAAGAGTCGGTCATCCAGTTGTGGGAGAACGGCGCGCATGTCGCTGAGCGCGACAAGACGCTGTTCGCCGGTCATCAGGGCTGGCGCAACGCACGCCTCTTGGAACCGGATGCTGGGTTCCCGCCGAGTCGATACACGATGCTTCACACGATCGCCCACCTCCTCATTCGTGAGCTGGCGCTTGAGTGTGGATACAACGCCGCGAGCATCAGAGAACGGGTCTACGCGTGTTCCGACCCCCAGTCACCGATGGCAGGCATCCTCCTCTACACCGCAGCCGCTGACTCGGACGGCACCCTCGGCGGCTTGATCGACCTCGGCACACCGGACTTTCTCGGTAGGCTGCTTGACCAAGCGCTCGAACGTGCGTCGATCTGCTCGTCCGACCCTCTATGCGCCGAGCATGATCCGAGCAAGGATCGCTCACTGCACGCTGCCGCCTGCCACTCGTGCACATTCGTCTCCGAGACCTCCTGTGAACGCGGTAACCGCTACCTCGACCGAGCGCTCGTGATCGCAACTCTCACGGACAGCGAGGCGTCTCTCTTCCGCGATCCTGGTGCCTGACGTGGACGAGTTACTTGCTGTCATCGCGGAGTTGGGGCTTGAGCTTCATCCAGATCGTGTTCGTGTCGTCGCATCCAAGATCGAGGGTCTCGGATCGGTCAAGCAGTTTGCGCTGGTTCGCCCGGCTTTCGGACCCAACGCGGACAAGCTACTGATCGCCAAGTTTGGCACGGCCTGGCGCGGCACCGACTTGATGTCGCCAAGGGATGTTGCCGCCGCACTTCGTGGAGCGTCAGCAACGGCCGTCGAGCAGGAGCACCGTGGCTCTGTAGAACTGACTTGGACCGGGCCCGCGTCCGGACAGGTGCCGATCCGGCACACCGAACAGGTGCTGAAGGAAGTAATCAACGCTGCGCAGCGGCGCCTCTTTATCGTCAGCTTCGTTGCCTACCAGGTGAACTCAATTAGCAAGGCACTCGTCGACGCTGTGGCACGGGGCGTTCAGATCGACGTGTTGTTGGAGTCATCATCCGCGCACGGAGGCAAAGTCGATCATGACTCAGCAGCGGATATGCGGAAAGCGGTGCCGTCGGCTCGGCTCTTCGCATGGTCCGCACACGACCACGGGGCAGTTGACCAGTATCCAGGTGTGGTCCATGCGAAATGTGCTGTCGCGGACGGCCAGATCGCCTTCATCACTAGCGCGAACCTCACCTCCGCCGCGATGGAGCGCAACATGGAACTCGGCGTCCTCGTCAAAGGCGGCAACCTCCCAGAAGAACTCCACAATCACCTTGAGGCGTTGATCGCAACCAAGATACTTGAGCCCGTTCCGAGCGGTCCCTGAGCGAAGTAGCCGGCATGTCGGATGCAGCGCAGTAACCTTCCACTGTGAACAAGCTTGGAGATGACGCCTCGCTGGCCGATCGTTGGGAGCCACCAGACACCGGTGGCGACTTCTACTATCGAGTCACGATGGACCTGGAAGGACGCCAACCCATCGAGTTGAGCGCTTCTGTGCCCGATATGGACCTGATCGAGATGTCGAGCGCCCGGGTTACAAGGATTGGAGGTGCATCTCCGCGTGATTGGCGCTACCGCCGCAGCCTTTACTACTACGTGGGCCTAATCACCGTAGCCGGGGGCAAGGTCGAAGCCGCCATGAAACGCGCAATCTTGGTCGGTAAGGCCACGCGCGAGGGCCAGTTTGCCCTGGTCGATGAAACGTGGACAGGTCTTGAGAAGCGCCTTCGAAACACCGCCAAACAGCACCTGGCAGCGAGCGAGGTAGCTATCGGGTGGGGCCAAGCCGTCCTTACGACTCTCGACTGGGGCAGGGAGAATCGCGCTAAGGAACGCCGTGATAGCGCAGTTCACGCGTACTGGTGGGACTTCGCCGACGTGGAGTGGATGCGCGGGCGATTTCCCAGGACGGGTGAAGAGGCGCTCTGGGTCGGGGAAGCCGAGGGCCTCCGCCGCGACAGTCAAGTACTCCTGGAATTCGCTGAGCGTCTTGAGTCCCTGAGCGGGCCGCACTGGCTCAACTTATACTTGCCTCGCGAAGTACCCGAGGATAAAGAACGGGGTTCATTCATTGAGTGGATTCCCGTGCAGCGATCAGACGATTCTGCCACGGGTGAGCGGGCAGAAGAGCACTGAACAAGACTTCGCCAGTAGAGCGTCGCGAGCGATCGTCTTTGGCACCTTCGACACGGACGGCATCTCCGATCGGATCAGGGTGTGGGCCTCGTGGTCGGCGCAGGCGTAGCCGGAATGGACCCGCAGGTCCCTCACAAGCGCGGTGATCGTGTTGAACGCGGCGATCCGGATCGCGTGGGTGAGCAGTTTCGTCTCGACGTCGAGGATCTGCTGACCCGGGTTCACCTGCCCCAGCGGGAGGCGGCCGGGGTCCCGGCGTGGGCCTGGCGGGCCTGTTCGAGGGCTTCTTCTGTCTTCCATAAGGGCGCGGTGATCTGGTTGTGGTCGGCGTTGGTCAACGTCACCGCTGGTCCCGGCGGAGGGGTGTGCCAGTCCAGCAGGGCCGCGTCCGTGGTGGCCTGGACCCGTTCCAGACGGGCCCGCGCAGCGTTGACGGTGTCGCGGCTGGTTTTCTTTGCCGGGTTCGGGACCATCCGGTCGGGATCGTCATCGCTCGCGGCATACGAATCGTGGGCGTCCAGGGCGAAGTGCATCCGGGCGTAGCGGAAGTAGTTCTCCAGCCGCCACCGTGACCCCATCCGGAACAGGACCTCTCCGGCCGATAGGTCGGTGCGGGTGGTCAGGACATGGGCCTGCCGGGAACCGGTCCTGGTTGGCAGCAGCCGGGTGACCTGACGCATCTCGAACATGCCACCCCGGTCGTCGACGGGAATGCTGACGATCGTGTCGGCGCTCGGCCAGGTATGCACCATGCCGGCCGGGTCGGTGAACGTAATCTGACCGAACCGGGCGAGATCAACGTCCGGGCAGGGCTGTTTACGCCACGTCAGGGTGTGACGCCAGGCGTAGGCACCAAAGGACACGCCCGACCGTCGGCGCGCCAACGAGAGACGCCAGGGCAACCGCACTGGGAGAATGGAAGAACGACGCTCAAGGAGGCTCTCTGTGCCTGCTGCTCACTGGTTGCCCGGGCGACACCTCGGCGTCGCAGCCATGTTGGCGCACGTGGACGAGACGATTGCGGCCGTCGGGGAACTGCTGTTCGAGTACCAGGCCAGGCGCGGTGACGTCGTGCACCTGCGAGAGGTCGTCGATGGCTCGCTCCGGCACCTCGTAGTCGACAGCATTGCGCCGATCCCGCCGAAGATGCCCCTGCTTGCCGCCGACGCCTTCAATGACCTGCGGGCGGCGATCGAGCACACCATCTTCGTCGAGGCCGAGCTGGCCGCGGGAGGCACCCTGGATGAGAGCGCGGCCAGGCTTGTCGAGATGCCCGCTGCCCGCACCTACGACAGCTTCCTCGAGTGGAACCGGAAGCAGGCCAAACGAGGTCCTGCTGCGCTCCGCGACGGCGCCGAGCTGAACCGGCGCATCTACGGGCTTCAGCCGTTCCACCGATACGCCGATCCCGCGGCGCACCCTCTCGCCCGGCTCGTGGCGTACACCAACCACTCGAAGCACCGCACGCCCGCCGTCACCGCTGTGCAGATCCCGGTCGTCAACCGCGAGGACGTGCCGCCGCGGCACCTGCGCGACATCCCCAAGCGGCCCCAGAGCCCTATTCTTCCCGGCCAGGTGGTATTCACCGCGCCTGGCGACCGCGTGGTGCCCGTATCGATCTTCCCGACCGTAGGGATCAACGTGCCGGACACCGATCGCTGGCCCGTCCTGATGAACGAGCTCGGCGAGATCGCGGCCTGGGTGCGCACGCAGGCCGTCCCACGCCTCATCACGGGCACCGATCCGCCTAGTCCCGCGATTCCCGCGTGGCACGACATCTCACGTGGTCAGCTCGATGCCTCCGCCGCCGTAGCGTCAGGCACCCTGGTCTCCGCCTACGAGCGGAACAAGGAGCGTATAGGTGCCGCCCTCGCCCGGGAGGACATCGCGGGCACGATCGCCGTCATAGACGGCTCACCCCCGCTCTCAGAGGTGTCCGCATGGCTTGAGTCGCTCTCAGACTCCGACTTCCTGGCACGCATGAAACAGATCGTCCCGAGCTTCGACCACGACCCCGACGAAATGCTCCACAACTGGGGAGTCCTGCAGGCGATGAGCGCCGATGCCGCAGCCTTCTCCGCCGCCCGAGGGTAAGACACGCCAGCCGGGTAACCGGCTACAGGGGAGGGCGTGGGGATCACCTGGACGAACCTGTGAAGGGGGAGATCGTCGTCGACGCCTCTCATTCGTCCACTTCTATGATCTCGTAGTCGGCCTGTTCTTCGGAGAGTGGATAATCTCCAGGGTTCGACATGTTCAGGATCTCTCCGCCGAGGTCATAGCAGGAGACGAGGTAGCCTGCGTAGTCCATCGCCTGGGCCTCTGTGTCGAAGACTTCGTCCTGCTCTTCAGAGTCGCCGTCGGGGTATTGCATCACGATCTTGTACGCCACGCTGCGCTCCCTTTCTCAACCGGACCGGCTCCGACTTAGTCCTGACCATCTTCATATCGAGCCCTGTTCTTGTGAGAGCAGTTCTCGCACACCACGAAGTCGCCATCCTCGTCCCGCTGGACCTTGGCCGGACCCGAACTCGCCAATATCTGCCCACACGACTCGCACAACCCGAAGCCAGCGATCTCCTCATCATCGAGAGTCGTCTCAGCGCCGTTAGACCTGCTGCGAAGGTACACGAACGATGCGACTCCGCCGATCAGCATGACAGCTCCCGCCGCGACCAATGAAGGAATCGTGATCGAAGGCTTCGCTGTTGGCAACTCAACCTCGGGAAGGCGCGGCGTGGCCACGCCACCCATTGACTTCCGAAGCGGGGCCGCAGTCTCAGCGTCCGTGCGAACGAAGCCATTGACGAGGCCCGAGTAGGAGAACGAGCCATTCACGTATCCCCCGTTCGTGTACTGATTCCCGAAGAACGGATGACCGGCAGGTGCTCCCATTTCAAACGACCTTCCATATGCGACTGCACTTCACCAGCACTTCTCGGTCCGATCTGCTGGGTATTGCATAGGGTATCAACTGACGGGCGGCCTGGTGATCGCTCGGCCGGGGCTCCGTCGTGTGTCTGATCTAGCCGAGACCGGCTTCGATGTCGAGCAGACCCAACTGCCACCGGCGTTCCTGCCGACGCCGCAGCCAGTCCTCGACCTGCCGCTCGTACTCCTCGGCGAGATTCGGGTACGCGGCTCCGATCGTGCCGGGCACGAGCTCGTGGACGTCGTCCTTGCCGACCCTTCCCGCGAGCGACTTCCAGAGGTCGTCGTAGGCAGTGCGCTCGCGCCGGAGGTAGTTGACGATGACTCGCGCGCGGTACGCCGGGTCGCTGTCCTCGGTTGCCAGGCCGCCCTGCTCGTGACTCCCCGCCTGAAAGCCGTCTCCGTTCAACAAACGGTCGTTACGTGAGTCACCGAGTCGGGCTGCGACTGAGCCAGTAACTGTTCAACGTCCGTTCAGGAACCTGTTCGCCAACTGATGTCCTGGCGCGCAGTGACGATCATGCTTCTTGAACTGGCGGGTCGCACAAGGCCGACAGGCGATGCCGTGAACGTCTGTCCACCAGAGTCTTGTGTTCTGTCAGGTGCCGAAGGCTGAAGGTCCAAGGGATGCGGACACGATTTGGGCATCATGAACGAAACCACCGCTGAGGCCATGGCATCGCTGGAGGAGCAGAAGAAGGAGCTGGACGCCGCGATCCAGGCCGAGCGGGTCAAGGCCACACTGTTCGAGGACGAGGCCTCCATCAAGGCCTTCTACCAGCGCTTCGCGCACGCCACGATGGACACCCCAGAGACCAGGGACCTGCTCTTCGACTACTTCGTTGACAAGATCTTCGCCGGCGCCAAGACGCTGACCATCGCGTCGTGGTTCTTCAACGGCGGCGCAGAGATCACCGTCGCCGACCTTGCCGAGGCACGAAAATGGGGAAGTGCCATAGCTCGACACTTCCCCCGAGGTGGAAGCAATGGAACGTTGCGGGAACAGGCGACCTCGCGTTGAGAGGCTTGTTTCCGCGTGGAATCAAGGCACCTGCGACGATCCCGACCTCGACGGAGAGCCGGACGACCCGCTGATCGACGCGTCAGCGGAACCAAAGAAACGGCCTCGAACACGACTCACTGACGAGGAACTGGACGCTATGCGAACAGCCCGCGCAAAAGGGATGGGCGTGAACACGCTGGCACGTCAGTTCGGGGTTCACCGGGGCACGGTGTGGGCGAAAACCCGGGGGCGGCTGTGAAGACGCGCCCAGCTTCCAACGAGACATAGCTTCGTTTGCGGAACCAGCGCTCACCGGGGGTTCCGCTCAGAGCAAGCGTGGGTTTCCTGATCGTCTAGCTGAACCGGAAAGTCCGATACGAGCTTCGCACGTTGAATCTTCGCCCCTCCTTCCTGCGCTGCAGGTACCCGGTAATCGTGTCGACGTCCTTGGGCCGCATCTTCAACGCGCGGCACTTAGCCCGAACCTGCTCGACCGTCACCTGCTCCCAACGCCGCGGGCAGTTCATCATGTCAGCCTTGAGCTTGTCCTCTTCGTTCCACTTCAGCCCAGAGTCGTAACCGGCAGCCCACGCGGCGATGTGTTCCAGGATCTGATCGACGTCCTCCGGAAGAGGAGCGGTCTCCGCTTCCGATTCAGGATCGGACGACTGCTGCACCGTTCGTCCGCGCAGCAACCGCACCGGGTTGGAGTCTTCGATCCACTCAGCGGTCTCCGCCTTCCCCCACTCGATCACCACCAGCGCGTCGGCGTCAACGCCCCAGAGGTCATTGAGATGCTGCCGATCCGGCCACGCATGGATGACCCGCCGACGCGCCAACGAGCCCGTAGACAGTCCCCGCCAACTCAGATGTGTGACTCCTGCGCGAGCGAGCAAACGCTTGAGGACTTCGCTGTCGAGCCGCTTCTGAGGCGTCACAACCACGACGGGGCCGCCCGACTGCTCCAACAACCACTTAATAGCCCGCGCGTTCTGCTGCTCACGCGAGTCCTCGTGGCCGAGCTGCGACACTGCAACCGGGAAGGCGTAGGTATCAGACGACATGTGCGGCTCCTCTCCTGTATCGCTGCGCAACCACGCTATCGATGACGTCCGACAACGCACTCAACCGCGACGGACTCACCTTCGCCGCGGACTCACAATTTGGTGTCATTCAGCTTCTTGAGTTCTTGCAGCTCGGCCCAGTGCTCCTCCAGGCCGGTGAGCGTCGGGCTGACGCCCAGCGTCACGAGCGGTTGCGAGTGCCCGTCGATGTAGCGACAAGCGACCTCGAAGATCTCGGTCACCTTCGGCCCGATGTCGTTGAGCTTGCTGCCGTCGATGTTCGGGAGGGTGGTCATCTGGACGTTCGCGCGGTAGCGCTTGGTGACGCCCTTAAGCAGTTCTTCCTCGGTAAAGACCTCGCACCAGGCGCGAACGTGGCTGTACGCCATGCGTACGAGCGCATCCCGTGTCTCTCCGTCTTGAGATCTGGCGGCCTGGATCGAGTCGGTGATCCGCTTCTTGATCGCACCCAGGGAGTCGATCCTTGGTCCGCTGGCGCGGGTGACCTGGCCCTTACCGCTCTCATCCGTGATCTGGAAGTAGACACAGCGCTTGGACTTCTCGAAAAGGCTGAGGAGCGTCGTGGCGAACAGAATGTCGTGGGTGAATACGATGACCTGGTTGTCGTCGGCAAGCCGGGCGATGCGTTGCGCCACTTCGTTGATCCGTCTGTGATCGAGGCTGGACACCGGGTCGTCGAAGATCACCGGGGCGGTGATCCCCGCCAACCGGGCTTCAGCCAGGAAGTCGGCAAGTGCGAGTACCTTCTGCTCACCCTCGGACAGCACCTTCGACGGCTTGTGCTTGCCACTCAGCACCTTGCGACGATGAGCCCGACCTTCACGTCCAACGAACTGCAGCTTCAGAGTCGGGGCCCTGAGTGCCTCGCATTCCTCTAGGAACAGAGCATCGAAGCTCTGGTTTATCAGTTGGTCGCTGGCGGTCTTCGCGAGCGCGGTAACCGCTCGCGCCAACGAAGACAGTGGCCGCTTGAGTGTCTTGAGCTGGTCGGCCTCTTTGGCGCCCTTGACCTGCGCCTCGATCAACGGCCAGGACTTGCCCAGTTCGACGGCGTCTTGCAGTTCCACGAGTTCGGCTTGCTTATCGGCAAGCGCCTGAGTCCTGTTCTGCTGCTGGGCCTCCAGCGTCGTGATGCCAGCTTCGATAGTGGCCGACTCTTCGTCGACATCGGTCTTCGGTTGCGCAACGAGGTCCGCCATCGTCAGGCTGGCAGGTTTACCTTCTGCGACTGCCGATGCGAGCTCACTCCTTGCTCCCTCAATGGTCTCGACCTGCGAGAAGCAAGACGGCTTCTCCTCCTCGTCGTTGTACTCGGCTACGAACTGTGCGAGGTCGTTACCTTGAACGGCAGCAACTTGACGTTTGAAGTCTGCCAGCTCGGCGTCCGTGGCGCGTATGTCGGCAGAGATCTTGTCCTCGAGGTAGGTCGAGTATCTGAAGAGCAGATCGCGCGCAGCGTCCTGTAGGGGCTGACGGCAATAGAGACACCGGTCCGAGTCGTGCGCTCCGAGGCCCACGAGGTGCTGGCGGTACGTCTCGCCGGCCTCGATGAAGTCGCTCCAGGTGTCGTCAGGATCAGCTGGCAGGTCCGCGGCAGCGAAGAGTTCCGTACGGAAGGTCTCGTAGTCCGTCGCAAGCTGCGCTCGTCTGGTCAGTGCGTCGTTGTAGGCGATGGCATCGAACGATAAAAGCATCTTCGCGGCAGCCGCAGCTTGCGCCAGCACACGATGCTCCGCTTTGAGCGCAGTGATCTGCGTTCCGATGGTGTTGGCGCGCAGGGCGGCTACTGCCTGCGTGAGTCCATCGAGTTCGTCTTCAACGGCTTGGTCGGTTGCTGCCTTCGCCTTGAGTTCCACAAGGTCAGTAGACGCGCCGAGCGTCTCTATGAGCGGGTAGATCGAGGAGCCGCGTTGGAACCTGGACAGCAACCCAGTGCCCCCGGTGCCGAGCGCGCTAACTGCGGTATCGATCTCGCCCGTCACCGCCTGGATCGCGCCTGTGACGTGGTTGAAGAGTGCGAGCGACACTGGCGTGTAGACGTAGTCAAGGTCGTCGTCGACATGGGTACTCACAGCGGGACTGTCGAAGATCGACATCCGTGTGAACGGGGAAACGCCGCGCTCTCCAGTCCAGGCGAGCGTCTGCTCGTCATCACCGAGCTTGTACTCCAGTGTGGCTGTCTGCGCCTCGGTGGTGTCGGCTTCGATATCGCCCAGAATTGTGTCTGCTGTGCGACTGTTCGCCAGGGCTTTGAAGACGCGCGAGTACCCGGTCTTGCCCGTGCCGTTCTCCCCGTAGAGGATTGTCAAACCTTCGTGTGGCTCGATGATCGCCCCAGGTACGAGCGCATTGACCCCGCGGACGTCCGAGAGTCGAGTCAGCGACAACGGTGGCGCCGACTCGTCCTGTCGTGCCTCAACGTCGAGCTTCGCTAAGGTCGGCAGCTCACGCTTGTCGAGCGCCTTCTCCTGTCGAAACAGCTTGTACGCCTTCTCGACGGTGGAATCTCCCACAGCTCGCCCGCTCGCAAGCACCTCAGCGACGAGTAGACGCACCCACTCATCGTTGCTGTTTGCCCAGTCAGCCAGCAGCGCACGAGGGTCGACAAGCTCAGGGTCTTCCGTCCAGTCGACGTCGGCTGCCATCACATCGTCGCTCATAGAAGTCGCTCCTGCTTGGCAGTGGACACGCGACGTAGCCGGGCGTAGTCAAGCAGGTCCGTGACGGAAGCGTTCTTCTTCTCCCACTCAACAATCACCGTCTCTCCGAGGAGCACATAATCCCACCGACGGCTGTCGCGGTCTTCCTCGGGCAGTTCGTTGATCTGCTCACACCAGGCGAGCGCGGCCTTCTTCTTGCGCTGCACGTTCTCATCGCTTAGGGCCGACTGCGCCTTCGTCTCGACGACGAAGACGGTGTCGGATGTGCGAACCAGGAAGTCCGGCGAGTACTGCGCGGGCATGCCGTCCGCCTTCAAGTACGGCCGGCGAAGGAAGTCGTGTCGGTACTCATGTACCTTGGCGAGCGCCTCGATACCGGAGTCCTTATCTGCCCATCGGATAAAGCGACGCTCGAGGCCACCGCCCTGTGACGGAACCGGAAGCTTCGGGTAGATGCACTTCATGACATCTTCCGCGGTGCTGCCGCGCACGGGGATCGTCGTAACCTCTGACAGGAAGCGGTGCTGTACTTCCGCGGAGGCCACGACATGACTCTCCTGCAACTCGACGAGCTTCGTTGCGAACGTCCCAGCGATGCTGTGCGCGACATCGTCCAGCAGCAGCACCCGCCAGTTCTCGCCGTCCAGCGGATCGAAGCCTTGGGCGAAGAGCCGATGACGGATGTAGGTGTCCAGCCAGCCAGCCAAGAGAGGTCGGTACGCCTGCAGAATCGGGAACTTGGCGTTCTCGTTGTACTTGCTCTGACTCTTGGTCATGGTGCGACCGAGTGCTTCTGTGATGCGCGTCGTCATGCGTGAGAGGTAGTCGTTGTACCCGGTCGCCGTGAGGACACCGCCATCGACTCGATAGTCCCCGTACTGGGTGCCTGTCTGAGCATCGTGCGAAACGAAGCGATCTCCCGTTCCGATGGCCTTGAGCATCATGTCCAGCGGGTAGGGTGACGATGCCAACGTCAGCGGGTCGATGCTCGGTTGGCGGAGTTCCTCGTCTGCGTCGCGCAAAATGATCGGGATCTCGAAGTCATACGCCTGGTATCCCGGCCGCAGATCGACATGCTCCAGGTCACCTGTCGCGCCGGTGGTATCTGCGTCCTCGCCAGTCTCGACCATGAGGCCGCCGCTGAGGAGTTCATCGTAGAAGTCGCTGAACGCGGGGTGTTCGACGATGAAGAGCACGTCAAAGTAGTTGGTCGGCTCAAGTCCCTTGCTGATACGGTCGCGTGTCTCGGCCTTCAGCTCATCAATCGACGGATCGCCGCGCCACATCAGGCGGAGACCACGTCCGATCGTCTGCTCAAGCAAGATCGATGCCTGCGACGACCGGAGCGGCACGATGACGGCGATGTTGCTGACATCGAAGCCCTCACGAAGCATCAGCACGGACACGATGACCTTCGGCCGCTTGTGCCGATCCACGTCGAACAACTTCTCGCGAAGCGGTTCCCAATCCTTAGCCCCCAGCTCCGCCTTGCGACCAGAGTCAACACGGAGGATGTCATCTTCAGACAGGCCCGTGCTCTGCAGGTACTCGACCACATGAGGAGTGACGTTCGTGTCTTCGCAGACGACGAGGAGCTTTGGATGCTTGTCAGGGTCCGCGTCGGTGAACTGTTCCTCAAGGATCTGGAGCTTCCTGAGACCAGCCTGCAGCATGACCCGTTGGCCGTTGGAGAGGCCAGTGACGCGCTTCTGTTCGTCACGCTCAGCCTTGAAGTCAAGCGGCAGGGCCGCGATCTCCTTGCGCTTGTCGAGCGCCAGCGACTTGACCAATCCGGCGCCCATAGCGGACTTGAGGTCGAAGTCAACAACGATGTGCGGGAAGTACGCCTTGCCCTTGGAGCGCCCCGAGCCAACCTCGTTGTATGGCGTCGCGGAGAAGTCAATCTGAGTGAAACGCCGTCCCTTTGTCGATGCTATCTCGCTCAGGCTCTTCTGCCATTCGACATCCGTAACCTCATCGGCCTTCTTCACCTCGTGGATGTGGTGAGCTTCGTCATTGAACACGACCAGGTCAGGCAGATCCTTCAGCGCCTGGAGCGGTCCTCCTCTCAGGAACCGTCGATCCAGCGTATCCAGGACATTCCCCGCGCTGGTGCCCGGCGTGAGCGGGAAGAAGCTCTCGATCGCCGCCTTGGGATCAATCTCCACGCCGGGAGCCTCAACGTCTGGATCTTCGTCGATGAAGTCGGGATCTTCCTTGCCTGCCAGCAGATGCCAGTTGGTGATCGCGATCAAGCCCGAGCCGGTCACCTTCCGGCCGATCTCGGTCTTGGTCACGACGGACGACTGCAAGAACGAGAAGACCCGGGTCCGGTACGTATCGGGCACGAACAGGTCCTGCTGCCGGTAGATGTCACTACTAGTGAAATCCCGCTCCCCCTCGTGCTCCTTACCCATAAACGAGTCCAGCAGGCGGTCATACACTATGAGGCCAGGAGCGACCAGCAGGAAGTTGCTGGAGAATCGCGGGTCCGCGGGATCGGCCAGCTTGTTCAGGTACTGCCATACGAGCAGAGCGTTGAGCACCCATGTCTTGCCCGTACCCGTCGCCATCTTCGCCGCGTACTTCGGGAAGTCGTGGCGCCGCCGGGTTACCTCTCCTAGCACACCATCTTCCAGCATCGCTTCGGCGGCCACTGCTTCGTAGAGATCTCGGAGGCGTGTGGTGCCGAGCACCTCGTGGGCATAGATGATGTTGAGGATGGCCGCTCGCTGGCCCGCATGGAAGTTCAGCTCCCGCAGCTCGCAGTAGTCCTGCTGAAACCAGTAACGCAACAGCTCAGCTGTTACGGGCGTGACTCGTTCGAGCAGTTCCGAACCCGTGCCGTCCAGAATGCCAGGGATGAGAGGATCAACTACTGCTGACAGCCCGCAGGCCAAAGGAAAGTCAGCAAAGCCGCTCACGACTGCACCTCCACGCCGGAGATGACGACCTCGGACTCGAAGCCGAAGACATCGACTGCCCGGACGCACACGGTACGTGGGCGGTCGATGCTGGGAAGATCCAACGTGGCTGTCGTGACGACACGCAACTCGTCGCTGTCGTTGTCGATGTTGCCACGGTAGTCCTGCCATACGGAGCGGAAGACATCGCCGTCATAGTCGGGATCCACTGCCCAGTACTCGACGAGCGCGAGAGGCTCCGTGTTCATGACCTGCTGGAGCTTGGCGCGGTTGGCTTGGTCGAGGTTGATCGCCTCGGGCGATAGCAGGACGTAGTTTTGCAGGTTGACCGTGAGCGACTCGCGCTCACCCGCAAGAATGCGACCGGAGACGTTCGCCTGGAGGTATTGAAGGCTCGAGAAGCGTACTTCTGACGCCAGCTTGTCCGCGCCCTTCTTCTTCAGCTGATCGAGGAGATCTGGCGGGATCACCAGTACCTTAAGGTTCGGATCGTTCAGATCGCTGATGTCCTGCCCGATACCGGCGGCGAAGTTCCAGCCGAGCACGACGACCTTGTCGAAGCCGCCCATCTTCACCTCGCGGTACCCTTGAGCACGTTTAAGCGTCGAGATGGTCGTGAGCCGCGACGGGCTGTCTGCGTAGACCAGTGTCCGGGTACCAGGAAGGCGACCGAGACTGCCGTTGACGTTCTCCTCGGGCGGCAGCGGCAGAGCCTCGTAGAGATCAAGCACGACCTTAGCTAGGTCACCGACACGGAACGAGCGCCCCAGCGTCGAGCGCGCTTGCTCGATCTGATAGTCACCGATGGCCTGGTAGAGGAAGGGTTTGACGTCTTGGTCGATGAGCCGCTTACGAGCAACCATCACTGATGGCTTCCCGATATCGGATGCCACCCACGGCCGCCCAAGACGCTCAGCGACCGCCGCCGTTGTGCCTGAACCGGAGAAGAAGTCGCCGACCATGCCACCATCCGGACAGGACGCTGAGATAAGGCGTTCGATCAGCTTCTCAGGCTTCTGCGTGTCAAACTTGAGGTTCTCGGCTGCATTTCCCTTGATGATTGAAATGTCGTAGAACACGTCATCTTGAGTCTTGAACTCTTGATCGAAGTCGAACAACACATCCGTGTCAATGAGATCGCGCCCCAACTCCTTCATGACCTTTCGGACACGCAGCTTGATGAGCTTGTCGTCACTATGCGCAACCGCGCCATACGTGACTTTGTTGTTAACGACCCAGCGTGAGAACCGCGCCTTGTATTCGCTGTCCGCAGATCGCACAGGTCGGAAGAAATACTCGGATGTCTTGCCGTAGCAGAATATGGTGTCATGATTCTGGGGATACCGACGAGTTGCGTTGCTCATCTTTCCGTAGCGCCAGATCACTTCGTTCACGAAGTTCTCACGACCGAAGATCTCGTCCATAACGAGCTTGACATAGTGACCCACGTGCCAGTCGAGGTGGACGTAGATCGAGGCAGTGTCAGCCATCAGTTCACGCATCAAAACCAAGCGGGGTGTGATCATCGCCAGATACGATGCGGTTCCGTCGGACCATGTGTCGGAATACGCGAACTGCTCGAACACAGTCGGCTTCTGATCGATCGTCGTACCAGGCAGTGTGATCTTGGTCCGGTAGTCCGCCTTGGAGTCGAACGGCGGGTCGATGTAGATCAGATCGATCTTGCCGCGCAGGCTGGGGTTGTCCTCATCGCCTGCCAGCAGCGCCGCCATCGCCAGCAAGTTGTCACCGTAGATCAGGCGATTGGGCTGATCTACGGCCCCCTTGCTGTCGTTGCCCCAGAAGCTGAACCCCGCGTGATCCTTCGACGGGACCACCAGCTCGCGCGTCTGCAGGCTGACGCGGTTGCGTCCCTCCAGCTGCTCAAGGATCTGTGCCGCTTGACGCTTGCCAGCGGCGACGATGCCTGGCAGCTGCTCCAGTAGGGACTTACTCATGCTGTGTGGTCTCCTCCGCGCGATGGCGCGTCTTTAGTTGTGCTCATGGCGCTGTGTCCCACTCTATCGACGGCCTCCGACGCCGATAGAGTGCCGCGCCGCTCGACCCGGCGTGACCGCACCATGACGGGCAGCCTCTGCTTCACGCGGTTTTTCCCGCCTTTTTCCGCTCCAAGCATTCGCGAGTCCTCCTCGTCACCTGCCCAGGGACGGCCTACCGTCGCAAGGACCGCTGTCGTGCGGGTAGGAGCGGGAAGTGTCGAGCCGTCGTTGGCGCTCGTTCAGGGCACGGTCACTTACGTCTCGCCGCGCTTGCTCTGCGGTGCGGGTTTGCTCGAAGTGCTGTATTGCCTCGGTGGGGGTGAGGGCGCGTAGTGCTTCGATTTCGGCGCGGGCCTGGCGCGCGGCGCGGGTCGCGTCCTCGGCATTGGCGTGGGGGCGGGTGGCGAGGTAGGCGGCGCGGTTGTTCGCCACTGTCTCGGTGCCGAAGATGCGGGCGTAGATGCGCAGACGCGGCCACGGGTCAGGTTCCAGCATCTTGCGCACGGCGTTCGCTGCGGCCTCGTGCTGCTCGGTCGCTTCGACCACGCCGGGGTCGGCGTCGATCTGGGGCCGGGTGACGCGCTCGACCCATGATGCGCTGTTCTCGTTCCAGCGGGGCGACTCACCCCACCTTCTCGTCAGCCGCTGGGCGGTGTCGTGGGTGAGAGTCTGGGCGGTGTGGTGTTCTCGGGTGGCGCGACGTTTGCCGAACCTGCCGACCGCGCGCAAGTAGTCGCGGGCGACCTGCTGCGCGGTGTTGGCGTCCTGCCATTCGGTCAGCGCCGCAGAGGCCCGCTCAGTGAGCGGAGCGGCGACCTCGGCGCGCACCCGCTCCAACTGCCGGGCTGCGGTCTCTGCGGCGTGTGTTGCTTGGTCGCGTTCGTAACTCTGCCGGACGTGCAGCTCGGTGAGCGCGTCGGCGGCCTGCTGCCAGAGCGCCGCGCGCTGTTCCGCTCGTTCGGCCTGCTGGGTGAGTGCGGCTATCTCGGTGTTGACGATCTTCACGGGGCCGTCGTCGACCAGACCCCGCACCGCCTCCGCTGCCTGCTGGGTGGCGTCGCCCAGGCCACGGTCGGCGCGGTCGCGCTCTACCGCGCCGATGAACTGCTGCCGAGCCTCGGCGGTGTTCTCAGCAATGACATGCAGCACGTTCTCGTCGGCGCCTCGGGTCATACCGACGTAGACGGCCGCGCCGGTCATGGCCTCGGTGAGGATCGTGTGCGATGCCGGGGCGGTGATGCCCTGCACGCCGTAGGCGGTCGAGGCGTAGGCCAGGTGCGCGTGCTCGGTGACGTAGGCGGCGGGCAGGCGCACGGTGTGCTCGCGCTTCCGGTCGCTGCCTGCTTCGACCGCCCACAGAGCTCCGTCAACGGCGACGTGTTGCACGACCCACAGTTGCCGGTTTGCCACCCCCAGGCCGGTGTTGTTCTTGCGGGTCTGGATCAGGTCGCCGCGCCCGATGGGGAGGCCGTCCGATCCGTTCGTGGTCGTCTGCTCGTCCACGGCCCCGTCGCGCGTGCGCTGGTCACGGATTCGGGCGTTCAGCCGGGTCGCCTCGTCGTTGGTGGCGACCGTTACTGCCTCCCCGTCGCCGCGGTTCTTGGCGATGTACTCATGCAGGCTCGCGCTGTCGGCGTGCAGACGGATCAGGCCGAGCGCGTGGAGCTGGTCGAAGATCGCGCCGGGGTCGTCGCGGTCACGCAACCGCACTGACAGCTCGGCGTAGGCGGTGACGGTGAACCTGTGCACCTCTGCCATGTCGATTGTGCGGCCCCGGATCTGCGCGGCCATGTCGAGCACCCCGCCCCTGCCGACTGCGGGCAGTTGCGCCCGGTCACCGACCAGCGCGAGCGTCGCGCCCGCTTCGGCGGCGACGGTGAGCAACGCGAGGGCGCTGTCTTGGTCGAGCATCCCGGCCTCGTCGCCAGATGGAAAGCACACCCCTACGGATGGGTCCACCGTACCGGGACTTCGAGCTACTCGCCACGGCTAGCTGCCGCACGGTGACCGGGCAACGTGATTCGTGTGCACCCGGTGGCAAGCGCTAGGTCCATCAGTGATCCGATCCAGGCAGCTACGGTTTCTGACGCACCTTCTGTCGTTTGGGCACCTTGACTACCGGAACCACGCCGCGACGCCGCCGAAGCAGGTTCTCGTCCTTCTTGTTCTCGCGAACCTCCAGTCGGCTTAGGATCCGAGTCTGAGTGTCAGGCGTCCAGTAGACCTCGAGATGCTTTCGAGCCCGGGTAATCGCTGTATAGAAGATGCTGTGCGAGATGTTCTCTTCGTTGGCTTCCGTGATAACAACCTTCACCGAGTCAAACTCGAGACCCTGCGCCTTGTGGATCGAGACCGCGTAGGCAATCTGGAATGGCACGATGGTCGTCGTCGAGTCATCGTCCTCGTCCGTGTCTGGGCGCTCGATGACGTCGAACTGAACCACGGAGTCTTCAACGACGCGGAGGTTCGAGAGCATCGCCTCCATCGCTGTCACCTCACGCTCGAGCCCAAGGTCGACGTCGAAGGTGATCTTCCCGGGCACCTGGCTAATCCCAACAATATTGCCCTTCATGTTGTTGAAGATCAGCGGGCGGAAGCGATCCGTCTCATTGAAGAGCACCGGATCGCCAACCTTGTAAACAGCCTCACCCCAGACGTGGGCCGGGCTCGGGTTGCTCGCCTGAAGGAAGCGGTTAACGTTATTGATCCCGTACAATCCGTCGTAGTTGAGACAGAGCACGATCTCGTCGGCACCGTGTCGTGCGAAGAGCGACTCCCCTAGTTCTTTGGAGTACTCATTTTTCGACAGTGACTCTTCGATCCGGTCGTCAAGGTCACGCACGCGATCCCAGAGGGTCAGGAGCTCCTCGTCGGTCGTGCGGAACGGGTGTGTCAATTCGTGTACTGACTCTGGTGGGATGTACGAGCGAATTGCGCCAAACCAGTTCCCGAACTCGATGGACTCGATCTGGTAGACATCACCCACCAGCACCAGCAGATCGAATTCGGTGTTGGCGAGCACCTCGAGGAATGCAGCGTTGCTGACCGTACTGCATTCATCGATGATGACGATATCGAAATGACCCGATGTGTCCCAGTCGCCCCGCACATGCTTCGAGATTGTGCTGAAGTGTTTGTTGGGAGCGTCGACGCGGCGCTTCAGGTTATCGACGGCCGGGTTGGTGTGTGCCAGGAAGAGCTTCCGCTCACTCTCGAAGTAGTTCGCGATGTGGTTGACCATCGTGGACTTGCCGGTGCCTGCGGCTCCGTAGATGAGGGCCACCTTCGAGTGGGAGAAGAGCTTCCGCAGGGCATCGGCCTTGATCTCATCGTCAACTTTCTGCGGGTCACCGTCCGGAAGTTTCGCGTTTTCGTCAAGCCATGCGGCGACGTCGTCCGCGTAGTCCTCGATGCCATTCGAGGCGATCTTCTGGAGCTGCTCGATGATCTCTACGGTGCCGTCCTCGTACCCGACGATGAACACGTGGCCGTTGGCGCGTTGGAGTTTGCGTGGGGCATGCCGTGGTGTCGGTGGAAGAGCGGCGTTGTGGCGCCTGATCAGGTCGTCGATGTCCCCGAGGTCTTCGAGGTCGCTCTCGGGTGTGTAGATCATGCCGTGCTGCTCGACGTTGACCCGTATCCGTCGCGCAAGTAGCTCGTGCTTCCTGGTCGAGGAATCGATGCTAGCCGCGAGGTCAGCAAACCTCGGGTTGTGTTTCCGGGGCGACGTACAGTACGGCATGGTATCGAACGGACGGCAGCCGCTTGAGACATTCAGGTTCGAGAGCCACCCGCACTGATTAACGTCGTACTGTGCCTTCAGGATTTGGTTGTTCATCCGGAGCATCAGGTAGCGCAGGAGTCGGGTGCCTGGACGGTTCCGCTGGATGATTGCCCTCGCCGCGTCCAGTGCAGGGAAGATCATCGGCGTCCGCTGGGCGTTCGCGAGGGCCCAGGTCTTCACCTGGTTGTACACCGCGTCTGACGAGTCAATGAGGTCGAGCAGACTGTGACGTGTCAGCGTTAGGTACTGCATCAGGTTGCGGTACTCGACGTGACCTGACTGCACCTTGGTCTGTTGGCCCAGGAGCCGAGCGAAGTTGTCGAACTCGCACGGTCGGATGGACACCGACCAGTCGCGCACGATGATGATTGGCATCGTCTGACCGAGTACGTCGATTGAGTCGTTCGCAAGCTCGAGTTGTGCAGCGTAGTAGTCGCTCACATCAATGTCGGTGAAGCCGATGATCCGATCGAACTTGCTTGTCCGGTTGTGGGCGAGGCTGAAGGTGACCTCGTAGTAGATTCGGCTGCCAATGAAGAACGGTCGAGAGCTGTTGATGTAGTAGCGCTCGGTCTTGCCGGTCAGCAGGTCGTGTTTCGATGCCTCGATCCGGCCAGCAATCTTCTCGTAGTACGCGCGGAGTGCCGGATCCTCGTGAAGCGGGAACTGCTCGAGATTCCGGAGGATGTCCAGGCCGAGGTGCTGCTTCGCGAGGTCGCGTGTGCGTAGCAGGTACTCGTAGTATTTGAGCATCAGGCGCTCAGAGGGGTCCCGGTCGAGGGTGTAGTGCGAGACGCTGATCTGGAGCAGGTTGTGGAAGCGCGTCAGCAGGCGATAGCGGGCATCGCCGTTCACTGCGTCCCGAGCAGCATCAAACTGCGTCTGGTAGTTGTACGTCACCGTCCGATCTGGGACGTGCGCATAGACGACCAAGCCCTCGACCAGGTGGCGCAGGTATTGCAGCAGGTTCTGTGACAAGAATCCACGGTCGGTCGTGATTGCCGAGATGTTCTGGTCGATCGCGTTGCTCGAGTCCAGAACCTGCTGTTCTACCGTTGCCATGCTGAGCGACCTTCCGATAGGGACTGGGGCACTAGCTTGCTGAGCGATCGCGATCGCTTCCAGCCAGCGGGGCGTGACCTCACTTGACGGCCTCCTCCAGAGCCAAGATATGACGTGCAACTGCTGTCGGGTCGCGACTCCCCGCCGCGACCACGTCGATCCCTCCTGTGTAGGCATCGTTGCGGCCGCAAGCGGCAAGCTCCCTGGCACCGCCGAATCGCCATAAGCCTATGATCGCGCCTGTGCCTCGAGGACGCCTCGCGGCACGCGGATGTGACCAGGTGATCGGGTTCATGTGCTCGCCCCACGCCGCTGGGACGACATGCGGACGAGGCACCACGGAGCTTCCTGCACGGCATGGGTCATGCGGAACGGCCGCCATGACGTACTATTCCTGCTGACCTTGGATCCTGTGACTTCGAGTCGAGCCAGCGAAGCGATCGCCAGGTGGAGCCTTGCGCTGTCTTCACCTGAATCTCGACCACCCGACCGTTATCCGGGTTGGCGGGGATGGGACTGCCTTCACACTGTCCGCACCAGCGTGAGCTACTTCGGGCCAGCTCCGCCGCAACGTGATGCTCCCCGATGGACTTGCCCTGCCGCCACAGCTTCGAGGCTACCGAGGAGCTCGGATGGCAGAATGGACGTATGGCGATGCCCGAGACCGACCTGCTGAGCATCGGCCGCTGGTGCCGTGAACGCGTGCCCGAGCACCTGTGGGATCAAGTGCGGGTAGAAGCCGAGATTGCCGACCGGCACGTCACGATCATCGAGACGAGGCCGCCCTGGGACGGGCAGGGAGACTGGACACGGTTCCCGGTCGCGCGCCTCCGCTATACCGTCAAGACTGGGCAGTGGAGCATCTACTGGCGCGAACGGTACATGAAGTTCCACGAGTACACCCGCAAGCGTCCGACGAAGAACGTCCAGTCACTGCTCGACTACATCGACAGCCACCAGGATCCAATCTTCTGGGGGTGAGAGCCCAAGCGGGTCATGTCACCAAGCACCGGGACTCTTCCAACGCAACGTCAACAACGGTACCTTGTGGGTAGGCGGCCTCCACCTGCGTGACCCACCGCCGGACGTGGTGGGACGACCAGCTGGCTTCGGCCGGAGCGGTCCTTCTCGATTCCTTGTCGCCGGAGACGAGGAGAGGACTGTGCTCATGTTTCGCCTGATCTGGATCGTCAGCATCCACACGCGTGACTTCCTGCGCCGCTACATGCCGACCAACATCGTGTTGGACAAGCTCCGCAGGCGACGCGGGCTGAAGTGGGGCGTCCCGGCGATGTTGCTGGCCATCCCGTACCTCGGGGTCGCGAACATCCTGACGATTCTCATCGACCGCGGTGCGCCGGGGTGGTTCCACCTGCTGGTGCTGCTGTGCATCTGGAACGCGTTCAAGTTCCTAGTGATGGGCCCGGTGAGCGTGGTGTTGTTGGTGCGAGCCCGCGCTGCTGAGCGTCGCGAGCGGTGCTTGCCGTCGCGTTCACCAGCGCCGACGGCCTGACCGCCTCGCGAGGATCGCGGGCTGTGTTGGCGCACCTGCTCGGCGAGGTGTGTTCGAGGAGGAGCCGTCATGTCTGGTGTTGCTGGTCTTGGTGTTGATGAGCGTCGTGCCCGGGTGGTGCTGTCGTTGTTGGCCGAGCCCGACGATGCAATGACTGGTCGTCTGCTACAGCAGCGGGGTGCTGTCGAGACTCTGAGGCTGCTCGACAGTGATGCCGCAGTTCCGGGTCTGAGCCGGGTGGATGCACAGGTGTGGCGTGACCGGCTCTCTCCACAGGAGGTCGAGCGGCTCAGTGAGCGGTTGCGGACGGTCGAGAACGGGGGCTTCGCCACGTTGATTGCGGGTGACGTGGAGTGGCCGCGGGCTTTGGATGATCTTGGGGAGCGTGCCCCGTATGTTCTGTTCGTGCGTGGCGCGACGTCGTTCCTCGCGCGCCCGTTGGAGGACCTGGTCACCGTGACCGGTTCTCGTGCGTCCACGTCTTATGGTGAGCGGGTCGCCAGCGAGTTGGCTGGTGATCTGGCGAGTCGGGAGCGCCTGTTGGTCGCTGGTGGTGCTTTTGGGGTCGAGGGTGCAGTGCATCGTGGAGCGTTGGCTGCTGGTGGTGACACGATCGCAGTGCTGGCCGGAGGCGTGGACCGGCTCTACCCTCGCGGGCATCACGACCTGCTGAACCAGGTCGCTGATGTCGGTGCCCTGGTGAGCGAGCTGCCTCCCGGGGCTGTGCCGACGCGGCATCGCTTCCTAGCTCGCAATCGGCTGCTTGCTGCCTTGTCTGGCACAACGGTGATCGTCGAAGCGGCCGCACGATCAGGAGCCTTGGGCGTGGCCCGAGAAGCGCATCGCTTGGGTCGTGATGTCGCAGCGGTGCCCGGGCCGGTTACGAGCGTGTCGAGTATTGGCACCCACGAGCTTCTCCGCGCAGGAACTGCCCGGCTGGTGGCCTCGGCGAACGACGTCGAGCACCTTCCGCCTCAGCATCTCCAGGAACGGGCGGAACTGTCTGCCGATTTCCAACGGCGCAACGCACCGGTATCCGAGTCGCCCGGCCGCTCGATGTAGTGCCGACGCGTAGCGACATCGACCAGGCGCCCCGGCCTCGAACCCCGAGAACATGAGGGCCATCAACAAGCCCCTCCGCGGGCCCGCGCCACGGCCACAGCTACGGGCAGATATTCCTGGGCGTTCACACGTCAGTAGCGCCGACGGCAGCGTGTATCGCCGCGTCAGCCGCGTCCCAGTCTCCTGTGACGAGCCCGTAGTGCAGTGCCCCGCGGTACCGGATCATCAGCATTTTCATCCGCGAAGCAGCCTCGTGCGCATCAAGGCCGCGGGTCTGCAGATGACTGGTGATCGCGTCGGTCCACTCGTGGTCGAGTTCGTGGAGCATGGTTCCGTACGTGTCGGGGTCGCGGATGGCTAGGGCGGCGAGTTCGAAGTACAGCGCGAGGAAGGGCCGCGCTTGCTCCTGCTTCTGCTCCTCCCACATGCTCCTGACCACCTCGCCAAGGGCCACCGCACCCGTGCTGGGCTGCTGGTCTGGAGCAAGTGCCTTCGCGAGTGTGGGTTGCTGGTGGCGGAGGTGCCGGATGGCCTGGGTGATCAGCTTTTCTTTGCTGCCGAAGTGATACAGCAGCGTTCGCGGCGAGACTCCCAACTCCGCAGCGAGTGGCCGCAGGGTGACACCGGCGATACCGCGCTCCTGCAGCACCTGAGCTGCGGCGTCAAGCAGGTCACTGGTGCGCTGAGGGTTCTTTGGGCGGGCCACACCCTATTCTTACCACAGTCGTTTCAGTAATATGGTCGCATGCTGCTCACCGCGCCTCCCCCGCTGCCCAGCCGACGCGACGTGCTCGTTGCCGTTGGGTATGGCGTCGTGATCTGGGTGATCGCCACCGGGCTGCTTGTCACGGCAGGTACAGTCCTCGTCCCTGACGCCGGGGCCTGGAGTGGCGTACCGGTGATCATCGTGTTCGGTCTGCTCGCTCTCGGTGTCGCCATGGTCGGCTACCTGTTGTTCCGTAAGCGCCGCGATGATTCGTTGATGCTCCGGCTGCTGTTCGGTACCACGATCTCAGCAACCGGGCTCCTACTGGATGCCATCGTGTACGGAGCCGCCGCCGGTCAGTACCCGACGCTTTCAGGGAACCAGCAAGGCCCGGTCGCGTTTTTCCTCGTCCTCGCCTACGGCCTCCTCCTGATCGCACCCCACCTCTGCCCGCAACGTGCCCCAGACGCCCGCTAGACCAATTGGCGAGACGCCTGCGGTGCGGGGCGCCGGCGCTCGTCGTGGATGGTCGGGCGGGCCAGCGTTCGTAGTGCTGTTTCGGCTCGGGCGCGGTCGATCTTCTGCGCCGTACCCTCCGGATGGGCGCCGAGCGGGGCCGGGTCGCTGATCTGGTACCGGTCACGGTAAGCGGCCACGACCACGGCGCGGCGTCGCCACTGCTGCCGCTCCCGCCCATCGGCTGGGATCGGACCGAGTGCCGTAACCCATGGTTCGTGGGTTTGGACGGCGGCGTCCAAGACTGCTTCTGCTCGAGTTTCGATGAGGTGGCGGCGCTCGGTCAGGGCTTGCTGCATGTCGGGGGTCATGGGGCCGGTGGCTTCGGGAACCAGGCCGGCGATGAGACGCGGGGCCTGGCGGGTGCGGCCCGATCCGGCGGGACGGATGGTGGCGTTGGCGAGGCGGTGGTGGATGACGGAGGCGATGTCGTCGGCGTCGGCGAACCCGCGAGCCTTGATGAGGCGTGGCAGGAGGGTGTCGACGTTGTGGTGGTTGGCTTCGGCCCGGCGCAGTTCCGCAGTCAGGGCGCCGAAGGCGTCGGAGTCGATGACGGCTTGCGCTTGCTCGCCGGTGAGTCCGCTGGTGCGGATGAGCCCTGCCCAGCGGTCGTGTTGGGCTGCAGCGGCGATGGTTTCGTATTCGGCGGCGAGTTGGGCGATCGAGCCCCACCGCTCCTGCTCGGCGGTGATGGTCTCGCACGCCGACAGCTCAGCACCGCTGTGTTGGAGCACGCCGTAGAGGACCGTGCGGGCGGTGGCGTCGGGATTGTCGCCCGGATGCGCCGTGGCGTGATCGTCGGGACGGTCGAGGATGACGTAGGCCTGGTTCGATTCCCGTCCGCGCGTCATCGCGACATACAGGTTCTCCCTGGTGGTGGTGGGTTCGACGAGGACGTGGGCGGTGTCGGTGGTGATGCCTTGGGCGCGGTGGGCGGTGACGGCGTAGCCGAGGTCGACATGCTCAGCCACATAGGCGGCGGGCACGACGACGCTGTTGCCGAACCGGGTCCCGGGTGGGCGGATCGTGACCGACCCGTCGTCACGTACGGCGGTGATGGTCCAGGTTTGGCCGTTGCGGACCCAGCCGTGCCGGTTCCGCAGCCGACGGTCATTGCGGCGGGTGATGATCGTGTCACCCACGCCCGCTGCCGATCCGTCGGACAGGGTGATTTCGGGCCCGGGCTTCAGCGTACCGTCGAGGATGAGGTCGGCGCGAGCACGGACGTTGAGGGCGGTGACGTTCTCGCGGGTTTCGGCGATCAGCACCGACACCAATCCCGCCTGGCGGTCGTGGCGCCAGGCGGTGTAGGCGGCATCGGTCATGGCCTCGCCGTCACCATCATGGATGCGATCATGTGCCAGGTAGGTGTCGATGACCGGGGCGCGGCCGTGCCGCAACTCCAGGGAAGCGGTCTTCTCCCAATCGTGAGTGAAGCGGTGAACATCAACGAGTTCGGGAGCATCGTCGCGGTCGTGGATCAACAGGCTGAACGCACCACCGGCGTCGACGGACTGGAGCTGTGCGTAGTCACCGACCAGCAGCACCTTCGCCCCCGCCTCCTCCGCTGCCTGCGTGATCCGATCCAAGGACAGGGTGCCGGCGAGGGAGGCTTCGTCGATGATGACCAGCTGCCCGGCCTTGAAGGTCGCGCCGGTGTGTTGATGGGTAGTCCACCACTTCGCCGTGTTCTCCGTCTGAATGCCCAGATCGTCGGCCAGCACCTGCGCCGCCACCGCAGACGGCGCCAACCCCACCACCGACCCGGCACCATGCGAGGCCTCCCATGCCCGGCGCAAGGCGTTCATCGCGGTCGTCTTACCGGCCCCCGCCGGCCCCACCAACACATCCACCACCCGGCCCGAGACGGCAACCGACGCCAAAGCTTCAGCCTGGTCGGGACCGAGCACCCGGCCCTCGGCGTCAGGCTTGCTCGTGATGGTCTCGACGGTGGCGAGGTCGATACTCGGCCCGGTGGTGGCGCGGGCCCGTTGCAGGAGGCGGTCTTCTGCGGCCAGGAGGGTGTCGGAGGAGAACACGGTCGAGTGCTTCGGCCGAAACACACTGGTGCCGTCCAGGCGGCGAAACTCCACCGGACTCACCGCTAGCTCGGGTGGGGTCAGCCGCAGGGACGCTTGTTCGGCGGCGTCGGCGACCATGGCGGTGATGGCTTCGCGGTCCTCGACGGTGGCGAATCGCCACCCCATCGTTTGGCGGGCGGCTTCGGCCATCAGGTTCCAGCGCCGCCACGTCGAACGCTTCTCACCGACCACCTCCACCACCGACCGCCCCACCTGCTCGATCAGATCCAACGGCACATCATCAGCCCGCAACAACAACTGCCGCTCCCCACCCGTGACGGCGCGCGCCCACACCGTCGCATCACTGCCGAGCTGCTGACTGACGCGGGTGCGCCACTCGGCTGTTAGCTCCGCCAAGGATCGGACCTGCTTCTCCGGACGCGTCGCGAGCGTGGCCTGGGCGCGCAGTTTCACGATGGTCGCCGACGACGGGCGCTTGCCATGCTGAGTCACGTAGGCAGCAATCAGCGCGTCGGTCGCCTCGTTGATGTGCCGGGAGCGGGTCGAGAACTCCGCGACGAGCTGTTCGGGGACGTTGGTGATCGCCCAGGACGGGTTCCGGTCCCGGCCCATCTCCCGCGACTCCCAGCTCACGCCGAAGGTGCGGGTCATGTGATCGGCGAACACGGCCTCGTGCAGCTCCGACAACGCCACGACCGCGGCATGCATCGGACGCCCATCCAGACTCCGCCACTTCCCATCCAACACCGTGCGGACCTTGTTGCTGATCACCACATGCGTATGCAAGTGCGGGTCCCCAGCACGGGAATCGAAGTGATCAAACGCCGTTGCGATCAAACCCGTGACGTCGACTTGTGCAACCGCGCCATCCCCAGCAGTTGCGCCCGTGCGGGTGGCCGCTACTTCGCGCTCCATGAACGCAACCACCGCCGCAACCGCCTCATGATGGGCTTGCGCAATCAACGCCTGCGTCCCCGCGTCCGCAACCGCCCACAACACCGATGCCGACTTCGGCACACTGAACGTGAAGTCAAACCCCGCCACCGCACGCCGCGACCCCCGCGCAGCCTCCTCCGCCTCAATCTGCGCAACGGAGCGTTCCCGCTCCACCGTCCCCAGGGCAGGGTCCAGTTGCGCGACACGGTCCGCGACCCGCTCCGCCGTCGAGCTGTACACCGGATACGCCCGCCCCAACGGGTCACCCGTGATCGGGTCCCGCCCCATACCGACCAGCAGCTGAAGCTGCGCTTCCGACACCTGGGCGCCAGGGGTGAGTTCACCATTACCCAAAGCAGTGACGCCAGAGCCGAGCCAGCGTCCAGGTGGGGTGCCAGCCTCGGCGTAGTAGCGGGTCAGCGGCGTCGACAGCGACCGGTCACCATCGCCAGCCGCCACGGTGCGCAGCAGGTACTTGTAGCCGTCACCAGCCGACATCACCCGCATCGACACCGTCACCCAAACCACCCCTCACCTGCTTGTCACACAGGTGAGCTGGCAGCCACCGAACCTCGATCTGCAAGAGGCGTGGCAGCTCCAGATGGTGGCTACAGCTGGCTGAGATCCGGGTGCTCAGAGGCGAGCTAACGGAGCGGGGTCAGGAGCGGTACAGCATGGCGATCTGGTCGAGATGGTCCAGAAGCTTGGCTTTGATGTCGTCGGGGGCTTCGACTCGAACGTCAGAGCCGAGACGCAAGAGGATGGTGACCGCGTGGAGGTGGTCCATGAACTCCAGGCGCACGGGCTGCCACCCCTCGCCCGGTGGGCTCCCGGGCACGTCCATCGGGCTGGTGCAGATACTCCACTCGCGCGCGTCGTCCCACCGATGCGCGCGGAGCCAGGCATCAACACTGACAGGAGTGAACTGGTCGAGGAACCTGGCGCGGTGATCCCGCCATGCTTGGGCCACATCCAGCTCGGGCCCTGAGCACGGTTCAGCCAACAGGGCGGCGTGCTCGATACGGACTGCCTTGAAAAATCGCACTGTTTGCTCGGCGCTGGCGCACAGATACCAGTCGCTGCCGGCCGACACCAGACCATGCGGCTCCACCACCAGCTCCTGCACACGTGCGGCTTGGCGTGAACGATACGTCAACCGCAACCGCTGACGGGCGAACACGCCTCCTTGGACGGTTGCGAAGGCCTCCCCAGGTTGCAGCGCATCAGGTTGCGGCAACCAGCCGTGCGGATCAACCACGATCCGCGACGCAACCTCCAGACTCTGACCACGATGCGCCTCGGGAACCGCAGCCAGCAGCTTGCGCACCCCCGAGGCAAACGCATCACCCAGCCCGATCGAATCCGGGCCCCACGACGAGATCGCAGCGAACAACGCGCGGCTCTCGTCCTCGGATAGCGCTGTGACATCAGTGCGGTAGCCCGGCATTAGGCGGACCCCGCCGTGGGGGCCGCGCTCGCAGTACACCGGCACTCCAGCAGCCGAAAGGGCTTCCACATCCCGCAGCACGGTACGACGCGACACCTCCAGCCGCTGCGCCAGCTCTGCCGTCGAGAGCCCGCCATGGGTACGCAGCAGCCAGATCATCGCCAACAACCGATCCGCCCGCATGGCCCCAACCCTCGCACACATACATGACAGAAGACGTCATCTATCCCCCGTAACGTCGTGATCCAAGCAACCAGACTGCCCCCATGGGGGCCCACAAGGAGAACCGCCATGACAGACTTCGCACCCACCAGCGTGATCCTCTACGTCACCGACGTCGAGGCCAGCACCACCTTCTACCGCCAAGCCCTGAACAAGGAGCCCATCGAGACCTTCGACGACTTCGCAGTGTTCGCCCTCACCGAGGACGTCACCATCGGACTCCAGACCCGCGACCAGATCGACCCCGCCGCCACCGGCACACCCGGCAGCGTCGAACTATCCATGAGCTACGCCACCCACGATGACGTCGACCAGCCCCTATCCGACAGACTGGTGTGAGACGCCCAGGCTGAGCGGAACTTGACTGGGGCGGGGACAGGAGAAGTAGGTCCATGACCACCACCACAGCACTGGTCGGCTCGGAGGAGACGACGACCACGACCAGCCCGACGGCATCGACCCCGGCGGCGGACGGGCCGCGGGCGGGGCGCGCGAAGCGGCGCACGTTCACCACCGAGTACAAGCGGCGGATCGTCGCGGAGTACGACGCTGCCCCGAACGGGACGAAGGGGGCGGTACTGCGCCGGGAACGGCTGTATGACTCCCACGTGCAGGAGTGGCGCGCCGCCATCACCGCCGGCACGTTGGATGACCCGCCGAGGCGGGGCCGGCCCGCCAAGACCGCCGAGCAGGCCCGGATCGGCGAGTTGGAGCGGCAGGTCGCCCGGCTGGAGGCCGAGGCGGCGCGGAAGGACGAGGTCATCGCCGATCGTGATGCCGCACTCCAGGTGCTGGGAAAAGGTGTCGCGTTCTTGGAGGCGATCTCGTCGCGGAACGCGCGATGACCCGCAGCACCTGGCGGGCCTGGCAGGCCGCCACCGTCGACGACCTCACCCCGCACACCGGCGGTGGCACGGCCTGCGAGCTGGTCGGCCGGTCCCGGGCCACCCACCACCGGCAAACCCACCCCAAACCCAAGGTGTTCGGGCCGCACCCGAAACCGAAGCATCCAGCGGAGCTGTCTGCCGCCGAACGCGAGCAGATCCTGGCGGTGTTGAACAGCGACGACTACGCGAACTCGTCGGTGGCCCAAGTGTGGGCGTGCGAGCTCGACGAGGGCCGGTACTGGTGCTCACAACGCACGATGTACCGGATCCTGGCCGCGGCAGGCCAAGGCGGGGAACGCCGCCGCCAAGCCACCCACCCGCCCCGGGCGATCCCCGAACTCGTCGCCGAGGCCCCCAACGTCGTCTGGTCCTGGGACATCACGAAGCTGGCCGGCCCGGCTCGGGGGATCTGGTACCACGCCTACGTCGTCCTCGACATCTTCTCCCGCTACGCCCTCGGCTGGCGCGTCGAGGCCGTCGAGGACGGCCGGCTCGCCACCGACCTGATCGCCGACATCATCGCCACCCAGGGCACCCCACCCGGCTGGCTCCACGCCGACGGCGGCGCCGCGATGACCTCCAAACCGTTGAGCTCGCTGCTGGCCGACCTCGACATCACCCGCTCGCACACCCGGCCCCGCACCAGCAACGACAACCCCTACAGCGAAGCCCAGTTCAAGACGATGAAGTACACCCCCGACTACCCGGCCCGATTCGACTCCATCGGCCACGCCAGGGCGTGGATGGAGGAGTTCATGACCTGGTACAACCACGAGCACCGGCACTCCCGCATCGGCCTGCACACCCCGGCCTCCGTCCACTACGGCACCGCACACGACATCCGCGCCGCCCGACAGGCCACCCTCGACGCCGCCTGGCTCGCCCACCCCGAACGGTTCAACCGCCGCCCCACCCCACCCCGGCTACCCGAACGAGTCACGATCAACGACCCCGCGAAACGACTCCCCGAACCCGAGACTCAGAAGGCTTGAGACGTCTCATTTGACTTGACAACTTCCGAGCTCTACCAAGACTGGACAACACTTGGCTTCCCCATCGCACTGGAACCCACCACCCTGGAGTTCGGCTACACCTTCGTCGCCACCGACCCCGATGGACACCGCCTCCGCGTCTGCGCCACCGACACCACCAACCTTTAGGGGGCTTGCTGACATTCCCCCGCTGAGGCCCAAAGCGCACTCGGTTTGGAGGGCGAGGCGAGGAGAGCGCTGATTCCGTCGGCAAGTATCTCCTGCGGGCTGATGTGGTGCGTCGCGTGGAGCCGCGCATAGGTAGGAGCTTGGTCAGGGTCAATGGTGACGCGCTTCTCGTCAGACGCCATAGGTGCGGTCAGCGAGGCGCCAATCACCAGGTTGGACAATCGGTAGGCAGTTCCCAGCGGATCCGGGGTACCCGCTTGTTCGAGCAGGACGCACATCCGCTCGGAAAGGGCCAGGTACGCCGGGCCCCTGGGAGCGCGCATACCGATGACCTGACCGGCCCACCGGTGGGTCGTGAGGTGCGCGAAGAAGGCGTGCATCAGGGCGGGCAGGTCGGCGTTGCGGATCGACTCGGACATCACGCGATCGTCTGCAAGCGCTGTGTCGAGGGCGAGGTCGAACAGATCGTCGACGGATTCCACGCGGGAGTACAGGCTGGCTGGAGCGACACCCACCTGTTGCGCCACGGCGCCCAGGGTGAGGGCCCTCAACCCGCCTTCGTCCAGCAGCCTCACCGATGCCCTCGCGACCTCCACGATGTCCACCTGTCGAGACGTCTCCTAGATTGCACGGCCGTACGCGGCGTACTTTGCACAAATCGCTCCCCGCAGACCAGGCCGCGCAATGTAGTCGGAGCCCGGCATGCCCGCTTGACAAGCCGATAGACGTCAAGATGCCACGAGGTAGCCTTGCCGCCGCCCGAGTCCGACCAGCAAGGCCACATGGCAGGGGTCCGGCGGAGCCGAGTTCGACCGTCACGATGGGGCCATACCAAGCTGTCACAGCCACCACGACCCCGGCCACACGCCAGGTCCCACCCGCAGTCGTTTCATACTCGCTGAAGTCGAACTGCCACACCTGATTAGGACCGGTGGGCGGTGCTGCGAACGCAGCTTTGCGCCGTTGACAGCACCATCGCCCAGATCTTGCGATGCCCCCGGGCAGGATGCTCACTGACCATCTCCACCACGGTACTGCGGTGGCGTTGACGCGACGGCGTCGGCCACGGCCCCTTGGCTGGTTTGCCCGAGCGGGATCGCGCTTGCCAGCGGCGCCAGGTCCGTTCGGGAATGTCGATCAGCGCGCAGAACCTCGAGGTCTACATCCCCTCCTCGACCCGGATCACCTCGAGGTCTTCGAAGGGACCAGCCGACGCTCCGCGCACTTCTTCCAGACCCGGATTTCGACCGCTGCCTCACCCAACGCCAAGGTCAGATCCTCGACCTGCGCCTCCCGCTGGGCCTCACGTGTTGAGGGACCCGACCTCCCCGCCGCCAAGGCCGTCTTACCAGCCTCCAGGAACTCGGCCTTCCACCTACCGATCAACTGCTCCGAGACCTTCTCCTTGCGCGCGGCCTCGGCCATACTGACCTCCCCAGCCAGCACGCTCAGCACGATCCGGATCTTCGTCTCCGGGCTGAATACTGGCGGTCGTCCCACAACGCTCCTCCTGCTCTCAGACGCCGATCACGCCCTCATAACCGACCTGTCAGAAAGCTTGACGCGGGACATCGGGGCCGCCGTCCGCCTCAAGCTCCACGGCCGCCAGGAGTGTCCCCTGCGCCACCGTCCACCGGCCCTCCAGGTCGCGCAGGTCACGGGCGCCGATGTGCAGAATCTTGGCGAGACGCGCCGTGAACCGGCCGTCCGGGTGCAGCAGGACGTCGGCGTCCTCGAACCCCAACCAGGACCGCTCCAACGGATACCACGCCTTGTACACGGCCTCCTTGGCGGTGAAGAGGAGCCGGTCATAGTTGGGCCCCGGGTGCTCCAACCGGAGCCGCTCCAGAGACCGCCCCTCGGCGTCAGCGGCAACGTGCCGCAGCACGCCCGGCGGCAATGGCAGGTCGGGCTCGGCGTCGATGCCCACCGAGGCGACGTCGGGGTCGGTGGTCAGCGCAGCGGCTCGGTAACCACGGCAGTGGGTGAGGCTCCCCACGACGCCGGGCGGCCACAACGGCTGCCCCTTCTCGCCGCGCCCAATCGCGACGACCGGCTCGTCGAGGGCGAGCAGGGCTCGGCGAGCGCACTCGCGCGCCGTCATGAACTCCTGTCTGCGCGCCGGGACAGCGCTCGCCACAGCGGCCTCCTCCGCCGCGAAGAGAGGCACCACGACGTCGCGGCGCAGCTCCACGACCGCAACCCGGCCAGAGAGCAGGTCGCGCATCATCGGGCGAGCTCGCAGACGGCCCGCAGGACCGGGTAGCGCCGAAGGTGCTCCCGGAAGTAGCCGAGGGACACCTCCAGGTACGTGATGCCGTTCTCCACGAACTTGTGGGGGATGTGCTGATGCCCGTAGACGACGTGGCTCGCTCCGTACCGCTCAGGCCAGGAGAACGTCGCACTCGTGCCGGACCACACCGCGTAGTGGGGACAGCGGAAGAAGCTCAGTGGGCGAGCAGTCAGCGGATGGTGGTTGACCAGAATGGTCCGTGCCGAGGGCGGCAACGCGTCGAGCCGACGGCGGGCCTCGGCCACCCGCGCCCGGCTCCAGTCGGCGATGGAGGAGTGGGGCGGCGGAGGCCGGAGGAAGAACTCGTCGCTGAACACGACACCGGCCTCCCGAGCCCGGGCAAGGCCCGCCCCGGATCCGGCGGGGTTCCCCATCCCGGTGTAGTCGTACAGCGTCATGAGAGGGACCAGGTGCCGTGGCCCGTCGGCCGTCTCTAGGACGAACCACGGGTCCTCGGGGGTGAGAACGTCGAAGTCACGGCAGACCGCGAGGAGCCGCTCGTAGGTCGTGGCGCTGTCCGTATCATCGGTGCCCACCCACAGGTCGTGGTTGCCCGGCACGAAGACGACGCCGGCGGACGAAGGCCGCACGGTCGAGAGCAACCAGCGCAGGTCGGCCACCGAGCCGATGTCTCCGCAGAGCAGCAACCAGTCGTCGCCGCAGGACGGTGTCACCTCCGCGACGAGCCGCCGGTTCTGCGGATCCTGCAGGTGCAGGTCGGAGGCGGCCCAGAGTGTCCGCCGGGTCACGTCAACGGTTCCAGCCAAGCTTCGCGCGCACCACCTCGGCCACCTGGGCGGCTCCACGACCCGACAGGAGGTGAAGGTGGTCGTCGTCGATCGCGATGTCGTCGAACGGGGTCGAGATCGCCCCCGCCCACTCCGCCACGTAGTCGTAGTTACCGAGGATGTCGACCGGCTCCCAGAACGCCGCCGACGACTTGCCCACGAAGCCGTCCGTCGCGTGGAAGAACGTCACCGGGGAGCAGTCGTACGGCGCGAGTTCGGCCTGCTGGTAGAGACCAGCCGAGTGCTCGGACAGGGTGATTCCCGCGCGGAGGTAGCGGTAGGCGTCGGGCGGCGAGACGACCCCGCCCGTCCGTTGCGCCACCATCTCGGCGAGCGCAGGAAGGAGCACTTCCTGCGGGACACCGTCCAGATCGTTGCGCGCGATGCGCCGCTCCGGGTGGTGGTCGAGGTCCACGAGGACGTTGGCGAGGTAATAGGCCATGAACGCCGGGTCGTAGCTGTCGTCGTGGCTCGTGAACACCCGCTCGACCGGTGGATAGGTGTCCACCATGAACAAGTGCTCCACCGTTCGGCCGGACGCCGTGAGCCGACGGGCCAGGGCCATCGCCGTGAGCCCCCCGAACGAGTGCCCGCCCAGGAGGTACGGGCCCTCCGGCTGCGTGTCGAGGATGGCACGGTACGAGGTGTCGAGGATCTCGTTCCACATCTGCGGCATGGAGACACCGTCGGCCCCGCGGGACTGGAACGCATGGAAGGGGTGCCCGCCCCCCAAGGCTCCCGCCAGCTCGCCCAAGGCCATGGCGAAGCCCACCGCGCCGGGCACCCAGAAGCTCCCGGGGTGTTCCTCGCCCGGAGAGAGCCGGAAGAGCTCGGCGGACGGGCCCGCGGCGCGGTGCCGCGCCGGAGCTTCCTTCTTCTGCTCCCCGGGCGTCACGTGCCCCGCAGCGCCCTGCTCCGGCTGCTCGAGGCGCTCGCTCGTGGCGGGTGCCGTCTCGGCGGGAGCGAGACGAGCCGCGAGAGCGGCCACAGTCGGGTGATCTGCCAGCGTCGAGAGCGGCAGCGAGCTGTCGACACGGTCCTGGAGGGCTTCCATGAGTTGGATGGCCACCAGCGAGTCCACGCCGAGATCACGAAAGGGCGTGTTGACGTCGATCGACTCCGGCGCGGCGTCCAGCACCTCGCCGACGAGCACGCGCAGCCGCGCGAGCATGGCCCCCCCGGTGGTCGCGATCGTCGCCGGCTCGCTCACGGGTCGCTCGGCGGTGGCTACGACCGCCGTGGCCGGCGCCGCCGGCTTTGCGTCGCCGGAGATGGGGACTCGGTCCGTGAACCAGTGCTGGGTCGGCTCGAAGGGGTACGTCGGCAGGGGGATGACCAGGGCCGACAACCCCTGACGGGGCGTGCCGCCCCGCCCCTCCGACCACTCCTCGGCGGCAGCTCGGTCGGCAGTCTCCAGGTCGTCCGTGGCACCCAGGACCCCGGTGGCGCCGTCGGTGGCGATCGCGGCGAGTTGCGCGCGCAGAGCGTCGACGGTCGAGGCGACGACGACAGCCCGATGCGCGAACGGCTCGCGGTGCTCCTGCAACGTCACCGCGACCCGTGCGAGGTCCGGGCCCTCCGCCGCCGCGAGCCAGGCGTCGAGCCGCCCGGCCATCCGCCGGAGCGCCTTGGCGCTCTTCGCCGAGAGCGGGAAGAGGAGCGGGCTGTCGACGGCGACGAGCGCGTGCCGTCGGTCCGGAGCCTCTTCGAGGATGACGTGCGCGTTCGAACCACCGAACCCGAACGAACTCAGGCCGGCTCGGCGCGGGCTCCCCGCGCAGGCGGCCCAGTCACCGCCCGCGTCCGTGACGAAGAACGGCGTGCCCGACAGCTCGACGTGGGGGTTGAGCGCCTCGAAGTCCGGCATCGGGAAGAAGCGTCCGCGGGTCAGCCCGCCGACGACCTTGACGAGCCCGCCCAGGCCCGACGCCGGCTCCAGATGCCCGTAGTTGCCCTTACCCGAGCCCAGTCCGACGGACCACGTGGCTGGGTCGAGCCCGTCGCCCTGCGCCAAGGAGCGCACCGCGCGGCTCAGCGCGCGGACCTCGGTGGGGTCGCCGACGTACGTGGCCGTGCCGTGGAGCTCGACGTAGCCGATGGAGTCGGGAGAAACCCCGGCATCACGTACTGCGGACTCCACCACGGCGGCCTGCGCGCGGAGGTTGGGCGCCGCCAAGGCGGTGGCCCTGCCCCCGTGGTTCGTCGCGCTCCCTCGCACGATCGCGTGGATGTGGTCACCGTCGCGCAGAGCGTCGGCGAGGCGCTTGAGGACGACGAAACCCACGGCCTCGCCCTTGACATAGCCGTGCGCCTCCGCGTCGAGCGGACGACAGTGGCCGTCGGCGGCGAGGACCCCGACGCCCTCCAGCGCCCGGATCGAGTACGGCGTGAGGTTGAGCGCCACGCCGCCCGCCAGGGCCAGATCGGACTCGCCGGTGCGCAGCGAGCGGACCGCACGGTGGACGGCCACGAGGCTCGAGGAGCACGCGGTGTTGACGACTTCACTCGGACCGCGAAGGTCGAGTAGGTACGAGATGCGATTGACGGCGAACGTGTCCTCGCAGCCGGTCGCGGTCTCGAAACTCAGGACGGCCGCCTCGTGGAGGAGATGCTGGTAGTCACGGAACTGCACGCCGGCGAAGACGCCCGTCGCCGACCCGGCGAGACTCGACGGCAGGATGCCGCCGTCCTCGAGCGCCGCCCAGGCGCTCTCCAGCAGGAGCCGCTGCTGCGGGTCGATGCCCGCTGCCTCGGTCGCGGGGATCCCGAAGAAGTCGTGATCGAACGCGTCCTCGTCGTCGAGGAAAGCTCCCCACCGATAGACCGAGTCAGGTCCCTCGCCGAAGCTCCTCCAGTCCCAGCGCTCCTCGGGGACCTCCCCGATGAGCCGCTCGCCTCGGGCGAGCCGATCCCAGAAATCCACGTAGTCGCGGGCGCCCGCGACCCGAGCCGCAAGACCGACGATCGCGACGGCACCGTCGTCGCCGAAGTGCTCATCGACGGCGTCGGCCGAGGTGTCGGCGGATGTGGCGCTCTGCGTGTCGGCCGGCCGCTCGCCCGACGGTCCCGCCACGACCGAGGGCTCCCCGTCAGGGCGGTCCTCCGGCACGCGCTCGCCGACCGCGGGGGGGGTGGCGGGAGCGTCCCCGAGGAGACGCCCCGTCTGCTCCGGGAAGTCGTCGACCAGCAACGAGGCCAGTTCGTCGATGTCTCGCACCTCGTAGAACACAGCCGGGTTGATGTCCTCGCCGAGCCTGTCGGAGACCTCCGTCGCGAGGTCCCGCAGACGCATGCTCTCGAACCCCAGGTCCCCGAACGACGACGACGTGTCGATGCGCTCTTCCTCGAGCCCGATCATCTGTGCGGTCAGCGCGATGAGGGCGTCCCGGACCCGGTGGCGAAGTCGGTCCACCCCGTCGGCTGCGGCGGCGAGCTCGGTGGGCTCCCCGCCCGCCGCCGCCTCGACGGGGACCGGGTCGGTCGACGTCGTGACGACGGCCGACGCAGGGACGACCGCCGTTCCGGGCAAGGTCAGGGGAGTCGTCCCGTCCAGCCAGACGCGGTCCTCGCGGAACGGGTAGCCGGGAAGGGAGATCCGCTGCCCCCCGGTGGCGGGCCAGGTGACCGGGTCACCGGTGAGCCAGGCGCGGGCGACGTCCAGCGGCTCCGCGCCGATCCGGTCGAGGTCACCGAGCAGGTCGCCTTCGGGTCGCTCGCCCTCCGCCAGTCGGCCCAGCAGTCGCCGAGCCTCCGAGGGATCGGCGGCCACGATCACGACACGATGCTTGAGGTGGACTCGCCCGGTCTGCAGCGTCTGTGCGACGTCGGCGAGGCCGGCCTCGGCAGCGCCGGACGGCACCGCCCCGACGGACGTCGCCGCTCGAAGGTCGACCGTCACTCCGGCCCGCTGCAGCTGGCCCTCGACGATCGCCAGCTGCTGCGGGTCGAGACCCAGATCGTCCCACGTGGCATCGTCGTCGATCTCACTCGCCTCGACGCCGAGCACCTCCGCAACGGCCCCGCGCACGGCCTCCGCCTGCCCACCGCTCCGGTCGAACCAGGCGAGAAGGGCGCGGGCGACCCGCGCGAGTCCCACCGGCTCGTTCGAGCTGAGCGGCAAGAGGAACGGGCCGTGCGGTGCAACCGGCGACGCCGGACGCGACGGCGCCCCCGAGAGAACGACGGAGGCGTTCGACCCGCCCGCGCCGAAGGAACTGACCAGGCTGGTGCGCGGCCGCTCGGGTTCCCACCGGCGCCCGCGCTCCGCGAGCGTGAAGCCGGTGTCCTCGAGCGCGAGATCGGGGTTGCGCGGTTGCGCATGCAGACTCGGGACGAGGAGCCCGTGCTCCATCTGCAGGACCGCCTTCGCGAGCGCGACGACGCCGGCGGCCGACTCCAGATGGCCGACGTTCGACTTCACCGACCCGAGCAGCGGGCTCACCGCGGGCTCGGGCGCCTCCGCCAGCCCCAGGGCCAACCCGCGGACCTCGATCGGATCGCCGAGGGCGGTGCCCGTACCGTGGGCTTCGACGTAGCCGAGCCCGCCCGGCAGGTCGCTCGCGGCGAGGGCCCGCGTAATGACGTCGGCCTGGGCCACGGGGTCCGGCACCGTGTAGCCGTTCGTCCGGCCACCGTGACCCAGGGCGCTCCCGTGGATCACCGCGCGTACGGGGTCGCCGTCGCGCATCGCCGCGGCCAGCGGCTTCAGCACGAGCGCACCGACCCCTTCGCCGGGAACATAGCCGTCCCCACCCTCCCCGAAGCTCCGGCAGCGCCCGTCGGACGAGGCGAACCTGCCGAGGCTCAACTGCAGGTACTTGCGCGGGTGCAGGCTGAGGTTGACGCCGCCGACGATCGCGGCCTCGCACTCGCCCGCTCGGATGGCCGAGAGAGCCAGGTGCAGGGCGGTCAGCGAGGAAGAACACATCGAGTCGACGGCGAGGCTCGGCCCGTGCAGGTTCATCACGTACGAGACGCGGTTGGCGACCGACGCGAACGACGTCCCGGCGAGGCGCCCGTCGTCGGTCATGCCGAAGAGCTGGTTCTCTCCGTACATCACCCCGACGAAGACCCCCGTCCGGCGCGGCAGCGTGTCGGGCGTGAGGGCGCCGTCCTCGACCGCGTGCCACGCCTCCTCCAGGAAGAGCCGCTCCTGCGGGTCGATCATCGCCGCCTCGTTGGGGGCGATGCGGAAGAACGCCGGATCGAACCTGTCGATCCCGTCGAGGAAGCCGCCCCACTTGGCGTAGCTCCGACCTGGCTGGCGTTCCGGTGAGTAGAACCCGTCCATCTGCCACCGGTCCGCCGGGATCTCGACGATGCAGTCGCGGCCCTCCTCCAGGACGCGCCAGAAGCCGTCGAGATCGCGAGCCCCCGGGTAGCGCCCGCTCATGCCCACGATCGCCACCGGCTCCGGCAGGTCGCTCGTCGACTCGTCGGCCGCAGCGGGGAGCGGCTGGGCGACGGGAGACGCGACCGTGGCCGGCTCGACGGTGGGGACGGGCGACTCGGTCCGGGACGGCCGCCGTCCATGCGCAGACAACGACGCGGCGAGGTCACCGACCGTACGGCTCTCGAAGAAGATCGTCTTCGGCACGCGGAAGAAGTGCTCTTCGAGCCGCCGGCCGAGGTCCACGACCATGAACGACTCCACGCCGAGATCAGCGAGTTCGCGCTCGGCGGTGACCCGGTCAAGGGGCACCTTGAGCTCTTCCGCGATGAGCGACCGGACCAGGGCCACATCGTCGGCGGCCTCGGCGCCGACGGCCGGCGCGGGGACGTCGACCACAGGACTCACGGCACCGCGCGCCCCGGCGAGGGCCTGGGCGTCGTGCCGGTCAGCCATGACGACGACCCGGTCGCCAGACGCCGCGAGCGCGACGCGGAAAGCCGCAGCGCCGGTCTCGGCCGAGAACGCCGCCGGGCCCTCCGCTGCGTCCGTCCCGGCGAGCCCCCCGGCCCACGGCCCCCACTCCAGGACGAGGGTGCGGCCGGGGCGGCCGAGGGCTGCCCGCTCCCCGGGGAGGCCGGCGAGGGTCCCGTTCGCATAGGCGTACGAGGAGTGCCCGGCGAGGCCGGTCGTCCCCACCACGGAGGACACGAGGACGAACGCCGTCAAGGGATCACCCGCGGTCGCCTCGTCCAGAAGCCTGGCGCCGTCCAGCTTGGTCGAGAGCATCGCCTCGTGGGCTGCCGGTTCGGTCCCCCGCCATCGCTGGGTGTGCACCGTCCCGGCGGCGTGCACCACTGACGTGATGGGCGCCTTCTCCCTCAGGCCGGCGAGCGCCGCCCGGAGAGAGGCGGCGTCCCGGACATCGGCTGCGACGAAGGTCGCCGCACCGCCGAGTCGGGCGAGCAGGTCCGGGGCGGGCTCCGTCCGACCGAGGAGCGCGACGCGACCGCCCGCGGCGACGATCGCGGAGGCGATGGCAGAGCCGACGAACCCGGTCCCGCCGGTGAGGACGGTCCAGCCGGGCCCCAGGGCCAGGGGCGTACCCGTCTCGTCCGGCACCGGCTGCGGCGCCCGCAGCTCCCCGTCGATCAGCGCGAACGGCCCGGCCCCCCGGCCCGCCAGCGCGGGGGCCCCGGGCAACGCCAGCGTCACGCCGACATCGAGGGACACCCCCTCCCGGCGCACCGAGGCCGCATAGGCGGCCAGGGCTGTCGCCACCGTGCGGCCGCGCGCGCCCTCGGGGCACACGAACGTCACGCGGGGGGCGGAGGGGAGGTCAACCAGGGCCGAGAGCACCCCTCGCGCGCCGTGCCAGGCGTGGGCGGCGTCTGCGGCGACGGCGACGGCCACGTGCTCGCCGTCGACGTACCCCGCCACGTCGGTGACCGGACAGCCGTACGGGTCGGTCACCGCCCCGGTGGAGTCGAGCGCAAGGGCCGCAGGAGGTACGGGCGTGGGCTCGTCGACGGCCACCCAGTCGAACCGCAGCAGGCCGGGGCCCTCTTGCGCCGGCCCGGACGACGCGGTCTCCAGGCCCCTGAGCCGGACGGCGACGTGGGTCCCGTCACCAAGCTCGACGACGGGTCGGCCATCGCTCTGCACCGCCGAGATGACGCCGCGCTGCGGGATGTCGTCCCCGAGCACGGCCTCGGCCAGCCGGACCGGCGGTCCGGGGCGCTCACGGCTCGTCGCGTTCAGGAGCAGGGCCGCCGTCTGCAGCGCGCCGTCGATGGCGTAGCCGCCGGGTCGGGCGGAGGGCACGGCGAATTCGGCCGTGGCGACGGCACCGGCGAGCCTCGCGGAGGTCAGAACCCGGTAGGTGACGCCATGGATCAGCCCGGCCGCGCGGCTCGCGGCATAGGCGCCCTCGACGTCGAGGGCGGTGCCTGGGTCGGTCGGCACGTCGATCGACGGGCCTGCGAGGGGAGCGCTCGCCGCCTCGAGATGGGCCACGGTCGCGGGGGAGACATCAGCGGCCTGCCGGAGCTCGAGACGGAAGCCCTGCCCCTCCGGGGTCGCGACGACGTCGACGCCCGGGCGGGGGTCGAGGGGCCGGCGCCACTCGAGGCCCGAGAGAACCACCTCACCGTGGACACCGAGAGCTCGGGCGGCCCGGACCATGACGATCATCGTGGCGGCGGCGGCGAGGACAGGGCGTCCCGAGAGTTGGTGCTCGTCGATCCACGCACCGCGCGCCGTCAGGCGCCAGGACCGTGCGCCTTCCGGAGTCGTTCCCGTCGGGGTCAGGTCGAGGACGTCCCCCGCCTCCGGCGCGGGCACGTCGTGCCAGAACCGCGTGCGGGCGAGGGGGTGAGTGGGCAGCGGCACCTGCACGCCGGGGCAGTCGTGCGTCGGAGCCGGCTCGGCGGCGTCGGTGACGAACGCGGTGACCTCCGGGTCGGGCGGGAGCACCGCCCCACGGAGGGCGGCGACCAGGCCCTCGATCGTGTCGACCGCGCAGGCCCAGCGCACCGCGAACCGGCGACGGCCACGGCTCAGGGTCGTCGCCACGTCGTGCAACGTCACCCCCGCCGCGGGGGGATCGAGCGCAGCCGCCAGCTGCCCCTTCAGTCGCTCGAGTGCCTCTTCGGTGTCGGCGCTCACCAGGACGACGTGCCGCTCCGGTCGGGTCGGCCGGGCCGGCACCGCCGGAGCCTCCTCCAACAACACGTGCGCATTCGTGCCCCCGTACCCGAACGAGCTGACCACGGCCCGCCGCGGACCGGTGCTCTCCCAGGGCTGCGCCGTCTCAGCGACGTAGAAGGGGGATCCCGCGAAGTCGATGGCCGGATTGGCGACGGAGAACTCCCGCGTCGGCGGGATCGTCCGCTCCTCAAGCGCCTTGATCGCCTTCACAACGCCGGCCAAGCCCGCGGCCTGACCGGTGTGCCCGATGTTGGTCTTCACGGAGCCGATGGCCGCGAACCCGCGGTCGGCGGTGTCCGCGCGGAAGGCACGGGTCAGGGCGTCGACCTCCACCGGGTCACCGAGCGGCGTGCCCGTCCCGTGCGCCTCGACGAGCCCGATGCTCCGCGCATCCACCCCGGCCCCCGCGTACACGGACCGTTCGAGATCGCACTGGGCCCGTGCGCTCGGGGCGGTGAGGCCGTTGCTGCGACCGTCCTGGTTTACGCCGGTCCCGCGGACGACCGCGCGGATGTGATCGCCGTTCCGGAGGGCATCCTCGAGTCGACGCACCACGACCGCGGCGACGCCCTCCCCTGGGACGAAGCCGTCGGCGGCCCGGTCGAAGGCGTGGCAGGCGCCCGTGGGCGAGAGCATGCCGCCTGCGCTGGCGGACAGATAGAAGCCCGGACCGAGGAAGAGGCACACGCCACCGGCGATGGCGATGTCGATGTCTCCGGCGGCGAGCGCCGCGCACGCCAGGTCCAGCGCGACCAGCGAGGAGGAACAGGCCGTGTTGAGGGAGAGGTTCGGCCCCTGCAGGTCCAGGAGGTACGAGATCCGTGCGGCGAGGATTGCGGAGTCGTTGCCCATCATCGTTCGGCTGTCCGCCAGCGCTCCCTCTCGCTCGGCCACCGTGAGGTAGTCGCTCGGCGGGGTGCCGACGTAGACGCCGCAAGCTCGCCGTGACCGGGGACTGCCGGCGTAGCCCGACTGCTCGAGGGCGGCCCACGCGGTCTCGAGGAACAGCCGCTGTTGCGGGTCCATGGCTTCCGCGTCCCGCCCGGACATGCGGAAGAACATGGGGTCGAAGAGGTCGACGTCGTCGAGGAAGCCGCCCCACTTGGACGTGATCCGCCCCGGCCCGCCGTGGGGATCGAACAGTGCCGCGGCATCCCAACGCGTGTCGGGAACCGTCGTGATCCCGCTGCGCTTGTCGAGGATCATCGACCACAGCGCCTCGACGTCGGGGGCGCCCGCGAAGCGAGCGCTCAGCCCGACGATGGCGTAGCCGCCGCCGGCCGCGGGGGGAACCTCCCGTTCCTGGCCACGCAGCCGCTGAGCCGCTTCCTGGGGCGAGAGAGTCCCTGCACGGACAGCCTGCAGGATGGCTCGACGATCGCTCACCGGTAGTCCTCCATCATCAACTCCACGTCCTCGACCGAACAGGTGCCCGCGGCGAGTGCCTCGAGCAGGGCGAGTTCGTCCATCTCTGTCGCGGGCGGTGTGAGCGCCGACGAGGCGCTCGGGGGCGACGGCAGGGCGGTCGGCTCGGAGGGCGCCGTCTGGGCCACAGCCCGAGCGAGCTGGGCGATCGTCGGGTTGTCGAACAGGGCCGTGTTGTCGAGCTCCACGCCGAGGGCGGCATTCAGCTCCCCGACCAGCTCCACGAGGATGATCGAATCCACCCCGTACTCGGCGAACGGCTGCTCGTGGTCGAGGCTGCCCTGCTCGCGGCGCAGCACCTGGCAGATGACCTCGACGATGCGTGCCGCAATCGCGGACTCGTCCGCCGCGGCCGGGCCCGCCGTGGCCCCACCGGTTGCCGCCGTCGGACTGGCCGTTGCCGAGACCGCCGCGGGCGCCTCTGGCGGCACCTCCAGGGAACCCCGGTCGGCCAACCGGGCATGGAAGACGTGCTGGCCGACGCCGACCCCGAGATCCGCCAGCGACGGCGAGACGTCCACCGTGGCGAAGCCGGACTCCTTCAGTAGACGCGTCCAGGTCTCCACCGAGGCGAGCGGGGAGTGGGGTTCGCGGACGCCGTCGGCGAAGACCCACCACCCGTCGAGCAGACCGAACGTCAGCGTCGCGAAGGGCGACACCGAGGTCGTCTCGATCAGGGTGAGAGTGCCGCCCGGTCGCAAGGTCGCAGCGATGTTGCGCAGCGTACGGCGCAGGTCGTTCGTCGCGTGCAGGACATTCACGGCGACGACCGCGTCGACCGATCCGGGCTCGATGCCCTGACCCGCGGGCTCCGCCTCCACGTCGAACCGCAGGAAGCGCATCGACGGATCGTCCCGACCGAATTCGCGCCGGCCGTGAGCCAGGAAGCCCGCGGACAGGTCCGTGTAGAGATAGGTGTACGGCGCGCCGCACTGACGGAGCGCCGGCTGGACGACCGACGTCGTCCCGCCGGTGCCGGCACCGACCTCCAGCACCGTCAGGGCCTTGTCCGCGGTGAGGCACTCGCCGACCAGGGCCTGGGCCGCGTGTCGGCTGAGCCCCGCGATCAGCGGGTCCGCCCGGTAGACGCCCTCGACGAGTTCCATGGACGAGCCTGGGAACATGACCTCGGTCGACTCCCGCTCGCCGCGAAGCAACGCCGCGTACGACTCCAGGCACGACACGAGCAGGGCGACCTGAGGGGCGAGGTCGGGGTGTCGCTCACCATGCACGCTAAGAGCCACCCGCAGGGTGTCGGGCGACTCGCCCCCGCCGGCCGTCCCGATGGTGGCGTGCAGGTGTCCCACGATCGCGCGGACCAGCGGGAAGCGGGCCGGTCGGACCTGAGCGGCCCAGTGTGTTTCGTCGGCCACGTCGCCGGCCGGAGTGAGCACCCCCACCTCGGCCAGCACGAGCCGCGCCCAGCGCAGGCCGAGCTCCTCGAGCTCCGCGTGATGCGTGACGAGGTCGACGATGCGCGCCCGGTCGTACGACGACGGCGTCGGCGTGGCCGGGGTACCGGCCCCGGGCATCGAGAGCCTGTCCAACACCTCGGGGGTCGAGCGGACGACGACCGTCTGGTGGCCGTCGCCGGCGAGCACCCCGGCGACCGCCCGCATGCCCTCGCCGGCGCCGATGGACCCGACGCCCTCGGCGGCCATCGCTGCCCGGTAACGCGGGTGGCTCACCACGCCCACCTCGCCCCAGTAGCCCCAGTTGACGAGGCGGACCGGCAACCCCCCGGCGCGCGCGCCGTCCATGAGGGCGTCGGCGTACAACCCGGCCGCGGCGTAGTTGCCCTGGCCGGGATTGCACACGAAAGACTGCATGGAGGAGTAGACCACGAGGTGGTCGAGGTCCTCGCCCGCGCAGGCGGTGAGGACGTTGTGCAAACCCTCCATCTTGGGGCGGCAGACCGCGTCGTACGACTCGTCGGTCATGGCGGCCATCGGCACGTCGTGCAGGACGAGCGCCGAGTGGTAGACGCCGGAGATCGGGCCCCACGAGGCGCGCGTACGCCGCAGCAGGTGCGTGACCTGGTCGAGATCGGCGAGATCGGCCTGGTCGTACTCCGCCGAACCGCCCGCCGCGCGGACGAGGGCGACCAGCTCCCGCGTACGGTCGTCGGCGGGTCGCCGTCCTGCGAGGACGACATGCGCCGCGTGCTTCTCGGCAAGGGCCAAGGCCGTCTCCGCCCCGATCCCGCCGGCGCCCCCGAAGATGACGTAGACGCCGCCGCGGCGGGCCGGCACGACCCGCGCGCCGTCGGAGGGGGAGTCGGGTGACAGGCCCCGGCTCCAGGCCCGCCCGCCACGGACGCAGCACAGGCCGCCACCGGCGCCCGCGGCTGCGAGCGCCGAGGCCACCACGTCGGGGGCGGCCGCCGAGCGAGCGGTCGCGGAGTCGATGTCGGCGATGCGCACGGTCCAGCTCGGGTGCTCGCGCGAGAGCGAGCGCACCAGGCCGGTGACGTGCGCGGCGATGGGCCGGGCCTGCTCGAAGCCCGGGACCGCCGCGGCAGCCACGGTCACGACGTCGAGGGTGTAGGTGCCCCCCGAGCGCGCAAGCGCTCGCAGGATGCGCACGACGGGCAGACCGATCGTGGCCCGTTCGTACGCGGGGTCGCAGGCGCGCCAGCCGTGATCGGCGCCCGCCCCGTTGAGGGCTAGGACCACCCGTCCCCCGGCGCCGCGTGCGGCCCACTCCACCACCTGGTCCTCGATCGCCGGGTCGCCGAGGGGGACGGCCGTCCGCCGGTCGCCGATAAGCGCGTACGCGACGGGCCCCGTCCGGGACTCGACGACGACCAGGTCGTCGGGCCCGGGCGGCGGCACGCTCTGTGCGCGCGGCAGGTCGTCGGCAGTCCAGGTCGGGTGAAGTACGTGCAGTGCCGTCGTCTCGGGCAGGCGGCGGGAGAGCAGGCCGTCGACGAGGACGAGCTCCCGGCCGTCCTCGCCCACGAGGCGCAGCGTGGCCCGGTCCGGCGACTGCTGCTCGACGACGACGACGGTGAGAGCCCCGCGGAGCGGTGCGGCGACGACGAGTCGGTCGATCGCGAAGGGCAGCGTCGGCGACGACTCCTCGGCCGGATCGTGCAGGGCGGCGACGGTCTGGATCGCTCCGTCCAGCCAGGGGGCGGGGAGGTGGGCCGCGCCGTCGCCGAGAGCCATGAGGCTGGCGACGACGGTGTCGTGGCCGGCCCGGATCGCGGTGACCGTCCGGTACGATTCGCCGTACCGGACTCCGACTCCCCGGAACCGGTGGTAGTGGACCCTCGCATCCATCTCGCGATCGCAGCGGGCCCGGGCGGCAGCGACGTCCGGGTACGAGGCCTCGGGCGTCGCCCGGACGACCTCACCGCGGCTGTGCAGCAGACCGGAGCCGCTGCTCACCGTGAAGCGAAGGCCGTCACCGTCCTCGAGGAGCGACACCGTGAGGTCCAGTTCCGCGTCGACGATCACCGGTCGCAGGAAGACACACTTGCGCAGCTCGAAGCCCGCCCATCCGGTCCGCTCCCGCACGAGGTCGACGACGAGCTCGAGATGGCCTGCCGCCGGCAGCACGGGAGCCCCCGCGACCACGTGATCGGCCACGAGAGGGTCGCTCGGCCGCAGATGCACCGTACGGCCGCCGCCGTTCCCTCCCGTCGATGCCGCGCGACCGGCCGGGAACACGCCGGGCACCGGCCATTGGCTCGTGAGCGCCAGCGGCAGACCGGGGAGATCGGCGACGCGCGCCCCTGGGGCCGGGGCGGGCCAGTCGACCGCCTCGCCCGCCAGGTATCGGGCGGCGATGCCTCCCGCCGGCACCGGGGTGGACGTGGCCGCCCGGAGGGCTTCGGCCGCGGATCCTCCCGGGTGCAGCACGACGAGCGCTCGCACCGCGTAGTGGGTGCGCCGATGCTGCAGGGTGTAGGCCACGTCGCGCACGTCGAGCTGGTCGACGCGTCGGGCAAGCCGCTCGAGGAGCTCGTCGAGCTGCTCCCTCGTCGGCGCGGAGACGGGCAGCAGCAGGTCGACCCGCACCGGGTCGGCGGGCCGCGGCACGGCAGGTGCTTCCGCGAGGACGGCGTGCACGTTCGTCCCGCTGAACCCGAAGGCGCTCACCGCGGCGAGGCGTCGGCCGGTCCGCGGGGCGGGGAAGGGCGCCCGCTCCGTCGAGAGATAGAAGCCGCCCGAGCCCAGCTCGAGCAGGGGGTTGACGGTCTTGACGTGCAGGGTCGGCACCAACGTCTGGTGCTCGAGGCAGAGCGCCGCCTTGACGAAACCGGCGAGACCGGCGGCGGTGAGTGCGTGGCCGATGTTGCTCTTGACCGATCCGAGGGCACAGCTCCGTGCGGGCTGCTCCCCGAAGGCGTGACGCAAGGCTTCGATCTCGATGGGGTCGCCGAGCCGCGTCCCCGTGCCGTGGCACTCGACGTAGCCGATGTCGGCGGGGTCGATCCCGCCGGCGGCGTAGACGGCCCGCTCGAGGTCACGCTGGGCGGTCATGCTCGGCGCGGTGATGCCGTTGCTCCGCCCGTCCTGGTTGGTCCCGGAGGCGATGACGGTGGCGATCACCCGATCACCGTCGCGGATCGCCGCGTCGAGCCTCTTGAGGATGACGGCGCCCGCCCCCTCGCCGGGCACGAACCCGTCCGCCTCGGCGTCGAAGGCGTGGCACCGGCCGCGGGGGGAGAGCATCCGGCTCTTGGACGCCAGGATGTGCAGGTCCGGGGTGAACAAGAGGGCGACCCCCCCGGCCACGGCCATCTCGCAGCGCCCCTCGCGGATGGCCTGGGCCGCCAGGTGGATGCTGAGCAGCGACGACGAGCACGACGTGTCCACCGTCATCGAGGGGCCGCTGAGGTTGAGCGCATACGACAGACGCGAGGACAGGACGGCGGCACTCGTGCCGGTGAACAAGTAGCCCTCCGGACGGAGGCCGTGGCCCGCCAGATACTCGCGGTAGTCGCCCGCCGCCCCGCCGACGTACACGGGGATGTTGCGGCCCGCGAGGGTCTCGGCGGGGTAGCCCGCGTTCTCCAGTGCTCGCCAGCCCTCCTGAAGGAGGAGTCGGTGCTGCGGATCGGCCAGTTGCGCCTCGCGCGGCGACATGCCGAACCGGTCCGGGTCGAAGAGGTCCGGCCGTTCGATGACGCCGGCCCATCGGCTGTACGACTTGCCCGGCGCCGCAGGATCGGGGTCGACGTGGAGGTCGACGTCCCAGCGTGTCGGCGGCACTTCGGTCACGCTGTCGCGGCCGTCGCGGAGATTGGCCCAGAACGACTCGATGTCGTCCGCGCCGGGGAAAATCGCAGACCAACCGATGATCGCGATCTCGACGTCGTCGACGGGTCCGGCCACCGCTGACGGCCCCTCCGAGAGGGCCGGCGGGGCAAGCTCCTGGGATGTCTCGCCGACAGCCACCGATCGCGTGTGCGCCGTCGGCGCGGTGACGGGGGTGGCGGATTCCGCAGGCGGCGGTCCCCCGGCCGGAGGCACCGCTTCGGCGGTGGGCGCAGCCGGCAGGAGGGTGTCGACGTACGCCGCGAGCTCTCGGATCGAGGCGTAGCTGAAGATGTCGGTCGGCTTGACCTCGACCCCGCTCTCCCGACTGATGCGATCGGCGATCTCGACGGCGAGCACGGAGTCAACCCCGTGGTTGGTGTGCGAAGCCGTCGGGTCGAGCTCCTCGGCGGGCACCTCGAGCACCGTGGCCATCGCCTCGCGCACGAGCTCTGCGGACGGGCGGCGCTGCTGCGCCGCGCGGGGCGCCAGCGCCGCCTCGACCGGCACCGGAGCGGGCGTGCTGGGCCCGGCCGGCGACGGAATCGCCTCGGCTCCGGTGGCGGGCGCCGGGGGGACGTCCTGGTGCGTGCCCACGGTCGGCGTGGGCGCTGCCGGGAACCCCGTGCCACGGGTCTCGTCGGGTTGTTGCGCCACGCGGTCCGTGATCCAGTGCCGGACCTTCCGGAAGACGGTCCCGGGCAGGGTGATCCGGCGCCCCCCGCGGGGGGCGAGGTCGAGGTCCAGACCGAGACACCACAGCCGGGCGATGCGGTCCAGCTCGCCGCGCTCCTGGAGATCGAGCACGAACCGGTGGCCCGAGGGGCCGCTCAGGAGGTCGGCCACGACATCGTCGGGGCGGTCGCCAGGGCCCGTCACCGGGAGCACACCGGGTACGGACCGCTCCTCGGTCAGCGCGCGAAGACCGGCAGCCAGTTCGTCGAGGGAACCCGCGACGACCGCGGCGCGGTAGTCCCCTCGTGCCCGACCGACAGCCAGCGTGTGGACGACATCGACGAGCCGTACGCCCTCCGAACGCTCCAGCGCCCGCGCGAGCTGCGCCGCGCCGAGGAGCACCTGCTCCCGGCTGCCGCCGCTGAGCGGCACGACATGGCGTACGCCCGCGGGTTCGTCGGGGAGCGCGACGACGGGCGGCTCCTCGAGGATGACGTGTGCGTTGGAACCGCCCGCGCCGAAGGAGCTCAGGGCGGCGATGAGCGGGGTGCCCGTGGCGGACTCCCAGGGCTCGAAGTCGTGCTGGACAACGATGCCGGAGAAGTCGATGAACGGGTTCGGCTCGTCGGAATGCAGCGACGGGACGAGAGCCCGGTGGCGCATCTGCAGGATGATCTTCGCGAGCCCGGCCATGCCTGCGGCCGGCTCGAGATGACCGAGGTTGGACTTGATGGAGCCGACCGGCAGAGCGCGCCCGTCCCGGCGCCCGAGCGCCTCCTGAAGGGCGGCGACCTCGATGGGGTCGCCCAGCTCCGTCCCGGTGCCGTGCGCCTCGACGTAGTCGATCGCCGTGCCGTCGATTCCGGCCTTGTCCAGGGCCGTACGGATCACCTCGGCCTGAGCGGGCACGGAAGGCACGGTGAAGCCGTTCGTCCGCCCCCCGTGGCTGACGGCGGATCCCCGGATGACCGCCTCGACGTGGGCGCCCGCCGCCCACGCCCGCGAGAGCGGCATGAGGAGGGCCACGCCGACGCCCTCCCCCGGCACGTAGCCGGTGCCGCCCGCTCCGAAGCTGCGACAGCGCCCGTCCCGTGCCGCGAAGCGCCCTGCGGCCATCTGGAGGAAGCGGTACGGATGCGAGATGACGTTGACTCCGCCGACCAGCGCCGATTCGCAATCACCGGCACGAAGGGCCTGGCAGGCCAGATGGAGTGCCGTGAGGGACGACGAGCACATCGTGTCGACCGTCAGCGACGGGCCGGTGAGGTCGAGGGCGTACGAGACGCGGTTCGCGACCGCGGCATGCTGCGAGGCAGGCAGCGCTCCGCTCTCGGTGACGGCGGGGTCGCTGCCGTACATCTGGTACTGGGCGTACATGGTGCCCGCGTAGACGCCGCAGCGCCCGAGTGCCGGGTCGTCCGGGGCGAAGCCCGCGGCCTCGAGCGCGTGCCAGGACGTCTCGAGGAACAGCCGCTCCTGCGGGTCCATGGCCCGCGCCTCCCGCGCCGAGATGTGGAAGTGGGCCGCGTCGAAGAGGTCGATGTCGTCCAGCAGGCCCGCCCAGCGGGCGTAGGTACGGCCGGGTACGCCGGGGCGATCGTCCAGGAGCGCCGCGTGATCCCAGCGGTCGTCACCGACCTCCACGACACAGTCCGTGCCGGTTCGCAGGTTCTCCCACAGCGCTTCAAGGTCGGGCGACTTCGGGAACCGCCCGGCGATGCCCACGATGACGATGGGGTCGTCCTCAGGGAACGGCGGCGTCGGCGGGGGCAGGGGGGCGACGACCGGCTCCGGCGCGGGCCTGGCCGGCGCCGGGGCCGCGGACCCGGGAACGCCACCGCGCTCCGCAGCCGGCTCCGCGGCGGAGTCGCCCAGGAGCGCGAGAACCTGGTCCCGGTGTGAGCCCCAGAGCCCGTCCGCGAGCTCGTGGACGGTCCGGTACTGGAAGAGCACCGTGGAGGGCACCGACCCCAGGTCGGCGTCGAGCGCTGCCGTGATGTTCATGACCATGACGGACTCCAGCCCGACGCGGTCGAAAGAGCGGTCGGCGTCGAGTGGCCCTGCCAGGCCCAGCTCATCGCCGATGAGCCGGGCCAGGTGGTCGACGAACGCCGCCGGCACCGGAGCAGGGGCTCCACTGGGCTCGGGCGCCGGCCGGTCCGAGGTCGGCGCGTGGAGGACCGGCCCCGTGGCGGCGGCCGCCTGCGGCGTCCCGGCGAAGTGCTCCAACCACCGGCGGATCGTCGCGGGGTCACCGAAGACCGGCCGGACGACCTTGTCGTCCGTGGCGGCGGTCCAGGCGAGGACATCGGCGACACCGGTCCACGGCATCGGGCGCCAGCCGAGGTGGGCTTCGAGTCGCTGGCGGACCCCGGCCGGGACCCCCATGCCGACGGACTCCAGCAACGGCCATTCGACCGTGACTGCGCGGAGCCCCGTCTGCTCCGTCCAGGCCGCGACGGCGGCATTGGCGTAGGCATAGTCCACCTGGCCGGGCACGCCTACGTACGCGCTCGCGGAGCCGAAGCAGATCACCCACGGGGCGGCACCCGCCTCCGCGAGAGCGTCCGTCACCTCGGCGAGGGAGAGCGCCTTCGCGGCGAGCACCGCTTCGGCGTCCTCGGACCGCTTACGCACGGCGAGTGCGTCGCGGACGACGCCGGCGAGGTGGAAGACGCCGTCGACCGGACCGTCGGCCAGGGCTGCGTCGACCGCCTGTCGGGCGCCGGCGGCGGTGGCCAGATCGGCCGCGACGTAGCGGGCCCGGCCACCTGCTGCCGTGATCTCTCCCAGCAGCGCCTCGAGTTCCGCGGGCGCGTCGCGGCGGCCGACAAGCGTCAGGTCCGCCCCGTAGCGGTCGGCCAGGGTCCGGCACAACATGCGGCCGATCCCCCCGAGCGCGCCGGTGACGAGGTAGCGGCCACCGGGACGGACCGCGGGCCCGGCCGCCCCCTCCGTGGGCTGCGGCAGCGGGTGTTCCAAGGAGAGGTGCAGGCTCTCACGCCTCCCGTCACCGAGACGGACGATGCCGCCCCAGTCCGAGTCGAGGAGGACCTCGGCGGCGAGACGCTCGACGTCCACGGACCCACCCGGGACCAGGACGCCGCGGCCGCGATAGCGCCCGTCCTCAACGGCGAGCGTGCGATCGAGGGCAGCCCCGGTACGGATGCCGGGGTCGCCGCAGCGTCGTACTTCGATGCGCCGCAGCGCGGTGCCGCCCTCGGCGAGTCGCCCGGTCAGGGCGGACATCGTGGGCCCGAACGCCGTGATCGCTTCCCGCAGCCCCTGCCCGGCGAGGAACCGCAGGTCCACGAGGACGTCGGCGTCGGAGGGGAGAGTGGGCGGGGTGACCGCCCGTACGGCCGCGCCGTGTGCCTCCAGGGCGGCGGCGAGTCGGCCGGTTCCGGCGTCGGCGGCCCAGATCGCGACCGTCGGCGCCGTCATCACCGAGCCGGTCTCGGCCGGCCCCCAGGTCTCGCGCAGGATTCCGGTCCGGGCCGACGCGAGCAGCGGGGAAGCGAGGACGACGACGCCCTCGAGGGAGGCCACCGTACGCCCCTCCGCGTCCGCGAGGAGGATGTCGGTCGAGGCGCCGTCGCGGTGCGCGGCCACCCGCCGAGCGCGCACGGTGTCGGGTCCGAGCACCACCCGGCGCAGACAGAACGGCAGCCCACCATGGTCGTCGGAGGCGAAACCGATCATCGTCTGGAGTGCGGCGTCCAGGACACCCGTCCGCCCGGCAGAGGAGGCGAGCACTCCCCAGGCCTCGGACCCGCGGGCCGAGACCTGTTCGAGGAGCCGGTACGACGGCCCGTAGGCGAGCCCGGCCGCGGCAAAGCGCGGGTAGATCTCGGACGCCGGGGTCAGGGGCACATCGAGCGGAGCGTCGGCCATGTTCGGAAGCGCACCGTCGGCGCCGGCGAGCCGGCCTCGGCCTTGGACGCAGAGGCGACCCCCGACGTCCCGGAGCTCGAAGGAGTCGCCGGTGCGGTGGAGGGAGAAGCTGAGCCCGTCGGGGCCGCCGGTCAACGGCGCGCGGAAGACGATGTCCTCGACCACGACGGTCTCCCCGCGTCCCCCGAGCTCGTCGGCGAGCAGGTCGAGCACTGCCGCGGCGGACAGCACCGGCACACCGCCGACGACGTGGTCGGCCAGGCGGGGGTCGTCGACGGCCACCTTCCGAGCGGTGTCGTCCCCCGCGAGGGGACGGTGCCAGTACGACGTGGTCGCAAACGTGTAGCCAGGCAGCTCGACGAGCCGGCCGGTCGCGCCCCCGAGGAGGTCGACCTCCTCGCCGCGGCACCACGCGGCGGCGACAGCGGAGAGGTCCGGAGAGCCCGTTCCGTGCATGCCCGAGGGGTCGGCCGCAGACGCCGTAGCGCGGGCGAGCGCAGCGAGTTCCGACAGATCCGCGGCGAGCAGGACCGTCCGGACGTCGAGCCGGGTCCGGCCGTGGGCGAGGGTGTAGGCCACATCCTGGGAACTCGCAGCCACGGACGTGACCGCGTCGGCGAGGGCCACGAGCTGCGTACGGAGAGCCTCCGAGGTCGAGGCGGAGACGGCGAAGGCCCGGGGCCTGCGCGCCTCCGGAGCCGCGGCGGAGGGCGCCCGCCCGGGCAGCGCCTCGGTGACGACGACGTGCGCGCTGGAGCCCCCCGCGCCGAAAGAGGACAGGCCGGCGTGGCGGGGACGTCCTGCGGCCCACGGCGCTTTCGACCGCTGGATCGTCAGCCGGTCGCCGAGCGCGAGCCGCGGGTTGAGCTGCTCCGCGTGCAGCGACGGGGCGAGGGTGTCGTGCCGCAGCTGGAGCAGCACCTTGGTGAGACCGACAAGCCCGGCCGCGGCCTCGCAGTGACCGACGTTCGACTTGACCGAGCCGATGGCGCACGGGGTCGAGCGCGGTTCGGCGTCGCCGAAGACCCGCGCGAGCGCGTCGACCTCGATGGGGTCGCCGAGGGACGTGCCGGTGCCGTGCGCCTCGATGTACGACACGTCACCCGGCCGTACCCCTGCCCGTTCCTGAGCCCGGCGGATGACGGCTTCCTGGTCCGAGGGGTTGGGCGCGCTGTAGCCGGTCGTGCGCCCGCCGTGACCGATCGCGATGCCGTCGATGTGGCCCCAGGGCCGCAGCCCGTCGCGGTCGCCCACCTCGGGCCGGGTGAGGACGGCCACGACGACCGCTTCGCCGGGGACATACCCATCGGCACCCTCCCCGAAGGCTCGGCAGGCGCCGCTCGCCGACGCGAAGCGCCCCTGGCTGAGGTCGACGAACTTCCGCGGATGGGTCGTCAGGTTCACGCCGGCGACGATCGCGACGTCGATCTCCCCGCTCGCCAGCGCCGTGCAGGCGAGATCCAGAGCCGTGAGCGACGAGGAACACATCGTGTCGACGGCCATGCTGGGACCGCGCAGGTCGTAGGTGTACGAGATCCGGTTGGCGATCGACGCGTGCGAGGACGCGAGGTAGTCGATGCCTTCGGCCCGGTGAGCCCACTCCCCGTAGTCGGCGTACATCACCCCGACGTAGACCCCTACGGGGCGACCGGCGAGCGCCGTCGTCGGGATCCCGGCGTCCTCCAAGGCGTGCCAGGTCTCCTGGAGCAGCAACCGCTCCTGCGGGTCCATGAACCGTGCCTGCTTCGGGGAGATCGCGAAGAAGTCGGCGTCGAAAGCGTCGGGGTGGTCGAGGAAGGCCCCCCGCGTCAGGTAGCTCGTTCCGGGGCGGCCGGGGGCGGACGCCGCGTACGCCTCGTGGTCCCACCGGTCGGCCGGCACGGGGCCGACGCAGTCGCGTCCACTCGCGAGGACGTCCCAGAACTCCGCCACCGAGCCTGCTCCGGGGAAGCGTCCCGCGAGGCCGACGACGCTGGCCCGGCCGGCGGGCGATCCGTCGGGCCGGTGCGACCGGTCCGCCTCGCGGGTCCGCTCATCCGTGGGCCCGGCCGGCGACGGCTCCTCGGGGGTGGCCGTTCCGGTCGGCGTGGCCGGTGCCGTCCCCGTGTTTCGGTCCGAGTCGACCAGCGCTGCGGCGCGTTCCGGGTGGTCTCGGACGAGACGTTCGGCCATGCCCCTCGGCGTCTCGGAGTCGAAGAGCAGCCCCATGCCGACCTCGCCGAAGTGCGGCCGGAGGCCCCGCACGACCTCGAGGGCCATCACGGAGTCGAAGCCGATCCGGTCGAGACGCTGATCCGGTCGGACACGCTCGAGCGGAGTCCCCGTGTGGTCCGCGATGAGCCGGCGAACGAGCTCGACCACCGCGGCCACAGGGTCGGCGGCGGTGGGCTGTTGCTCCGGCGACAGGTGCCCACTCCGCTCCTTCACCCGCTGGAGGTAGGCCAGGACCTCCTGGTGATCAGCACCGGCCGTCTGCATCTCGACGAGCTTCTGGCGGACGCTCTCTCGTGTCGGCTCAGACATGCCATTCCCCAGTCGTGTCGATGAGGTCGTCAGCACTGAAGTCGCCGGCCAGGAAGCCGTCGATGATCGCGCCGAGGCGTTCTTCGTCGGTCTGAGCGGCCGTGGGAGCCGCTGCGGAGCTCGCTCGGCCGGCAGCCGGCTGCGCCGGCCGACCGGCCGGGGTGCCGGGCGCGGCCCCTTCGGTCGCCCCGCCTGCGCTGCCTTCGGGCGTTCCGCCTGCACTGCCTTCGGGCGCGGAGCCCGGCCAGAGGGGATCGCCCGCGAACCAGTAGCGGTCGCGCCGCATCGGGTGCGCCGGCAGCGGGACCGTCCGTGCGGGCCGAGGCCACAGACCGGTCAGGTCGACGTCCTCGCCTGCCACGAACCGCGCGACGAGTTCCGCGCCGGGCGCCTGCCCGTCGGCGTGCCCCGGTCGTGCCCCCGCCAGGGCCGCGATGAGGCCTGATCGGTCCGCAGCGGCGACGGCCACTCGGCTCTCTCGCGGATCTCGACGGCAGGCCAGGGTGAAGGCGACATCGCCCATCCGGGCCTCCAGCTCTGGGTGCGTCGTGAGCCAGCCACCGAGCTCGCGGAGCCGCTCGGCGAGCATCTCGTCGTCGTCGGCGGAGACGGGGAACCACCAGGGCCCCTCGCCCGCGACGGACTCCGGCGGCACGGGTGGCTCCTCCAGAACCACGTGGGCGTTGGTCCCGGAGAAGCCGAAGCTGCTCACTCCCGCGCGGCGGGGCGCTCCCGGGACACGCGGCCAGGGCTGCGGCACCAAGGGCGTGACGAAGGGTGACGTGTCGAACTCGATGAGGGGGTTGCCCGGCGTGCTCAAGCGCGTGGGCGGGATCTCGTCGTGTTCGAAGGCCAGCAGCGTCTTGATGACGCCCGCCACGCCCGCTGCTGCAGCCGTATGCCCGATGTTCGTCTTCAGGGAACCGATCGAGCAGAACCCGACATCGGGAGTGCGGGTGCGGAAGGCCCGGGTGAGCGCATCCACCTCGATCGGGTCCCCGAGAGGGGTGCCCGTCCCATGCGCCTCGACGAGACCGACCGTACGCGGGTCGACGTCAGCCGCGTCCCAGGCGGCGAGGATGACCTCGGTCTGTGCGGGGCCACTGGGCGCGGTGATCCCGTTGGTCCGCCCGTCCTGGTTGATCGCCGAACCCTTGACGATGCCGAGAATCGGATCGCCGTCGGCGAGGGCGTCCGAGAGCCGTCGGAGGATCACGACGCCGGCCCCCTCGCCCGGGCCGAAACCGTCGGCCGCAGCCGAGAAGGCTTTGCAGGTGCCGTCGGGTGCGAGCATGCCGCCGTTGCTGGCCACGATGTAGTACTGCTCGTCGAACATGACGAAGACGCCACCGACGACCGCCCCGTCGCACTCGCCGGCGTGGATGCTCCGGCAGGCCTGGTGGAGGGCCACGAGGGACGACGAGCAGGCCGTGTCGATCGCCATGGTCGGACCACGCAGGTCGAGCAGGTAGGCGATGCGCGCAGCCAGGACGGACGCGTTGTTCCCCCAGAAGGACTGCGCCTCGCGGGTGGATCCCGCCTGGACCATCCGCTTCTCGTAGCCGGACACCCCGGCGCCGACGAAGACCCCGAATCGGCTGCCGGTCAAGCGGGCCCGTGTCATGCCTGCCCGCTCCAGCGCCCGCCAGACCTCCGTGAGGAAGATCCGCTGCTGCGGGTCCGTCTGCGCGGCCTCCTTGCCGGAGAAGGCGAAGAAGCCCGCGTCGAAGGCGTCGACATCATCGAGGAAGTGCCCAGCCGCACAGTACGTCCGGTCCTTGCGGCTGCGGTCGGCGTCGACCCAGTCCGCACTCCACCGCTCCGGGGGGACGGGGCCGACCGAGCCCTGGCCGGCATGGAGCAGTCGCCAGAGGTCCTCGGGGGTCTCCGCCCCGGCGAACCGGGCGGAGAGGCCCACGATCGCGATGTCCTCGCGTACCGGGCGCTGGGCGGTCGGCGACTCGACGACCGGTGTCACCACGACGACGCGGCCGACGAGCGACCTGTCGTCCCGCAGCCGGTAGGCCTCCTCGATCCGGGACAGCTCGAGACGGTGCGCGATCGGTGGGGCGATCCCGCCCGCGGCGAGGTCCGCGGTCAGCGCCGCAAGGGCCTCGGCACGAAGTTCGGGATGGTCGAGGAAGAGCTTCTTCCCGTTCAGCGAGATGAATTCCTGGTTGTGCGTGAACATGCTCACGTCCAGCGGTGCGGCCGTCTGCAGGCCCAGCACGGCCGCCTCGACGAAGCGTCCGCCCGGCGCGAGCGCCGACATCCCGGCTGGGATGACCTGGCCGCCGATGAGGTCGACCACGATGTCGACACCCCGACCGTCGGTCGCGGCGAGCACCGCGTCGCGGAGATCCCCGCGGTCGTAGCGAACTCCCGTCCGCCCCTGCTCGCGCAGCCGCCGAACCTTCTCCTCGGAGCCGACGGCCCCGATGACCCGAAGGCCCCGGGCCTCGGCCAGCCGCGTGAGCATGAGCCCGTTCGTGCCCATGGCGCCGCTCACGAGCACGCTCTCCCCCGCCTGAGCACGCGCAGCCCTCAGAGCGGCCCACATGGCCAGGTACGGCGCCGCCGTGCCGCAGGCCGTCACGTCGTCGACGCCGTCGGGGATTCGTGCGCAGAAGGTCGCCTCCACGAGGACTGCCGTCGCCTGGCCACCCATCTCCGGGCGGGTGGGGGCGACGACCCGGTCGCCGACGCGCAGACCGGTCACACCGGGGCCGAGGCGGCTGACCCGCCCCGCGACCTCGACGCCGGGGACGACGGGGAAGTCGGGCATGAAGGGATAGATCCCGCGCGCCACCAAGCGATCGGAGAAGTTGAGCGGGAACGCCGTCACGGCGAGTTCGACTTCACCAGGTCCGGGCGGGCCTACCGCGACCTCCCGAAGCGCCGGTTCCGGCTGCGCCGTCGGACGGTCGAAGACCACGGCAAGCGCCCTCGTCGCACCGCGCAGCTCGTCCGCCGCGGACCACATGGTCGCCGGCGGGATCTGCCCCGAGACGGCCGCGGCCGCGCGTGGTTCCTCCGGCGCCAACTCGCGGCTCGCGACCGGGATGGGAGCCGGGGGCTTCGCCGAGGCCGTCGACCACCCCGGCGCGGCCCCCGCCGGGGCCGGGGCCCCGGCCGTCGGAGCGACCGGCGCCGATGCGGGGAACGTCCCCGAGAGGTCGTACGCGGTGACGAGGTGGTCGACCAGCGCGGCGACGCTCGGGTGGTCGAAGACGACGATCGTCTTGAGCTTCAGCCCGAGTGCCGTGCCGAGCGCACGGACGAGGTCCACGCTGACGATGGAGTCGACGCCGAAAGAGCTGAACGACGCGTCGACGTCGACCTCGGCCGCCGTGCTCGCGAGGACCCGCGCGACGACGCCGACGACGGCGTCCTGTACGGCCGCACGGTCGACGGCCACAGCCGACGACGAGGTCGGGGCCGACGCGGCCGTCACGCGCCCGACCGCGGCGGGTGCCGTGGGCAGGACGGACCGCCGGATCTCGCGGGCGTCAGGGGACTCCATCTGCGCTCCCTTCGTCATGGTGATCACGCTCTGGTATGCGGCGCCCCCCTCGTGGCCCACGGTCTCGACGCTCGTGGCGACGAGACCGCCCGCAGCGATGACCCCGAGCCAGCCGTCGACGTCGAGCAGCGGGCTACCGGGAAGGCGGAGCCCGCGAGGATCGCTCGTCCACCAGCCGTCGAACAACCCGAAGACGAGGTTGTGGAACACCGACGTGGTCACGAGCTCGCTCACAACCAGCCGCCCCCCGTCCGCCACGGAGCGGGCGAGGCGGGCGAGGGTCTCGGGGAGGTCGTCCAGCACGTGCAGGACGTTGCCCGCGACGACCAGGTCGTACGTCTCGCCGGCCGGCAACGACTGCAGGTCGGCGACGACGTACGTCATGTGCTCGTCACCGACGACGGCTCGCGCAGAGTCGAGCAGGCTCTGGGCGAGATCCGTCGCGGTGTAGTGGAAGTCGATGCCGGCCCGACGCAGCGCCGCGACGAGGGGAATGGTCGTGCTGCCCGTGCCGGCACCGACCTCGAGCACGCGCAGCCGAGCCCCGTCGGCGTTGGTTGCCGCACCGAGGGCGACGGCCGACGCGCAGATGACTTCGTTGGCGACCTCGCCGAAGGGGTCGCTCCGGTAGAACGCCGTGAGCCGTGCCCCCGCATCCGTGCCGAAGAGCACGTCGTGGGCGGTGGCCTCCCCCGTGAGCCACGACGGGAGCTCGGCGAGGACATGGCCGGCCAGGGCCTCGCGGGCGGCGAGCGGCTGCCGGTCACCGTGCGTGACGGCCGGGGGGCGGGCACCGCGGGCCAGGGCGGTCAGGGCAGCCACGTAGCGGCGTCGGTCGCTCGTCCCGGCGGCCGGGGTCGAGTCCAGCAGGGCGCGGGCACGCTCGGCGATCTCCGCCTCGAGGGCGGCGTGAGCGCCGGCGGTGAGACCGGTGACGCCCAGGGTTCTCATCGTCAGGGGAGCCTCGTCTCGGGGGGCGAGGTCGGCCCGGAGGACTTCCTCGGAGCACACGACGGGTACGAGGTGCCCCACGCCCGTCGCCACAGCCCGCCACAGCAGGTCGAGACCCTCGGCGACGTCGAACCCGTACCAGCCGCGCTTCTCGAGGCTCGCCTGCTGGTCGGCGGACGACACTGCCCCGACGCCTGCCCACGGGCCCCAGCCGAGCAGCGTGACGGGCAGCCCGTACCGGCGGCGGGCATTGAGCCAGAGTGCGTCTGCCGCAGTGCTCGCCATGGCGTAGGCCGACTGGCCGGCAGCGCCCGTGAAGGACTGGACCGACGACATGACGGCGACGAAGTCGAGCGTGTCGTCCGCGAGGGCGTCGAGCAGAGCGACGGTGCCGGCGACCTTCGGACGCAGCACGGCGCGGACGCGCTCTCGGTCGAGATTGCGGACGGCGGCGTCGTCGAGGACCATCGGCGCGACCACGACGCCCCGCAGGCCGCCGGCGTCCTGCAGATCCCCGACGAGTCGGCGCATCGCGGGGGCGTCGGCGACGTCCACGGACACGTAGCGCACCGTGCCGGAGCCCTGCACCGTGGGCAGTGTAACCCGGTCACGAGGCCGACGGCCGGTGAGCGTCACCCGTCCGCCACGGTCGGCGATGTCTCGGGCGATCTCCCGACCGATGCCGCCGGCACCGACGACGAGATAGCTACCCCCGGCCTCCACGGGCGGGGTGACCCCCCCGGCGGGCAGCGTGACGTGCCGCAGGGCCCGTACGAAGCGCCGGCTCCCGTCGTAGACGACCTCGCGCCCCGGCTGCATCGGCGGCTCCGCCGCAAGCCGGGCGAGGAGATCCGGCCCGCCACGGTCGGCGAGCACCACGGCCCGGACTGTGAGGTGCGGGAACTCGCGCGCCAGGGAGCGAAGCAGCCCGAGGACCCCGGCGACACCGGGCTGACCGGCGGTCCCCGAGTCCACCGAAAGGGCCTGCCCCAGCGCGGCGGTGACGGAGGTACAGGCGTCGAGGCACCCGGTCACCGCCGCGGCCTGCAGGGTTGTGAATGCGTCGAGGCAGCAGCGCTCGGCGTCACCCACCTCGGGGCACGTCAACGCGAGCCACAGATCCGTCATGTCGGCCGGCAGCTCGGTTCCGCCGACCGGGAACGTACGGCACTCGCCGCGGGCCCGCAGCAGCGCCTCCACGCCGAGGTCGTCCGTCGTCCGGACGAGCACGACAGGTCCCGCAGCGGGCGTCGCGAGCGGGAGCGGTTCGAGGGCCCACTCGGGGCGCAGGACGTGCGGGGCGGGGCGCCGCGGCGCCATCTGCCTGCTCCGCAGGCCTTCGAACCGGGCGACGGGCGCACCGGAGGCGGTGAGCAGCTGGGCGGTGATCTGCCCCTCGTACCGCGTGGCGAGGGCGTACGCAGCCTCCGCGGTGTCGCCGGTCAGCTCGGCACGGTCGAGCACGAACGGTACGACGGGGGCCGCGCCCGCCTCTGGCGCCGGGTCGAGGCCCGCGACGGTCTGGAGTGCGGCGTCGAGGAGACCGGGGTGGACGCCCTCGTACGACGTGCCCGGGCCGGGCGGCATCAGCTCGGCGAGGGCGATGTCGGGGCCGAGGTGCAGGCGAGCGATCGCCCGATAGCCGGACCGGTAGTCGAGCCCGGCCGCGGCGCGGGTCGCGTAGAGGTCCGGCCCGTCGATGACGCTTCCGCAGCGCGTCCGCGCGGCGGCGAGGTCGACTGCGGAGGCGGGCGGACCGCCGGCGCCGACGCGGAGCGTGCAGAAGGTCGAGCCGTCGTCCGCCTGGATGCGCACCACGTCCCCGTCCACCTCTGTCGCCCGGGTGACCATGAGGTCGAGGCCCTCGACCGGGATGCTCGCCGCGGCCGACCAGGTCACGTCGGTCAGCACCTCACCGTCCTCGAGGAGCGACGCGGCAAGGGCCAGGTGGACCACGCCGGGCACGGTGGGGACGCCCGAGACGCGGTGGTCCCGCACCACCGGGTCCTCAGCTCGCACCGGCACGCGCCGGCTGCGTGGGGCGGCGGGGCGGACCGGAGCGACCGGTTCGGGCCGAGCGGGCTCCGGCGTCCCCTCGAGCAGCGTCGTGAACCAGTGTTCCCGACCGCCGAACGGATAGGTCGGGAGAGCCAACCGCCGGCCGGTCACCGGATAGCTCGTCTCCCAGTCGACGTCCTCGCCCGCGAGCCAGGCCTGGGCGAAGCGCCCCGCCACGCCGCCCGGGGGCTCGGTGTCGGGGGTGACGATCGCGGCGTGCGGCCTGCCGGACGACTGCGCGTCGAGGGCCGCCACCAGCTCGGCGAGGTCGGCGACGACGAAGACCGCGCGGTGGGTGTGGTGGTCGCGTCCGAGCGCGAGGGTGAAGCCCACGTCGTACGGATGGGGGCCGTCGTCGACCAGGTCCACGAGTCGATCCGCGGTGCCGGCGGCGTCGCGCAGCGCGATCTCGACGGCGGCGTGGCCGACGGGGGTCAGGCCGAGGCCGGCCCAGCTCTCCTCGACTGGCACCTCCTCGGGGCGGCAGCCGAGGTCGGCGGCCGCGATGCCCGCGAGGCGGTCGCGGAGCTCGCTCGTCCCGGACCCGGAGACCCGGAGCGCCTCGGCCAGGTCGTCCACCCGGCGCGCCAGCGCTCCGGGGGTCTTGCCGGAGAGGGGGATCACGTATGGACCGACGGGGCGCTGCACCTCGTCCGGGACCGGGCTGGGCTCCTGGAGGACGACGTGGGCGTTGATCCCGCCGAAGCCGAAGGAGCTGAGACCGGCCGTGCGCCGGTGCCCCGGCCGCGTGGGCCACGGCCGGGCGGTGTCGGCGATGACCAGACCGGTGCCGGCGAGCCGGATCTGCTCGTTCACGTGCTCCACGTGCAGGTTGCCCGGGATGATCTCGTGGCGCAGCGAGAGCAGCACCTTGAAGAGGCCCATCATCCCGGCGGCGGCCTCGGCGTGGCCGAGCACCGACTTCACCGAGCCGATGACCACCTCGTGGGGCTCCTCCTCGCCCTGGTCGGCCCGGAGCCGGCGGAGCGCGGAGGCGAGCCCGTTGACCTCGATGGGATCCCCGAGCGGAGTGCCGGTCCCGTGCATCTCGACATAGTCGAGATCGGTGACAGCGATGCCGGCTTCCTCGTGGGCCCGCACGATGAGGTCGGCCTGGGCCCGCGGGTTGGGGGTGGTGAGCGTGTTGACCTTGCCGCCGTGGTTGACGGCCGATCCGCGGATGACGGCGTAGACGTGGTCCCCGTCCGCTCTCGCGGCGGCGAGCGGGCGCACCAGGACGGCGCCGATCCCTTCGCCGCGAACGTACCCGTCGGCGGCGGCGTCGAAGGTCCGGCACCGGCCCGTCGGGCTCAGCATCCCGGCGCGGGAGAAGGAGACGTAGACGGTCGGGGAGATGAGGAGGTTGGCCCCACCGACGAGCGCGGCATCGCAGGCGCCCGAGCGCATCGCCTCGAGGGCCGTGTGCAGCGCGACGAGGGAGCTGGAGCACGCCGCGTCGACCGGGAAGCTCGGGCCGTGCAGGTTGAGCTGGTAGGAGACGCGGTTGGCGGTCAGCGAGTGGAACATCCCGGTCGTGCTGTAGGCCTCGATCGGCAGCTTCGAGTCGCGGACGAGCTCGAAGTAGTCGTGCGAGGCCGCCCCGACGAAGACGCCCGTACGGCTCCCGGCGAGGGACGAGGGGCTGTGGCCGGCGTCCTCCACCGCCCGATAGGCCGTCTCCAGGAACAGCCTCTGCTGAGGGTCCATGAGCGCGGCCTCGCGCGGGGAGATGCCGAAGAAGGCGTGGTCGAAACGTCGGACGTCGGGAAGGAAGCCTCCCCACCGGCTGTTGGTCGTCCCGGGCCGAGCCATCTCGGGGTCGTAGACCTCGCGCCAGTCCCACCGGTCCGACGGGATCTCCTCGATGAGGTCGTCGCCGTCGCGCAGGTGTGCCCACAGGTCGGCCAAGGACGGCGAACCTGGTGCCACGCCTGCCATCCCGACGATCGCGTACGCTTCGTCGGCCGTGGCGGGGATCCGTTCCACGACCTCGTCCCCCCCACGAAGCAGCGGGGCGACGGGGACGTCCGCGCGGGTGTGGTCGACCCGCACGACCGACGGTGCCGGCTCGGGGGTGGGTGCGGTGAGGCGGGCGGTCGCGCCCGCCCAGGCGGCGAGCGGCTCGGCGTACTCGGCGACGAGATGGTCGGCGAGCTCGGCGACGGTGGCGAACTCGAACATCGTCGCAGGTGTGATGTCGCTGCCGAGGGTGGCGTTGCAGGCCTCGGCCAGGCGGGAGAACGCGAGGGAGTCGAGGCCGTAGTCGGCGATGTCGGCATCGAGCCGGATCTTCTCGACAGCCACCCCGGACAACTCGTGCACCTGCCCGCGCAGGAAGTCGCGGACAGCCGCACCCACGTCGACCCCCTCCGTCCCGTCGTCGGCGGCGGGGGGGCACGCAGCCTGGTCGGCGCGGGCCGCGGGTGCCACGAGAGCTGCGACGGCGCCGCCCGGAACGACGGCCACGACGGGGTCGTCGTACCGGAGCGCCGCGTCGAGGGCGGCGAGACCGTCCTCGGTGCCGATCGGCGTCAGCCCGAACCGCTCGGTGAGCCGCTCCGCCGCCGACTCGGGCATCCGCATCCCGCCCTCGGCCCAGAAGGGCCACAGGACCGAGAGCATGCGGGTGCGCCCGCCGGACTGCTCGGCCACCAAGCCGTCGAGCCAGGCGTTGGCCTGACCGTACGCGCCCTGGTAGGTGCTCGGGATCGCGCCGGCCAGCGACGAGTAGACGCAGAAGAGGTCGAGGTCGAGATGCCGAGTCTCGTCGCGAAGGACCCGCCAGCCCGTGATCTTCGGCGCCCGGACGGCCTCGATCGCGGCATCCGTGAGGCGGAGGGCCGCCTCGTCCTGGAGGACGCCCGCGACGTGGAAGACCCCTAAGAGTCCGGTCCCGACGGAGTTCGCCGCGGCGACGGCCGACCGGACGTCCGAGGCGTCGGTGGCGTCGCCCCGGACGTACTGCACCCGGCGAGGGTCCAGCCCACTGCGCTCGAGCCCGTCCGGGGAGCGGCCGAGGACGACGACGGAGGCCTCCCAGTGGTCCACGAGCCACCGGGACAAGGCGAGCCCGATTCCGCGGTGGCCGCCCGTGACGAGGTACGTGCCCCGTCGGCGCAGCGCACTCTCCCCCGGTTCGCCGGCCGCACGTCCCCACCCGAGGGCTTCCGGTTCGGTGCCCGCACGCAGCAGCCCGCTGACCCGCCCGGCGAGGGCGGCGCCGAGGGCTTGCGGGCTGGCTCCGTCCCACGCGATGACGGCGGCGGACAGACGGCTGATCTCGTCCGAGGCGGTGCGCAACAGAGCCGCGAGGCCGCGAGCGGCCGGGCTGGGGGCTGCGGCACGCTCCACGACGAGGACGCGCACCGACGCCCCGGCCGGCAGCTGCCTCGTGATCCGCGGCCCGAGGTCCGCCAGCTCGTCCTGCCCCAGGCCCACGGGCGGGACGAGGACGACGGCCGCGCGCTCCGCGCCATCGAGCTGGGCTGCGACGGGGGCCTGCCACTCCGTCGTCCAGGGCACCGTCCGAAGGTCGGTGGCACCCAGCTGCGTCTCCAGGCCCGTGCCCGGCTCGGCGACCAGGACCACGCGGTCGAGGACGGCGCTCGCGTCGGCGGTCACCGGCGACCACGACGGGACGAGCCGCTGCAGGGAGTGGGCGGGGGCGACGGCGTCCTGGGTGAGCAACCGCACCCAGAAGCCTTCCAACCGGATCACGGGGTCCCCGCTCTCCGTCCACACGTCGATGTCGATCTTCCGAGCGTTCTTGACCTGTGCGCGCAGGGTCACCCTGCTGCGCAGCGGTCCCTCGCACGGCTGCCCGACCGTGATCGATTCGACCAGGAAGGGCAGAAGGAGGTCCCCTGACGTGTCGAAGAGGCTCGACGCCTGGAAACACGCATCCAGGGCCGTCGCGGGCCACCAGGTGGCCGGGTTGTGCTCGACCGCGGCGACCAGCGCTTCGACGACGTCCCCCTCGCGGCGGACGCGGCGGATCTGCCGGTACGGGCGCCCGAGGTCGAGGCCGAGCTCGCGCAGGGCCGCGTAGATCGTGTGGGGGTCGACCTCGTCGCCGCCGAGTTCGGCAGGCGCGCCCCGCAGCGGCCCGGCGCCCGCGTGGGCCTGGGCGGTCGCGTACACGGTCGCGGCCGCGTCCGGGCCCGCCGGCGACTCCACGCGGACGTCCCAGCCCTCCCCCGCAGCCGTGAAGACCACGCGCACCGGCAGGTGCTCCTCGACGAGCAACGGCACCTCGAACGCCGTCTTCGTGAGTTGCGACACCGGCAGCCCGCACTCCGCCGCGGCCCGACGGACCAGCTCGATGATGCCCGCCGCCGGCATGATGCGGCGTGTGAAGACCCTGTGGTCGTCGAGGGTGGGATCCTCCGGGTCGAGAGACGTCGTCCATTCGGCAGTCGCCGAGAGCACCGGCGCCGGCGTGGATCCGCCCGCCGGGGCCGGGACGGGGGGCAGGACGTGGCGTTCCCGGGCGAACGGGTAGAGCGGCGTGTCCAACGGCGCGACGGCACCGTGGTCAGGCAGGTCGCTCCCGCCGACGACCCAGGCGGAGGCGAGCCCACGGAGGCCGGGGTCGGGCTCGGCGGCGACAGCGCGGCGGCGGACGCGTCCTGTCACCAGGGCCGGGTGGCCGGAGTCCGCAGCCAGTGCGCGCAGGGCGGTCACCAGCGTCACCGGGTCCGCGGTGACGATCGCGGCGCGACAGGTGAGTTCCTCTCGGTGGGCACGCAGATGCTCGGCGAGGTGGCCCAGGTCCGGGGTGTGGCGGTCGACCCACGCGGCGAGTGCGCCCGCGAGGTCGCGCAGCGACTCCTCGCTCGCCGCCGACAACGGGACGACCACCTCTTCGCGGGTCGGCCGCGGCGCGGACGCGTGCGCAGCCGAGTCCGGAACCGCCAAGACGACGTGGGCGTTCACGCCTCCCGCGCCGAAACTGCTCACGCCCGCAACGAGCCCGAAGCCGGCAGCCGGCACCCACGGGCGGGGCTCGGTGACGACGTCGATCTCTCGGTAGGCGGCTCGGACGGCAGGGTTCAGGGGGGTGCTGCCGAGCGTCGCCGCGATCCGGCCTGTCTCGAACTGGGTGACGATCTTCGCCAGACCTACGAGGCCCGCGGCGCCTTCGAGGTGGCCGATGTGCCCCTTGACGGCACCGACAGCCGGCGGCGTCCCTCCGAAGACCTCGGCCAGGCCGCGTGCCTCGACGGGGTCGCCGAGCGACGTACCCGTGCCGTGGGCCTCGACGTACGACACGGCAGCGGGCGGAAGACCGGCGTCCGCGAGCGCGGCGCGGATGACCGCGGCCTGTGCCCTCGGGTTCGGGACGGTGAACCCCGACACCTTGCCCCCGTGGTTCACCGCGGTGCCGAGCACGCGGGCGCGGACCCGATCGGCGTCCGCCTGGGCGTCGTCCTCGCGGCGGAGCACGAGGCAGACGACACCCTCGCCGGGGACGAACCCGTCGGCGCCCTCGCCGAAGGGGCGGCAGCGCCCCTTCGGCGAGACCATCTCCTTGTGCGCGAGGTAGTCGTACTTGCCCGGGTGGAGATAGAGGTTGACGCCGGCGACGAGGGCGACATCGCACTCCCCGGAGCGCAAGGACCGGGCCGCATGGTGCAGGGCGACGAGGCTCGAGGAGCACGCCGTGTCGACGGTCTCGCTGGGGCCGTGCAGGTCGAGGACGTACGAGAGGCGGTTGGCGAGCGACCACCCCATGGACGTCGGGAAGACCTGCGCGTCGGCGCCCCAGTAGGCCGGCCCCCAGAGCGAGAAGGTGTGCGAGGTCGCCCCGACGAAGACCCCGACGCGATCGCGCCCGATGCCGCCGGGGGTTCCGAAGCGGCCCGGCGGGAGGCCCGCGTCCTCGAGCGCGTGCCACGCGTTCTGGAGCAGCAGCCGTTCCTGCGGGTCGGTGACCTGGGCCTCGAGCGGCGACATCGCGAAGAACTGGGAGTCGAACTCCTCCACGTCCTCGAGGAACCCGCCCGTCGGGCACGACGTGGGATGGGTGCCGGAGGGCGTCGTCGAGGTGCGTTCCGGCACGACGAAGCGCGTCACCGGGGCGATGGCCGTCACCTCGCCCTCGACGAGGCTGCTCAAGGCCTCCAGGTCGTCGGCGTGCGGCAGCCGTACGGCGAGGCCGGTCACCGAGAGTGCCCGCTCCTGGGGGGCGGGGCTCGCGGGGCGAGCGGCCGCAGGCTCGGCTGATCCGGCGACGGAGGGAGCGGCGGCGACGGGAGCATCGGGCGTGGTGGCAGCGGACGCGGCCCACCGGCGAACCCCGTCGCCGTAGCCTGCCGCGAGACGCTCGACGATGTCACCGATGTGCTGGGCCTCGTAGAGGAGGGTGACCTCGGTGCAGCCGACGTCCTCGCTCAGCCGGTGGTTGAAGCGCGTGACGGCGATGGAGTCCAAGCCGTACGAATCGAGGCTCTCTCCGAGGTCGAGCTCGTCGGGCTCGACGCCGAGGACGTCGCCGAGGGCGACCCGGACGTACGCCTCTGCCGCCGCGGCGGGCTCGATGTCGGCCGCCGTGACGGCGGGGTCGGCGCCGGGATCGGCCGCCGCAACGGCGCCCTGATACAGATCGAAGAGCGATTCCCACGCGGCCGGCCGGCCGAAGACAGGTCGACAGACCGCCGCGCCGCCGGCGAGGGCGTGCTCGAAGACATCGGCACCGACGACGTCAGGCATCGGGACGAGAGCACCGGAGCGTACGGAGGGGTGGTCCGGGTCCAGCGACAGGTCACCGCCGTCCCACCAGGACCATTGGATGGAACGGCTCCTCCCGGACCGGGAGCCTGCGGCCACGGCCCGGTCGCGCTGCTCGGCGAACGCGTCGAGCCACGCGTTGGCCAAGGCGTACCCGCATTGCCCGAGGTTGCCGACGGTCGTGGCGATGGACGAGCAGACCACGAAGAAGTCGAGGGCGTCCGCGGCGGTCACCTCGTCGAGGTGGCGTGCTCCCCCCACCTTGGCGTGGGCCGTCGCGGCGAGGGCGGCCTCATCCAGGTTGCGCAGCAGGCGGTCCTCGACGACGGCCGCCGCGTGCACGACGCCCGTGATCGGCCCGTACTCGGACCGAAGGCGGTCGACGACCTCGGCCAACTCGTCGACGCGCGTGACATCCGCCGTACGGTGCACGAGACGACCCCGGCCGAGGAGCTCGTCCGGAGCGGCGGCCGGGGTGCGGCCGAGCGTGACGGCGGTCATCCCCTGCCGGGCCAGCCAGCGGGCGAGTGCGTCGCCGACGCGGCCTCGACCACCACTCACGAGGACGACCCCGGTGCGCCGGGGGGTGCCCAGTCGGCCACCGGCCAGGCGGCGGCGGATCCGGGCGGCCTCGCGCACTCCGTGGCGGTACCGCGCCCGGGGCGCGTGATCGGTCGCGCGGATCTCGGACAGGGCCGCCTCCGCCAGGTCCCCGGAGACTTTGAGGTACGTGGCGCTCAGCCGCGAGGACTCGCGGGCGAGGCCCGGCGGTAGCGCCCGGCCGCAGGAGACGTCTGCCGCGGCGTCCGGCGCCGTCAGGAGCACGACGCGCATCACGTGGTGGGGCACGCTCGTCAGCGCTGCCTGCAGCAGGGCGCGGAAGGTCCCGACGGCGTCGGACTCCCAGCGCTCGCCGCCGTCGGCCAGTCCGGAGACGAGGACCACGTCGGGCAGCTCGTCGGCGTCACGCGCGTCCTGCAACCACGTCGCCCAGTCGCCCCGAGAAGTCCAGGCGGGTGCCGTCGTGATGCCGTCCACACCGTCGAGCGCGGCCGCGATGTCGTCTCCCACGGCCAGGACGCGCCGAGGCGCATCACCCCCCGCGGTCGCCTCCCACTCGACCTCCGCCCACGACAGCTCCGCCGCGGGGGCGGAACCGTCCCGGCGAGCGGGGGGCCGCAACCGGTACTCCTTGCGCTGGAATGGATACGTCGGGAGGGACACGCGGCGATGCGGTGGCAGCCAGGCGGCCCAGTCGATGTCGCCGCCGCCCAGCCAGACGCGGACGAGCGCCTCCTGCACGGCTCCGCGGGTGGCGTGCGCGGCGACGACGAGCTCGTCCGGCGCGGGCGGCTCCGTCTCCGCCGCGAGATCCTGCAGGGCGACCCCTGCCGCCTCTTCCGCGCGACGGTCGAGGAGGCGTCGGGCGGACAGGGGGCTCCGGAGGGAGATCGGGACGACGGAGTCGCCGGTGAGGAGCGCGACGGCAGCCTCCGGCGAGACGCCCGCGTCGCGGAGAAGATCCCCGTACGCGGCCAGAGCCGTGTCGTCGGCGCCTGCCGTGCCGTCGATGCCCCAGCGATGCTCCAGCGAGGCGAGCACGACGCGAGCGGCCACAGCAGCCGCGTGCAGGCCGGCCTCGTCGGCGCCGCGGTCGAGATGCTCGGCCACCGAGGGCAGTTGCGCCTCCGCCAGGGCGCGCCCCCATGCCTCTAGGTCGCGACGGACGGACGGGTTGACCTCGGCATGGCGCAAGGCCGTGTCGATCTCCGCGTGCAGCACCTCCGGCTCGCTCGCCATCGCGCCCTGCAGATGGCGCAGCTCGGCAGCCGTGACCGTGTAGGGGTCGGTCCAGGACGGGGCCCCGGCCAGCCGCACCGTCCGCATCGGCGGGCGGAGTCCCGTCGGGTTCGGGTCGAGGGCCTTCTCCGCGTCGAGCATCCCGGTGGCGACAAGCGCCGCTCGCACACCGTCCTCGGCCGCGACGAGCGGGATGGCTGCGGGAAGGTGCGCGAGCAGGGCCATCGTCACGGCGCACTGGGCGAGAAGACGGCGGTCTTCCTCGTCACCGGTCGAGCGACAGGCCAGCGCGAGAGGGTGATCGTGGCCGATCAGGGCGTCCATGCTCGCGTCGTCGACGGTAGCGGGCCTGGGGCCCGTCCGGACCGCGGTGACGGCCGGCTGCCCACCCGTCGGGGTGAGCACCCGCTCGAGGCCGGCGACATCGTGGACGACGCCACCGCATCGTACGGCCATCTCGTCGCGGCCGGTCGCCAACGTCGAGAGGCTGTCCGGTAGGTCCTCTGCCGACAGGCCCTGCGCGTACTCGCGCCAGGCGGCGCAGAGCGCCTCGAGTGCCGCGGGCTCGCGGGCGGACAGCAGGGCGGGCAGGCCCTCCTCCGGCATCGTGGCTGCGCCGACTCGCGGCGAAGGCGCGTCCTCGACGACGATGTGGCTGTTGGACCCTCCGGCACCGAAGGAACTCACGGCGGCACGGCGAGGCGCGCCCGCAGGCTCCGGCCACTCCTCGGGATCGTCCTCGACGAGCGTGACCCGGTCGTCGAGGACGAGCAGCGGGTTGGGGTCGGCGGCGATCGGGTACGCGGGGAAGGTGCGCGCGCCGATCAGCCCGAGCGCTCCGACGACGCCGGTCGCCCCGGCGGCCGACTCGCCGTGCCCGACGTGGGCCTTGACCGAGGAGAGCCGCAGGGGGCGCTCGCGCTCCACGGCGTAGGCGCGGCGAGCAGCAGAGACTTCGATGGGGTCGCCCAACGGGGTCCCCGTGCCGTGCGCGAGCAGCAGGTCGACGGACGCGGGATCGATGCCGCCGGAGGCGAGCGCCTCGGCGACGACGGTGGCCTGGGCCGCGACTGTCGGGCTCGTGATCGAGCGGCGCGGTCCGGCGTTGTTGACCGCCGACCCGATGATGACGCCGTGGACGTGGTCCCCAGCGGCAAGGGCGTCGTCCAGGGGCCGGAGGAGCAGGGTCACGACGCCGTCGCAGTCGACGAACCCGTCCGCGTCGGTGGAGAACGTGTGACACCGGCCCGTGGGGCTGAGCATGCGAGCCTGCGAGTACGACAGGTATCGCCAGGGATTCAAGTTGAGGTTCACCCCGCCGACCAGGGCGAAGTCCGCCTCCCCGGCGTGGATCAGACGACCGCCGAGGTGAATGGCGGTCGCGCTGCCCGCGCACGCCGCGTCGACGGAGAAGCAGGGACCATCGAGCCCGAGCTGGTGGGCGACGCGGCTGGCCAGCATGTAGTCGGACCCGCCGAAGGTCGAGCGTTCGGTGACGTGGTCCCAATCGACCGGCCCGAGGAGGTGGTCGCGCGACGCGGCGCTGATGACGACGGCGGTACGGGCGGCGCGCAGCTCGGCCGTGGGAATGGCCGCATCCTCCACGCAGTGCCAGCTCTCCTCCAGGACAAGACGCTGTTGCGGGTCGACGTGAGGAGCTTCGGCCGGCGAAACGCCGAAAAACGCCGCGTCGAAGGCGTAGGGGTCGTCGATGAGTCCCGACCAGCGGGTGACGCTGCGCGCGGGCGCGTGGGCCGGGTCCCCGAACTCCCGCGTGTCCCACCGATCGGCCTGGATCTCCCGCGGAACGATGCGCCCGTCGATCATGAGCCGCGCGAGCTCGGCGGGGCTGTCAGCGTCGGGCAGCCGACAGGCCACCCCGACGACGGCGATCGGAGTCCACGGACGGAGTGTCTCGTTCACGCCATCACCGACCCGCCGCGAGCTCGTCGAGTCGGGCCGCGGCCTCTTCCATGAGTGCGGCGGCGATCTCCCCGACGTGCCGGTTGCGCCAGGAGGCGCGCGGGGTGTCCCGTACCCAGGAGTTGAACGCGCCGATTGCGGGCCCGCACTGGATCTGATAGTCGAGCTTGAGGCCGGGGGTTCCGTCCAACGCGGCGCGTTGACTGCGCCCGAAATACGACCGGAACACGAGCGCCATCTTGTGGTGGTCGTCCTGTTCGGCCCGAGCGATCTGCGCCGGGTCGCGGGTCGCGAAGTAGGCGCGGGTGTCCTCCCAGACCTCTTCGAGCGACCGACGGAAGTAGCGCGTCTCCAGGAGGGTGCGCGTGTCCTCGTCGATGTCGGCGAGGGAGTCGTAGCGCCGGTAGAGCTCGTGGAGCTTGCGTGCGCGGGCGGGGAAGAAGATGCCGCGCCGGACGACCTGGACCTGCGAGCCGAGCTCGAACATGTCGCCGGCCGGGGCGTAGTCGGTGTCCTGGATGTCGAGCCCCACGAGGATGTCCTTCGCGGCCTCCGAGATGCCCGACTCGGCAGTGCACAGGTTGATCGAGCCGGTCAGGACGAAGTCGGCACCCATCGCGAAGGCCGCCGCCGCAGCCTCCGGCGCACCGATGCCGCCGGCGAGCCCGACCCGGGTAGCGAGGTGCGCCGCATAGCCGAAGTCCGTCGCGGCCCGCTGCGCTTCGCGCTGCAGAGCGGGGAAGAGGACGAGCGGGTTGCGCCGGTCGGTGTGCCCACCCGAGTCCCCTTCGACGCACAGGTCGTCGGCGACCGGCACGGACCGCAGCAGCTCCGCCTGCTCTGCCGTGAGCAGGCCGTCGCGAACGAGACCGGCGACGATCTCGCTCGGGGCCGACGCAAGGAACTCGCGGGCCACCTCGGGCCGCGACACCTTCGCGAGCAGATGCGTTCGCCGCTCGACGCCGCCGTCGGCAGCGCGCGCCAGGCCTGCGCCCACGTACCGGACGAGCGCCGGCGTCACCCGGACGAACGCGGACGCCTCGACGTGGGTGACGCCCTGCTCCACCAGGAGCGACACCAGCTCCGCCTGCGGCGTGTCGTCGTAGACGTCGTGGACGACATCCACCCCGAAGGGGGCCCGCAGGCCGCCGGCCGCGCGGACCTCTGCGATCGCGGACCGCACTGCCTCCGTGGTGAGACCGCCCGACCCGAGGAACGACAGAACGCCCGCGCGCGCCGCGTCGATGACGAGGGCAGGGGACGCGATCCCGCGGTACATGCCGCCGCAGACGTAGGCGTACGTGAGGCCGTGGGTCCGGCGGAACACCGCGGACCCCAGCCGGGTGCCCGGCGTGTCCCCCGTGTCCGTCGTCTGTGCGGCGCTCGGCTCCCTCGCCGGTTCTTCGGCCGCCGGCCACGGGGTGGGGCGGACCGTCCATGCGGCGGCGATGGACGAGGCGAGCCTGGTGAGGACGACACCGGGACCGAGTTCGCGGACGGTGAGATCGCGGTCGAGGAACCAGCCCACCGTGTCGAGCCAGCGCACGGGGGAGACGAGCTGTCGAGCGAGCAGGTCGCGGGGGTCGCCCGCGTACGGCTGCGCGGTCGCGTTGGCGATGACGGTATGCCGTGGCGTGGCGAACGGTGTGCGGTCGAGCGCGGCGCGGAACTCGTCGGCGACGGCCGCCATATAGCGGGAGTGGAAGGCACCGCTCACCTTGAGCCGGACGAAGCGCACGCCGTCACCGGTGAAGAGGGCTCCACACCGGTCGACGTCCTCGGCCCGCCCGGACAGGACGGTCTGAGTGGGCCCGTTGAGGTTCGCGATGTCGACCGAGTCCTCTCCCGCGCGCTGGAGACGGTCGCGGATCTCGGCTTCTCCCAGCCCCAGGACCGCGCCCATCGCGCCGCCTTCGACGTGGCTCATGAGCCGTCCTCGTTCGGCGACGAGACGCAACGCGTCACCGAAGGTCAGCGCCCCCGCCGCGTAGAGAGCTGTGAACTCGCCGAGGCTGTGTCCCGCGAGCACCAGGTCGGTGGGTTCGCTCTCGTCGGCGAGGAAGGCCTCGTAGGCGAGCACCCCGACGACGAAGAGCGCCGGCTGGGTGAACTGCGTCTGCGACAGGGTGCGGTCGGGGTCCTCCAGACACAGCGTCCGGATCGAGTAGCCCAAAATCTCGTCGGCTTCACGCACCAGGGCCGGGAAGCGGTCGAACAGGTCGGCACCCATGCCGACGTGCTGGGACCCCTGTCCGGGGAAGACGAGGGCGACGCGCGCGGGCGCCGACGGTTCGGCCGCGGACGGCAGGTCGTGCGTCGCAGCGGTGGGTAGCGTCACGGTTTCCCCCAAGGGTCGGGCTTTCACGCCGATCTCGGCGACACGGGCCGAGACCGGTTCCTGCGGACACAGCGGGCCGGTGAGAGCGACGATCCGCCCCGCGAGGCGGCGTCCGAAGTCCATGCGGAGGTAGCCCGACATCGAACCGCTCGGGCTGAGGTCGACGTACCTCGCGCTGCCGTCGGCCTCGATGTGGAAGGCGACGTCCTGCCAGAGGAAGGGTTCGCGCGCCACCCGCCACAGGTGCTCCGCGGTGACATCCGTGATCTGTCGGCCGGTGACGGCCGACACGACGGGAATGTCCGGACGGCGCAGCGGCGTGCGGGCGAGGCTGGTGACGAAGTCGTCGCGGATGACGTCGATGTACGAGGAGTGGAACGGGTAGGGGACGGGGGCGGCCTCGGCGGTGATCCCCTCGCTACGGAGCGCCCGCGCCCGCGCGTCGAGGGCGTCGGGCGGACCGGCGACGACGAAGTGACGCGAGGCGCTGATCCCGGCGAGTTCCAACGGTGCCCAGCGGGCGGGGTCCTCGCTGAAGATCGCATGGTTCTCCAAGACGGCCAGCAGGCCGCCGGCCGGCCGGTGCCGCTCGAGCGAGCGGATCTGCTCGACAAGGGCCCTGAGCAGCCACTCCCGGTCGATGGCGCCGGCGACGCTCAGGGCGACGAGCTCGCCGAGGCTGGAGCCGACCACGACGTCCGGCCGCACCCCCCGGGCCCTGAGGCTGTCGGCGAGCGCGAGCTGGACGATCGCGATGCCGGGGTGCGAGAGGCGCAGGTCCTCCATGGCGAACGGGGCGCCGGGCGGCCGGCTCATGATCTCGTCGAGAACGCCGCCGTGCCCCTGGTCGATGAGGACCCGCTCCATCGCGAGCGCCGACTCGCGGAACACCTCGTCGTGGTCGAAGTGGTAGCGACCCATGCCGCGGTATTGGGTACCTTGCCCGCCGAACACGAACACGAGGGGGTTCGTGCCCCACGGCCGCCTCTCTGCCCCGGTCGTCTCGCCGAGGCGGGGCGTGGCCGCGCGCAGGTCGGTGGTCACAACGATCAGCTCCGTCCGAGTTCCAAGCGGTCCCACGCGCGTACGACCGCCCATACCGACAGCGCACCGACGAGCAGGGGGAGGAGACACTGCACGACGTTGGGGCGCAATGTCGGGGAGAATCCGGCGAGTAGGCCCGGCACCGACCAGGGGAACCACGCCCCGACACCGACCGCCATGAGCAGCTGGACGGCCACGACGAGTCCGAGGAGCACTGCGACGGCGGGGAGGTAGCTGCGCCGGGCGGTTGCCACCCAGGCGACCGGCAAGACGTTGAACCCGGTGAGGACGCTGACGACGAACGGGAGCCACGCACCGGCCAGCGACCCCGTCCCCGGCCGCACCGCGAATCCCACGAGGACCACGAGCACCGCGGCGAAGAGCGACAGCGCGATCACCCAGGCGACGAGTGCGAGTCCCTTGGCCAAGGCGAGCTCGCCGCGCCGGATCGGCAGCCCGAAGAGATTCACGATGGTGTTCTCCTCGAATTCCCGGCCGAAGCTCCAGGCACAGACGAAGCCGATGCCGAGCAGCGCGGCCACGGACAGCACCTGCGCGGCCAGGCCAAGGTAGGCCTCCCAGCCCTCACCGCGGACCAGGACGGAGGCCTTCGCCGCGAAGGCCCCCTCCAGGTCGGCCCGGAGTGCCACGACTCCGGCGGCCGCGAGCAGTGGCGGGAAGATCATCACGATGAGCGACGCGATGCGGACGACGTTGGAGCGGCGCATCTTGTCGAGTTCGAAGCGCAGGGCCACGGGGAAGAGAGAGTTCACGGCTGCGGCTCCCGGTTCTGGCGCTCTTCGTCGACGCGCAGCACCCGCTCGAAGAAGGACTTCTCGAGATCGTGGCCCGTCGGGTCGAGGTCGCCGACGATCTGGCCGCGGTGCAGAAGGGTGACCCGGTCGGCGAGTCGCGCGAGTTCGTCGAGGTGGTGGCTGGAGATGAGCACCGCCCCGCCGGCCTCGGCGATCTCCCGGATGAGGTCTCGCAGGCCGCGAATGGCGATGGGGTCGAGGGAGTTGGTCGGCTCGTCGAGGATAAGGATTTCGGGACCGTGCCCGAGAGCGGCCGCGAGGGCGACCTTCTGCCGAGTCCCGAGCGAGAGCCGCTTCCCCCGGACATCGATCCACGGCGACAGGCCGAGCCGCTCGACGGCGCGCTCGAACACCCCGTTGATCTCGGAGCTCGACAGGCCGTGCAGAGCGAGCATGCTCGTCAGGTGCTCTCGCACGGTGAGCTCCGGGTAGAGCGCCGGGCCCTCGATCATCTGGCCCACCCGGGCCCACGCCCGAGCTGGGAGCCTGTCCACCGGAAGGCCCAGCAGGCGGACCTCGCCGGCGTCGACCCGGAGCATTCCGAGCAGATTGCGCATGAGCGTGGTCTTCCCCGCGCCGTTCATGCCGACGAGCGCGTGGACGGTCCCCGGCTCGACGTGCAGGGTGACCTTCTCGAGGATCGTCTTTCCCCCGAGACGGGTCGTCACCTCCTGCGCATCGATTCCCTTCTCAGCGGCCATCGGCGAACTCCGAGGCTCCGCTACCGGGCTCCCGAGGCACCCGGACGGCGGCGACGACGGCGCCGAGTGACGGCGAACTCTGGACCGCGTCCACCATCTCGGTGGGGAGGCCGTCCAGGTGGAGGTGACCGCGGTACGCGGAGGTGAGGACCGTACCGAACGTCGCGACGCCGAAGGACCCGCCCAGCTGGCGCATGCTCTGGACGACGGCCGAGCCCACGCCGCTGCGTTCGGCATCGAGGGCGCTCATGGCGAGGTCCATGCACGTCGGCAGGGCGCACCCGATGCCGATGCCCATGATCACGTTCCAGGCGATGAAGTGCGCCAGCCCGGAGCCTGTCGTCGTGGTAGCCGCCAGGCCACACGCGATCGCCATGACGACGAAGCCCGTGGCGACGACGAGACGATATCCGCGTGCTCGCACGACCGCCTCGCCGAGCGGGACGGTGAGGACGAGTCCCCCGATCAGCGGCAGCAGCCGCAGCCCGAGCCCGAGGGCGTCCGTGTCCGTTGTGACCTGCGCGTACTGAGGCACGATGTAGATCGTCACCATCATGATGAGCGAGGCGACCGTCGCCATGATGACGCCCCAACGGAACTGCGGCGGGTCGAAGAGGTCGAGCTCGATCAGCGGCGATGGGGCGCGCCGCAGCCGCGCGAAGAGCAGCACGCCGAGGAAGACGCCGACCAGGAGCGGTACGAGAGTCGGCGCGGAGGTCCAGCCGTGGTCGCCACTCTGGATCAAACCGTAGGTCAGGGCGATCAACGAGCCCGCCGCGAGGACCGCGCCGATCAGGTCCACGGAGAGGTGCGGCTGGGCGGCCGTGGCGGGCAGCGTGACGACGAGGCAGGCGAGCGCGACGAGGCACAGGGGGATGTTGACCAGGAAGACGGAGCCCCACCAGAAGTGGTCGACAAGGAAGCCGCCGAGGACAGGGCCGACGGGGATGCCCAGGGCGACCGCCGCGGTCCAGGCCGACACGGCGCGGCTGCGCTCCTCCCCCGAGAAGAGTCTGGCCAGCATCGACATGGAGAGCGGCATGAAGACACCCGCTGCGGCGCCGAGGATCGCGCGGCCGACGATGAGCAGGCCCGTGCTCCCCGACCAGGCGCACAGCGCGGAAGCCGCACCGAAGACGACGGTCGAACCCAGGATGAGGGGACGCGGCCCGAACCGGTCACCCAGTCGCCCAGCGGGCAGCAGCGACGCGGCCATGGTCAGGGAGTAGGCGTTCACGAACCACTGAAGGTCCGACGAGGTGGCACGAAGGTCCACCGCGAGGATCGGCAGTGCCACGTTCAGAACGGTGAGGTCCATCCCGATCGTGACGAGGACCAGCGCCATGGCCAGGAGCGCCGCCCACCGGTGGGGGACGGCCGAGGACTGAAGGGACCGCTGTTCCACCGTCACCGCGCCGCCACCTCGTGCTCGGCACCGACGGTCTCGTCCTGGCTGCCGGACCAACGCCAGAGGGTCGGCGTCGGTCGGCCGAAGGGCGCGACCGCCTCGATGTGGATGATTCCGTCGTCGGCCGTCGGGGTCGGCTCGAGGACGAACCTCGTCCGGTCGTCCGGGTGGAGCTCGTCGGGAGACTCGAAGCCCGCCAGGCGGTAGGCGACCTCCATGACCCGATTTCGCTCCGTACGGACGAAGTCCGCCGCGAGCAGGACGCCCGCCTGGTAGGCCGCATCGCCGAGCCATCGGAGGAGGGTGCCGCCCGCACCGCCGTATTCCGGGGCGATGCCGATGCCGAGCCACCCGTTCTCCGCCATCTCGGCTGCCAACGTCGGACTGTGCACTTCGGCGCCACCATCGGTCAGCTCCAGGCGGTCCGCCACGGAAGTCATCCGGTGCCGACAAAAGTCCGCGACGACCTGGAAGAGGTCGTCCGATTCGTCATAGCTCATGTTGCCACCCGAGGGCCGAGAGAGGCCCGAGGTGACGGGCGCTGTCCCCGCTCATTCAAGCAGCCACACCGGCCACCTGTCAAGGTTCCGGGCCAACCGTTCGCGTTGCGGGACAACAGAATTCACTTGTGTTGCGTGCCGGGTTCAGTAGAGGCTCGGTTCTGACGCCTCGACGGTAGCCGGGGCGGGATTGTGACGGCAGTAGGTGTCCTCGAACTCCACCGGCGGCCTCAGGCCGAGTTCGCCGTGCAGGCGTCGATGGTTGTACCAGTCGATGTACTCGGCCACGGCGAGCTCGAGGTGGTCGATGTTTGTCGAGACGGACCGGTTTGTGGGCTCCTTGGTGCTCTTCGATGTCAGCCCCGAGGCTGCCGAGGTCGGGTTCTGGATTCATCCCGATGCACGCGGAGAGGGACATGCTCGTCGGGGCCTGGAGTTGGCATCGCGCTTCGCACGCAACAGTGGACTGCGAACCTTGACGGCACGCACACTTCCGGAGAACAAGGCCTCCCAGCGGTGCTTGACGAGCGCAGGGTTCCGTGAGGTCGAGCGATCCGTAGGGACGACGCCCGCAGGACAGTACGAGGAGTTGTTGCATTACCGGCGCGATCTCTTGCCCACCGCCCAGTGGCCGTTGGCGACGGAGCGGCTCCGGCTCCGCCTGCATGAGACAGGCGATTTCGGATGGCTTTACGAGCTGTACTCGCGACCCGACGTTGCCCGCTACCTGCTGGACGAGCCATGGACCGCGGAAGTCACCCACGACAAGCTCACCGAACGCCTAGCGAAGACTGACATCGATGGCGAGACTGGCGCGCTTGCGCTGGTCATCGAGCATGACGGCGTCCCGATCGGAGACGTCGCGTTGTGGCTCACCGATCACGAGCACCGTCAAGGCGAGATCGGGTGGGTTCTCGACCCGGCGCAAGGTGGGCAAGGTTTCGCCAGCGAAGCCGTCCGAGCAGTACTCGCCCTCGGGTTTGACCACTACCGGCTCCACCGCATCACCGCGGAGATGGATGCCCGCAACAGCGCCTCGGCAGCACTGGCTCGTCGTGTCGGGCTCCGGCTCGAAGCACATCACGTCCAGGACTGGTTCAGCAAGGGCGAATGGACCGACACCCTCATCTTCGCGCGACTTGCCTCCGAACACATGCCCCAATGATCGGGAGTCTGACTTCATGCTCCCTTCCTTGCAGGTTCACTGCTTTCCCGTGTCGGGCGACGTCGCCTGCTCTGCGCGGGCTGTGTTGTTGCGGGCGGGGGTTATGCACTGGCAACCCTGGCTCTGGAGGCGAACTTATGGATGTTCGCGGTCAGCCTGTTCCTCGCGGGCACAGGAATTGGAGTCCTGATCACAGTGGCTTCCTCCACGATCATTTTCAACGTGTCTGCTGATCGGGCCGGGATGGCCTCCGGCGTCGAGGAAGTGTCATACGAGTTCGGCAGCCTGATCTCCGTCACGTTGCTGGGCAGCATCTACGCGGCGTTCATGGCCCGTGAACCCTCCTGCGGGACTGAGGGGTACCAGGTTTCGCTGGCGCTCACAGCGGCTGCATGCCTTGTCGGGTTCATGGGCATCGTTCTCCTCTTGCGCAGTGATCGAGCCCTGTCGCGCTAAGCACTCGACCTCCACGCGGATGGGTCTTCGGAGGCTCCCATGAGTCGCAACCGCATGGGGTCTCTAAGTCAAGTGGCGGAACCTGACCCTGCTGAGATTGCTGCATCACTACTCAACGACCGGCCGGAAGTGCAATGGACTCTTGTGAAGTTTGCCGATGGGTGGCGTGCTTCTGGTGGGGCTATTTGGCGTTATCTGGGCTGATTGATATGGCCGCTAAATCGGACGCAGGGGAGTCCAACCAACGGGTAGCGCCCCCGTCACCGCCGCCCGATCCTGATCGCGTCGGGCCGACCATCCCTGAACTTCCTCGGTCGTGGTGAGGCCGCCTCGGGCCACGCGTAGCCCGGTGCCCGCCATCACCGCGTCCGGGGCGCTCCCTCGGCGGACCGACGCGCGCACGTTCCACGGCTCGGCGGCCCAGTCGCCGCCTCGGAACACCCGGTAGTCGCCATAGCGTGCTGTGTCGAGATAGTCCCAGCACCACTCCCACACGTTACCGAGCATGTCGTGGAGGCCGAAAGCATTGGGGCGCTTCAAGGCGACGCGTTGCGCCGAACCGGTAGCGTCCAGGGCGGTCCATGCGATTTCCTCGAGTGGACCATAGTGTGGTCCGCTGGTCCCGGCGCGACACCCGTATTCCCACTCGGCCTCCGTCGGCAGGCGGTAGCCATCGGACGTGACATCCCATCGCACCCCTTCGTCGGCGATTTCATAGGCGGGCGGCAGCCCGTTCTGCTCGGAGACTAAGTTGCAGATTCGCACGGCCTCGAACCAGGTGACCCCACTGAGTGGCAGGTCGGTCGATCCCTCGGTAACGCTCGTGCGACTGAGTGCGAAGGCCTCCACCCGCACGGTGCGCCGCTCGGACCGGCGCGCGTCGTGCAGCGTCACCTCACCGGCAGGCAGAGAGATGAGAGTGCCCAGACCCAAACGCATACAGTCACCATAGACGAGGCTGCGCGTACCGACTGGCCACCCGCACGAAAGCGCCCGTCGGAGCTAGGGCGTGTCTCCCTTATCGGTGATGAGGCTCGCGGCAGGCTGGTCGGGTGAGATCAACGGGATCGCGGTATCGGGTGTTCACGGACGAGCAGTGGCAGCGGATCGAGCCGTTGTTGCCCGCGAATCAGGGCCGGCGCGGGCACCCGTTCGGGGAGCACCGGCGGGTGGTCGAGGGCATCGCCTACCGGTACCGGACCGGGATCCCGTGGCGGGACCTGCCCCGGGAGCAGTTCGGGCCGTGGCAGACGGTGTGGAAACGCCACCGCCGCTACGCCGCGGACGGCACCTGGGACCGAGTCCTGACCCAGGTGCTGGCCGAGGCCGATGCGGCCGGGATGATCGACTGGGCCGTCTCGGTCGATGCCACCATCGCCCGAGCCCATCAGCACGCCACGAACACGACCCGCCCGGACCAGGACACAGGGGGCCGGGGCGAATCAGAAGAAACTGCCGCTGACCGAGGTTGAACCGCCTGGTCACGGCATCGGACGCTCCCGCGGTGGACTGACCACCAAGATCCACCACGCCGTCGATAGCCGGGGCCGGCCGCTGGCCACGATCGTCACCGGTGGCCAGCGCAACGACGGGGCCGTGCTGGCACAAGTACTGGCCGAGATCCACGTCCCCCGGCCCGGCCCCGGGGCGGCGCGGACCCGACCGGAGGCGGTGATCGCGGACCGGGCCTACGCCACCGGGGTGATCCGCACCGAACTGCGTCGGCGCCGGATCCGGGCGGTCATCCCGGACAAGAAGGACCAGATCGCCGCCCGCCAACGGCGGGGCAGTCGCGGCGGGCGACCCCCGGCCTTTGACGGGCAGGCCTACCGCGGGAGCAACGTCGTGGAACGGTACTTCGCCCTGGCCAAGCAATGGCGCGGCTTGGCTACTCGCTACGACAAGCTCGCCATCACTTACCCTCAATCCACCGAGCTGGTTCGGCAGTGGTGAGGGATTCTTCTTGGGTTGGGATTGATGGTTCCAGGCAGGACTGAGGGGCGGGCCTCGCTGCCCGGCGTGTTCCACTGGGGTTCCTCGTCTCGCGCCGGTGTCCGGCTTCGGTGGTCAGGTCATCGTGGTCGTCGGCGGCCCGTGGGCGTGGTTGAACAGCGCGGTCCACTGCTGTTGCCAGGGCCAGGATCGCGGTAGGTGCAGGGTGAGCCGGCGGGCTGAAGAGGCGATCCGGGCTGGGATGCTGACGATCTTGCGGCGGATCGTCGCCGTGGTGGCCTTGGCCAGCCCGGTACCGGTGATGGTCGCGGCAGCCCGGGTGAGGTTGAAGGCCAGCACGGCCAGCACCAGCCAGGCGGCGTTGGCGGTGAAGACCCCGGAGGGCAGGTGTGCCAGGGCGCTGTTCTTCAGGTCCGCGTTGACCTGCTCGATCACCGCATGCCCCCGGTGGGTCTTGTCCGCGGTGACGGTATCCAGGGTGCTGGTGGTGAAGAAGGCGTGGAACCGGTGCAGATCGAACAACCCCGGCTGATCCAGGTCCTTCTTGTTCAGTTCGGGGATCCGGCGCACCACCAACCGACCGGGAACCCGTTCGGACTTCTTCCGGGAGGTGAACGCGGTGAAGGGCACTTCGGCGACCTCTGCCTTGGAGATCCACCGGTCGGTGGTCTCGTCGTAGATCGCCTCCGGGTACTCGATCCCCGTCCAGGCGTTCTCGTCGATGCTGGCGACGGCCTTCTTCACGGCCGGGTCCATCCGGGCGGTAATGGACACATCAGCTCCGGCCCTGATCGCCGTAGCGATGGTGGCGTGGCCGTAGAACGCGGAGTCCGCGCGCACCAGCACCGGCGCCTGATCCATCCCGTGCAGCCGTCTGAGGGTGGCCAGGGCATCGCGGATCAGTCGCTTGGCCCCGCGTGGAGAACCGGTGGCGCCGCGGCGGAGCCGCTGGCCCAAGATCACCGGTGCTGAGGTGTTCGTGCTGGCGGTGGCCAGGATCGCGTTCAGCCCGCGCACCCCGGAGTATCCGTACCCGGAGCCCTGCTTGGCGTGTCCGTGGACCTTGATGATCGTGTCATCGACATCCAGGAACGTGTAGTCCTTCCCGCCAGGGATCAGCAGCGGGGCCTGCACGGCCAGTCCTTGCAGCAGCCGGGAGGCGACCGCGTCCAATTGGCGGACGTGACCAAAGGTGAAGGCGCGCAGGAACGAGCCCAGCGTCGAGGGGGCGTAGATCCGGTTGAACAGCTTGCCCATCGCGCCGTGGCGCAGCACGGCCAGGTCATCGATCGAGTCCGCTCCGGCGACCATGCCAGCCACCAACGAAGACACCTTGGCTCCGGCGTTGGCACCTTTGTCCGTCGGTACGCTCAACCACTGCTGGGACAGCGCAGCAAGGCCGGCGTTCTGGGCCAGTCGCATGATCGGGACCAGCCCGGCCGTCGACACAAGATTCGGATCATCGAACGACGCTGACACCGCGGCCGGGGTGTGGGAAACTTGCATCGACGGGATGCCCTCTCATCACGGTGGAACAGAACTCTAGACAAGTCCTATTCTCCCTGATCAGACGGGCATTCCGTTCTTAAAACGCCGAGCGAATCTCACCCCGCATCGGTGGATTGAGGCTAAGAGCGCCGTGGCGTAGTCCTCGAAAGCATCACCGGAAGCGATGCACCGCTGGTCATGTTTTGCTCGATACCAGCTCTTCCATGCGGAGTCGATCATGGGCCGCACCCCCTTCCCGTAGGTGATCTGCGCGTTCGACAGAACGGTGTCGCCCTATGAAGGTTGCGCCACCTTGTCAACCAAGTCTAGCTGTCCACCCTCTGCCATCGTCTTCCCCGTCGGTACGTGTTGCCGCTCGTCAAGGGCATCCCCAAGGCGAGCCGACAGAGATCTGAGGTCACAGAGAGTTGGGCTCAGAGTTGAAGCGGACGCTCCATGCGCCGTTCAGGCCCCGTCTGGGGGTTCTCGACACGGGTGCGAGGCAACATCCTTAACGCTGTTTCGGCCCGGGCACGGTCGATCCTCTGCGCCGTGTCTTCGGGCTGGGCGCCGAGCGGGGTGGGGTCGGTGATCTGGTAACGGTCTCGGTAGGCGGCGACGACCAGGGAGCGGCGTCGCCACTGTCGCCGCTCCCGCCCACTGGTGGGTGTCGGTGTCGCGCGTCAGACTTAGTGGCAGGGCCGTTATGTAGGTCCTGAACGAGAGTCAGACATGGGTAGACCACCCTCGATTCCGGCGGAGAAGAAGACCCGGATAGTGCTGAGCGTGCTGGCCGGCGGGTCAAGTCCCCTGAAGTGGTGTAACGGTCTGATCCTTCGTGGGGGGTCAGGCGCTGAGGCCGAGGTTGAGTT
>NZ_JARKOT010000164.1 GCF_029977985.1 Propioniciclava sp. | reverse complement strand
CTCGTCGATGGCGACGAGGCACGTGCTGCAGGAGTTGTCGGACGCCGCCGCCGCGGCCGGGTTGCCGTCGGTCGACGTGACGTCCGTGGGCGGGGTGGTGGCCGCCGATCGGGTGGCGGCCGGGGAACCGTTCGACCTGGTCGTGCGGGTTCGGGGTCTTGCGCGAGTGGTACGTCATCTTCCCGTTGGCGTTCCTCGGCCTCGCCCGACCGGGGCGGCCGCTCCGGATCACCGTCTATCTGGTGGCGCCCCTCCTCGCCCTCTACGGCGCGTGGCACGAGTACGCGCGCTCCGCGGTCATGGTCGACCTCACGCGCGCGTTCGTGTGGGCGTCCGCGCTTTTGTTCTTCGCCGGTGCGATCTGGCTGCTGTCCGGCGTCGAGCGCCGCGGAGACCGGCGTCGCACCTCCCTGTCCGCCGAGACGACCTGTCTCGTCCCCGAGCGCTCGGACCTATGATGCGCGTCCATGACCGCCATCACCCCTGATCCGGGGACCGCCAGCTACGCGCCCGGGCACCAGCCGAGCGTGCTGGCGTCCCACGCCGCCAGGACCGCGGCGAACAGCTGCGCCTACTTCGCCGACCGCGTCCCGCGAGGTGCGCGGGTCCTCGATCTGGGGTGCGGCCCCGGCTCGATCACCCTGGACCTCGCGGAGATGGTCGGCCCAGAAGGGCAGGTGGTGGGGGTCGATTTCTCCCCGGCAGCGATCGACGCCGCACGCCGGGCAGCCCACGCCCGGGGCGACAGCAGGACGCGGTTTGTGGTGGCGGATCTCGATGAACTCGGCGGGGAGCCGGAGACGTTCGACGTCGTCTACGCCCAGCAGGTGCTGCAACACCTGGGTGATCCCGTCGCGGCATTGCGGACCATGGGCCGGTTGTGCCGGTCAGGGGGAATCGTGGCCGTGAGGGATGCCGACTACGGCGCCATGGCATGGTTTCCCGAGTTCGCTGGGCTCCGGGCGTGGCACGAACTCTACTGCGCGAGTGCACGGGCACTCGGGGGTGAGCCTGATGCCGGCCGGCGTCTCAACGCCTGGGTGAGGGCAGCGGGCTTGGTGGTGGACGCCGCGACCTCCTCGGTCTGGACGTACGCGACGCCGGACACCGCGCGCTGGTGGGGTGGGAGTCAGGCAGACCGGGTGGAGACGTCTTCGTTCGCCGATCACGCGCGCGCCCGCGGTGTCGCCAGCGAGCAGCTCGCGGCGATCGCCGCCGATTGGCGAGCGTGGGGCGAAGATCCCGATGCGTGGTTCCTGCTTCCCCATGGAGAGGTGGTGGCCCGGAGGCCCTGACCGGGCAGGCCGCGCCTCCCCGCGGCTTCGGCGTGGCTATCCGGGCTCTCGGTGTCAGCGGAGGACGGCCAGAACGTCCTCGCGCTCGGTCTCCTCGTAGGTCCAGGTGCCGACCAGGAGGCCGCGTGCTCCCCTGGTGTCCTCGTGGGCACGGTCGAGCACGCGCACGAGGCGTACCTGCCCGATCGCGTCCACACCGGCCGTCACGCCGGAGCCGACGACATCGATCGTGGGCTCGTTCGGCTGCTCCGAGCCGGCCGGCACGATGTCCGCGTCCTCGTCGCCCTCCCGGATCACCCGGACCAACTCGGCCACGTACACCGGATCCGTGGGGGCGTCGTAGCAGTACCGGGTGCCCAGCAGGCTGTGCTCGAGGGTGCCGATGAGGGAGCCCTCGGCCAGCTCGTGGGCCCGCCACGTCACCGGCACGTGGTACACCGTCCCCGCCGAGGCGATCAGCATGCAGTCGAGGCCGACCTCGCCGTCGGGATCCACGAACCGGAAGGACGCCACGCGCTCCAGATCGGCGGCGTCGGAAGCGAACCAGCTCTGCTGCGGCAGCCACGCCGCGAGCAGGTCCAGCTTGCTCGGGACCAGGGTCGCATCGGGGTGGACTTCGGCGGTGCCGCTCATCGGCGTTCTCCTCTTGCTCGGTCTGCGGTCCACGCTAGTCCACGCCGCGGCGCCGCCGCGAGGTCTCCCGGATGCGCCCGCCCGCTCATGGCACCCACCGCGACCCGAACTCGCCCGCGCCCGAGTGTCCACGGGCTCACCAGCTTTGACCCCGCGCTCACGCGGCCGATAAGCTGGTGAGCCGGTGTGGCCTGTCCGCCTCCGGACCGAGTGGGGTGGGCGTTCAAGGCCGTACCGAACCACCATATCCAACGTCCAGTCATCGGAGCCCTACTACATGACCTCCACTCCTGAGGCCGCTCAGGTCGCCGTCGACGACTTCACGAGCAGCGAAGAGTTCGCCGCCGCCGTCGACGCCACAATCAAGTACTTCAACGACGGTGACATCGTCACCGGCACCGTCGTCAAGGTCGACCGGGACGAGGTCCTGCTCGACATCGGCTATAAGACCGAAGGTGTCATCCCCTCCAAGGAGCTCTCCATCAAGCACGATGTGGATCCCTTCGACGTCGTCTCCGTGGGGGACGAGATCGAGGCCCTCGTGCAGCAGAAGGAGGACAAGGAGGGGCGCCTGATCCTGTCCAAGAAGCGCGCCCAGTACGAGCGCGCCTGGGGCACGATCGAGAAGGTCAAGGAGTCCGACGGTGTCGTCACCGGTCGGGTCATCGAGGTCGTCAAGGGTGGTCTCATCGTCGACATCGGCCTGCGCGGCTTCCTGCCCGCCTCGCTGGTGGAGATGCGCCGCGTCCGTGACCTGCAGCCCTACGTGGGCCAGGAGCTCGAGGCGAAGATCATCGAACTGGACAAGAACCGCAACAACGTCGTCCTCTCGCGCCGCGCGTGGCTGGAGCAGACGCAGTCCGAGGTCCGCACCTCCTTCCTCAACCAGCTCGCCAAGGGTCAGATCCGCCGCGGCGTCGTGTCCAGCATCGTCAACTTCGGTGCGTTCGTGGATCTCGGCGGCGTCGACGGCCTCGTCCACGTGTCCGAGCTCTCCTGGAAGCACATCGACCACCCGTCCGAGGTCGTCGAGGTCGGCGACGAGGTCACGGTCGAGGTGCTGGACGTCGACATGGACCGCGAGCGCGTCTCGCTGTCGCTGAAGGCGACCCAGGAGGATCCGTGGCAGACCTTCGCCCGGACCCACCAGATCGGTCACATCGTGCCCGGCAAGGTCACCAAGCTCGTTCCCTTCGGCGCGTTCGTGCGTGTCGAGGAGGGCATCGAGGGCCTCGTGCACGTGTCCGAGCTGGCCGAGCGTCACGTCGAGATCCCCGAGCAGGTCGTCGCGGTCAACGACGACGTGATGGTCAAGATCATCGACATCGACCTCGAGCGTCGCCGCATCTCGCTCAGCCTCAAGCAGGCCAACGAGGGTGTCGACGTGGCGGCCGACGACTTCGACCCGTCGCTGTACGGCATGACCGCCAGCTACGACGACCAGGGCAACTACATCTACCCCGAGGGCTTCGACCCGGAGACCCAGGAGTGGAAGCCCGGCTACGAGGAGCAGCAGCGCGCCTGGGAGCAGCAGTACGCCGAGGCGCAGGCCCGCTGGCTGGCGCACAAGAAGCAGGTCGAGGAGGCCGAGGCCGCCGAGTCGCAGGCCGCCGTCGAGGCCGCTTCGCAGGCGTCCTACTCCGCGGGTGCGCGTCCGTCCGGCAGCAGCAGCGCTCCCGAGGGTTCGCTGGCGTCCGACGAGGCCCTGCAGGCCCTGCGCGACAAGCTCACCGGCGGTCGCTGACCGCGGCTGAGCCCAGACCGATCGGGCCCCCGTCCTTGCGAGGACGGGGGCCCGATGGCGTTGGCGCGGACGGTTTACGGCCGACCGCGAAGGGACGCCGCCGGCGCCGCTCAGCCGGGGGTGGCGGCGGCGAGGGTGGCGGCGATGAGGGCGACGCCCTTGGCGTTGGGCTGTTCCCCGTCACTGGCGAGCAGGCTGCTCGGCTTCGATCCGGTGACGGACGCGAACGCCGCAGCCAGGTCGACGTAGGTCATGCCGCGGTCTTCGGCCGTCGCCTGGATGATGCGGTTGGCGGCGCCGGTCGCCGACCGCGTCCAGGCTGTGTAGGTGGCGTCGTCGTCCGGGTCGGGCTGCTCGGGGTAGACGTTCCAGTAGCCGGCCACGAGGTAGGTCGTCGGCTGACCGCCGCGCAACGAGCGCACCCGGTCGAGCAACTGCGGCAGATCGGTCGAGAGCTTCTGGAGGGACGCGTCGAGTGTGGCCGGGTCGGTGGGGTCGTCGTACCAGGCTGTCAGGCCGTCTCCCAGGTCGTTCGCGCCCGCGATGACGACGACGATGTCGGCGCTCGCGAGGGCGGCCTGCGTGGCCGGGTCGTCGTTCACGTCGCCGAGCACGTCCGCGCTCGTCCAGCCGGGCACACCGAGGTTCGTCGTTTCGGTGCGCTCCTCGGGGTTGGCGCTCACCATGATGGCGGCGTAGGCGTCCATCGGCCCGGAGCAGTTGCAGTTCGTGCCCGCCATGATCGAGTCGCCGATGCCGACGATGCGCACGGTGGGCTGCTCGCTCGCGTAGCCGGTGTCGGTCGCACAGCCGCTGAGCGGCAGGGTGCAGGCGGCGATCACCGCCGCGGCGCCGGCGAGGCGCCGAATCCGCGATCTCCGCCGGCTGGTCGACACGCGTTCAGGGTACGCCGACCCCGTGTCCGGTCCGAGCGGGTGCCGCTGGTTGCCGCGCCTCAGCCGTCGACGCGCCGGGCGTGGGTGGGGCGGTGGCCTCAGCTGCCGGGGCGCCAGCCCACGGCGTTTGGACCCCCCGGCAGATCGGCCGCGGGGTCGTAGGGCTCGCGGGTGAAGCAGAAGGTGCCCACGTCGAGCGCCCGGACGCCGCCGCCCGGCTCGCGCACGACGGCCAGCCGCTCGCCATGGAAGTAGTCGCCGCCGACGCCGACCCAGCCCGTGGCGTCCGGGCGAACAGGCTCGGCTCGCGCCCGCCGGCCGGGGTGATGAGGAGACGCCCGTCGGGGAGCGCGGTCACCGTGTGGACGCGGGTCCCCCAGAACCACGTGCCGGCCAGGGACGCGGCCTCGGCGTCGGGCTGCGGCTCGGCGACGCCCGGGCCGACGTAGTCGCGGGCCGCGTCGAGCAGGCCGTGGGCGCCGCCGAAGGGTGAGGTGGCGTTCCCGCAGATCGCCACCGCGATGCCCCGCACCGGGTCGACGCGCAGGTCGGACGTGAAGCCCGGCACCGATCCGGAATGCCCGATCGTGCGGACGCCACCGGCGTTGGTCACCTGGACGCCGAGCCCGTGGCCCGACAGCGAGGCCACGTCGGCCCAAGCGATCGGCGTCCGGAGGGCGTCGAGGGTGGCCTGACGCAGGATTCCCGGGTGGCGGCCCGCCAACAACGCGCCGAGGCGCACCAGATCGGACGGCGTCGACCACAGCTCGCCCGCCGGACCCAGGGCGAGGTAGTCGGGCACGGGTTCGGGGTGGACGAGCGTCGGGTCGTGCGGGTGGACGCCGACGCCCACCGCGTGGCCGGGCGCCGGCGTCCTGGCCGTGTGCATCATGCCGAGGGGTGTCCACACCAACTCGGCAACTCGGCGAGAGCGGCGTCCCAGGCCTGACCGGTCAGGGTCTCGAGCAGCTTGCCGAGCACCGCGTAGCCCACGTTGGAGTAGTGGAAGCGGGTACCGGCAGGGAAGAGGGGCTCGAGGTCGCGCCGCAGGAGCTCGTCCCAGGTGTAGCCGCCCGCGCGCTCCCACCACGGCCAGGCGGGCTCGGCGCGCAGCCCGGAGGAGTGGGCGAGGAACTGGGCCACGGTGGCGTGGCCGGCCGGCGCGTCCGGCACCCACGTGGCGAGCGGCGCGTGCACGTCGAGTTCGCCCGCATCGGCGAGGGCGAGCAGCGCGACCGCCACCTGCACCTTCGTGAGCGAGGCGACACGGTATCGGGTGGCGGCGTCCGGGGTTCGGGGGTCGCCGAGGGGGTCGGCGTTGCCGGCGGCGTCCGCCCAGACGATGCGGTCCTCCACGGACACCGCCGCGGACAGCGACGGCTGGTGCTGCCGCTGCCGCAGCGCGGTGAGGTGCTCGTCGAACGACATCAGGCGTTCTCGCGCAGCACGATCTCGACACGGCGGTTCTTCGCGCGGCCGGCGTCGTCGTCGTTGGACGCCACGGGGCGCGTGAGGCCGAAGCCCTCCACGGTCATCCGCCCCGTCGCGACGCCCTTGCTCGCCAGGGCGTCCGCGACCGCCTGGGCGCGCCGCTGGGAGAGGTCCTGGTTGTACGCGGCGTCGCCGGAGTTGTCCGTGTGGCCCTGGACGCCGATCTGGACCCTGTCGTAGTAGGCGAGCAGTTCGGCGACCTTCGTGAGGGTCGCGTCGGCGTCCGGCTTGACGGCGTCGGCGTTGTAGTCGAACAGGACGGTCTCGGGCAGCGTGAGCACCCAGCCGTCTGGCGTCTTCTCGGCGCCGAGTTCCTCCAGGGAGCGCTGCGCGGCGGCGTCGGCGTCGGGGTCGACCGTCACGGAGGAGGCGACCTGGCCGCCCAGCGCGCTGCCGGCCACGGTGCTGCGCACCGCGCCCAGGACCGAGACGGTGGTCGCGGGCAGGTCGGTGATGTCCATCGACACGAGGGCGGGGGTCGGGGTCGCGGAGGCGTCCGGGGTGGACGCCGCAGGCGTGAGCCGGGCGGTCGGCGCCGGTGTCGGCTCGGATGCCCCGAGCTCGCCGAACGTCGGCCCTTCCGACGGGGGCCGGGCGTCCCCTGCCGGGATCGTGAACGTGGCCGTGGCGGGCTGGTGCGAGTAGAACCCGCCGATGGACGCCACCAGCGTGGTCACGTCCGCGGGCACCCCGCCGGCGAACACGAGCGTGGCCTCCATCGATCCGCCCTTCGGCACCCGGAGGCGCACGTCACCCGGCGCGAGCAGCGGGTGCTGGTAGCCGTCGGGCTCGGCGAGGAAGCTGGGAACGTTCCCGTCCGTGGTGTCGAAGTCGTAGTCGGCCGTGCCGCCGCTGCCGGTCACGTGCGCCTGGATGCGGTCGGCGAGCAGGTCGAGGGAGTCGACGCGCAGCACCGCGCCGGTCTCGGCGTCGGTCAGTTCGACCGGCGTGAAGGCGGGCGCGGGCCGGCTCAGGTCCCCGGCGACCGCGCGGACGGGGGAGTCGGCGTGGCTCGGCAGTTCGATCGTGACCGGGTCGGCGCTGGTCCACAGCGCCCAGTCCAGCGGCGCTTGGAGGGTCAGCTGATCGGAGGCCGGGTTGATCTCCCCGAGGAAGCGCAGCGTGCCCTGCACGCGCGAGCCGGCCGGCGCCTCGGTGGTCGCGCCGAGCAGCGGATGCGTCGTGCCGTCCGGTTCGGTGAGCGTGCACTGGTCGGCCCAGGGCTCCTGGCACATCGAGAGCCCGGAAAGGGGGCGGCTGGCGCGGTAGCCGATCTCGGTGACGAGGCCCTCGCTCCGGATCGTGTCGAGCACCATCTGGACGCCCGCTTCGCGGTGCACGTCCTGCTCCAGCCCCGCCTGGCGGAGCGGGGCCGGGTTCCACACGTAGCCGGCGTCCGCGGCCGGCACGGGCACCTTGAGGGCGAACGTCGGGTCCCAGAGCTGCACGTCGAGCGAGGTGACGCCGGGGTCGGGCAGCGGCAGGCTGAGCGTCCACCGGGCCTGGCTGACGACGGGGATCGTGCGGGTGTCGAACGTGAAGTCGTCGATCTTCTGGCCGTGTTGGTCGTCACCTTCAGTTCGTACGGGCCGATCGAGCTCTCCTTGTTGCCCCCGCCGAGGGTGAGACTCAGGGTGACGACGTCCCCGACCCGGCGGACCTCGTCGGCACGCAGGTCGCGTTCGCGGCTGTCACCGACGGGGCGGGCTCGTCGCGCAGCACGACCCCCTCGGGAAGGGACGAGGTGGGCCCGCCGGTCGGCAGGCCGGGGATCTGCGGCAGGGTGAGCGCGCTGCAGCCGGTGAGCGCGAGCGAACAGGCGACGATGAACCAGACGATGCGGCGGTGCACGAGACGACTCCTCAGGGTGGACCGGTTCACGCTAACACCCTCATGCGGCCCGTCGGCCCGGGTCCACGGGCAGGGAAAGCGCCCCACCGGGCCGTCCACGCCGCCGCCGGCGGGAGGGCCCGTGCGAGGATGGTCCGGTGACCCAGCGCATCGTCCTCACCGGCGGCATCGCGTCGGGCAAGTCCACGGTGGCCGACCTGCTCGCCGAGCGTGGCGCGGTGCTCGTGGACGCGGACCTGCTCGCCCGCGAGGTGGTCGCCCCCGGCACCGATGGTCTTGCGGCGGTGGTCGACCGCTTCGGTGCCGGCGTCCTGCGCCCTGACGGCACGCTTGACCGGGCCGGGCTGGGGGCACTCGTCTTCGCAGACGCCGCCGCCCGTGCCGACCTCAACGCGATCGTCCACCCGCGCGTCCGCGCCCTCGCCGAGGCCCGTCGCGCGGCGCTCGCCGCTGACTCGGACGCCGTCGTCGTCGAGGTCATCCCCCTGGTCGTCGAGACCGGGCGCGCGGGCGACTACGACGTCGTCATCGTCGTGGACGCCGACCCGGCCACGCAGGTCGCCCGGCTGCGGGCCCGCAACAGGCTCTCGGACGCCGAGGCTCGCGCGCGGCTCGCAGCGCAGGCTTCCCGGGCTGAGCGGTTGGCTGCCGCTACGCACGTCCTCCCGAACGCGGGGACGCGCGCCGAGTTGGCCGAGCGCGTCGACGCCCTCTGGTGCGAGCTCACGTCGCCCTGAGCGGCGCCGGGGTCAGGACGCCGCGGCGTCCGGCCGGCACGTGCACGTCGGGCACTGGCAGTTCGTGCACCGGCAGGCGCCGCCGGTGTGGCAGCCGCACACGTGCGCCTCGACCACGCCCACGAGGTGCGCCGTCAGGTCGGGTGGGCGCAGTTCGGCCAGCCGTAGGTGCCGGTCGAGGTGCCGCGCCCGGGCGAACCAGGCCGAGCAGTCGGGGCAGACGGCCAGGTGGGCGTCCAACTGCGGGCGCGGCATCGGCAGGGGCTCGCCGTCGAGCAGCGCCGACAGCGCCAGGCGCCACCGGCGCGGCTGCGGACACGCGCTCCCACTCACGCCCGCAGCCTAAGCCGCGGGGGCCCTCGTTGCTAGGCTGCCGGGGTGCGCAGGAGCGATCGAACGAGCGAGGACGCCGCCGTCACCGCCTTGGCCCTCGCCGCCGGTGGGGGTGATCGGGCAGCCCTCGCCGAGTTCATCGCCCGTAGCCAGAGCGACGTGTGGCGCTTCCTCGCCCACCTGACCGACGCCGACGCCGCCGACGACCTCACGCAAGAGACCTACCTGCGCGCCATGGATGCCCTCCCCGGCTTCCGGGCGGAGGCGTCCGCACGCACCTGGCTGCTCACCATCGCCCGCCGGGCCGCCGTCGACCGCGTCCGGGGCCAGCGCGCCCATCCGCTGATCCTGGTCGAGCCGGGCCGCTGCCTCATTCCGCCCGTCCCCGACGGAGCCCTGGGCGTCGAGATCGGGCGCATGCTCGCCTCCCTCGAACCGGACCGGCGCGAGGCCCTCGTCCTCACCCAGGTGCTGGGCTACCGCTACGCGGAGGCGGCCGCGATCGTGGGCGTCCGCGTGGGTACGATCCGGTCGCGGGTCGCCCGGGCGCGTGCCGAGCTCGTCGCCACGTGGTCGGACGCCGCCGCCCACCTCGACGCATTGCGCCCTGCCGGCTGATCGGGAACTTTCCGCCGTCGGCGCACGACTCCTCGGGTGAACCGAAGGAGATCTCATGACCCTGTCCCGACGCCAGCTGCTCGCCGTTCTCGCCCTCGTCCCTCTCGCCGCCTGCACGCAAGTCGCACCGTCGGTCGAGCCGTCCGCGTCGGTCGAGCCGTCTGCGTCGGTCGAGCCCTCCGCGAGCGCCTCAGGCGAAGTCGTCGTCTACCTGCCGGGAGCACTGGCGACCCAGGCGAAGCCGCTCGCCCAGGCGTTCGCATCGACGGGAGCGACGGCGTCCATGGAGGTGGGCCACACCCCGGTGCAACTGGAGCAGCTCGCGCAGGGCGCCACGCCCGATGTGTGGGTGGCCGCCAACCCGGCCAGCATGCAGCAGGCCGCGGAACAGGGTCTCGTGGACGCCGCGCGTGTCACCCCGCTGGCCCGCACGAAGCTGGTGATCGTCGTCGCGCCCGGCAACCCGGCGGGCATCGCGTCGCTGGAGGATCTGGCCGGCGACCAGGTCAGCGTCCTGCTGGCTGCCGAGACGCTGCCGATCTGGATGACGACGGCGAAGACGTTCGAGAAGGTCGAGGCTACCCGGCCGGGGTTCACGGCGGCCGTCCTCGCGAAGACGCGGTCGCGCGAGTTGGGCGTCCAGCCGATCGTCACGAAAGTGACGGCAGGCGAGGCCGACGCCGGCATCGTGTTCGTCACCGACACCGGCCCGGACGCCGAGACCGTCGCCATCCCGGACGCCCTGAACACCGAGCTCACTCTTTCCGTGGCCCCGGTGACGGCGAGGAAGAACCCGGCCGCGGCCACCGCGTTCCTGGGCTTCCTCACCGAGGGTGCCGGCTGGAAGCTGCTCGCCGACGCGGGTTACCTCCCGCCGGCCCCGTGAGGCCGCGCGCGGCCGACGCCTTGCCGTTCGTCCTGCCCGCCGCCGCTCTCGTCGCCCTGCTCGTCCTGCCGCTCGTCGCGCTGAGCGGTCAGGCGCTCGGCGGCGGTCTCGGCCCCTACCTCACCGACCCGACGGTGACGGCGGCCGTCCGGCTGTCGCTGCTCACCTCCGCGCTCAGCACAATCGTCGTCGTCGCTGTCGGGACGCCGCTGGCGTACGCCCTCGTGCGATGGCGGTTCCCGGGCCGGACGCTCGTCCAGCTCCTCGTGGATCTGCCCATCGTGCTGCCGCCGATGGTGGCCGGGATCGCCCTGCTGCAGGTGTTCGGACGCCGCGGCTGGCTGGGCGACGCCATGGCCGCGGGCGGGGTCTTCCTGCCGTTCACGACGGCCGCGGTCGTCGTGGCGCAGGTGTTCGTGGCCGGTCCGTTCTACGTGCGCGCCGCCCGGTTGGGTTTCGCCGCCGTCGACCCGGCGTTGCGCGAGGCGGCGGTCGTCGACGGGGCGTCCGAGTTGCAGTTGTTCGGGCACATCATGGCGCCGGCCGCGCGGACCGCGATGCTCGGCGGCCTGGTCCTGGCCTGGGCACGGGCACTGGGCGAGTTCGGGGCGACGATCTTCTTCGCGGGCAACCGCGAGGGGGTGACCCAGACGATGCCGCTGGCGATCTTCGTGGGGTTCGAGTCCGACCTCACGGTGGCCGTGGGCCTGTCGTTCCTGCTGCTCGTGGTGAGCGTCGGCGTGCTCGGCGTGGCCTGGCTGCTGGGCGACCGGTTGGGGGAGTGATCACTCGGTCTCGGGAGGGGTCAGACGCACCTCTTCGGCGTCCAGTTGCGCCTGGATGCGGCGGAGCACCACGTCGTCGATGACGCGCTGGTCGCGGAGCTCGATGATGGTCGTGCGCTTCCGGTGGAGCAGTGCCAGGTGCAGGTCGCGTGCCTGCCGGCTGCGGACGACGGACGCCGCCTCCTCGTCTCCGGCCCGGTCGGCGGCCAGCGCCCTGAGGTGCTGCTCCAGATTGCTGCGGGCAGCATCGGCGACCGCGTCGTCGACGTCGAGGCCGGCGGCGAGCGCGTCGAGGGACTCGAGCGCGGCCTCGCTGGCGGCGATCTGCGCGCGGGCGTACTCGTCCTCGTCGGTGGTGTCGCGGGGCAACCCGGCCCAGCGGATCACGGCCGGCAGCGCCGATCCCTGGATGAGAAGCGACGCGACGACCACGGTGCCGGTCACGAAAACGACGAGGTGGCGACCGGGCAGATCGTCGGGCACCGACAGGGCGACGGCCAGGGAAACGCCTCCGCGCAGGCCGGCCACCGCACTCACCACGCGCCCGCGCCACGTGGTGCGCAGGGCCCGCTGAGCCGGCCGCCGGTCGAGCGCCCGGATGACGCCGATGCTCACCGTGAGGAACAGCCAGCGCACGAGCGGCAGGGTGGCGAAGACGGCCGCACAGATGAGGAGGTCGTGGGCGAGCTCGGCGGGCGCGACTCGCTGCACGGAGGCGGGCAGCTGCAGGCCGATCAGGACGAACAGGGCCGCGTTGAGCACCGTGGTGCTCAGCGTCCAGAACGCGGCACCCTGCTGGCGCGTGGCCGCGGCGACGGTGCGGGGTGTCACCCGCGCCATGTAGAGGCCGCAGGTGACGACGGCCAGCACCCCCGAGGCGTGCACCTCCTCGGCCAGCAGATAGGCGACGAACGGGGTGAGGACCGACGCGATGTTGGTGTCCACATGGTTCGGGATGCGGCTGCGCACCCGGTGCGCGACCCAGCCGACCACCAGCCCGACCGCGATGCCGCCGAAGAACGACAGGGCGAACTGGCCCGTGATCTCGCCGGCGCTCGGCATGCGTCCCTCGGCAGCGAAGGCCACCGCGAGCCCGTACACCACCAAGGCGGTGCCGTCGTTGATGAGGCTCTCGGCCTGCAGCGTGCCGAGGTTGCGGCGGGGGAGGAGCCGCCGGAGCGCCGCGACGGCCGTGGCGTCGGTGGGGGCGAGGGCGGCGCCGATGATCCAGGCGAGGCCCCAAGGGACGCCGAGAGCGTTCGCCACCACCGCGACGACCGCGGCCGTGACGACGACGAGCAGCGTGCCGGTGAGGACGATGCCGCGGGCGAACTTGCGGATGTGCCGGGCCGATGACGTGATGGCCTCCCAGTAGAGGAGAGCCGGCAGGAACAGCAACAGGACGACCTCGGGCGGCAGCCCCACGTGGTCGAAGCCGGGCAGCCAGAACAGCGCCGACCCGGCCAGCACGAGGATCGCCGGCACCGGCACGGGCACGCGGCGGGCGAGCGCGTGCGCCACGAGGATCGCGACGCCGAGCGCCACCACGAGTTGGAGTCCGAGCACGAGGTCATTGTTCCCCCGGGCTGCCCGCTGGTCGAGCGTGTCGAGACCCCGCGCAACCACCGCCGGGGCCGGGCCGGCGGCGTCCACCGGAAGAAGAACTGTCGGTGGGCGCTCCTAAGCTGGGCGTATGCGTCCCACGACAGACATCCAGCGGCGGCTGGCACCGTTCAAGGTGCATGCCGACTTCGCGCCGGCCGGCGACCAGCCGGCGGCGATCGACGACCTCGAGCGCCGCGTGCGGGCGGGGGAGAACGACGTCGTGCTGCTGGGGGCCACGGGCACGGGCAAGACGGCGACGGTGGCGTGGCTGGCCGAGCGGCTGCAACGGCCGATGCTGGTGATGCAGCCGAACAAGACGCTGGCGGCGCAATTCGCGAACGAGCTGCGTCAGTTCTTCCCCGACAACGCGGTGGAGTACTTCGTCAGCTACTACGACTACTACCAGCCCGAGGCATACGTGCCACAGACCGACACCTACATCGAGAAGGACTCGTCGCTGAACGAGGAGGTCGAGCGCCTGCGGCATTCGGCCACCAACTCGCTTTTGACAAGGCGGGACGTGATCGTGGTGGCGACGGTGAGCGCTATCTACGGCCTGGGGACGCCGCAGGAGTACGTCGACCGCATGGTGCGGCTGCGGGTGGGGGAGGAGCGCGACCGCGACTCGCTGCTGCGGCAACTGGTCGGCATCCAGTACGCGCGCAACGACCTGGCGGCCACGCGGGGCACCTTCCGGGTGCGGGGCGACACGCTGGAGATCTTCCCCATGTACGAGGAGAACGCGGTGCGGGTGGAGTTCTTCGGCGACGAGATCGAGGCGCTCTCGACGCTGCACCCGCTCACCGGCGAGGTGCTGAGCGAGGACGCCGAGGTGTACGTCTTCCCGGCGTCGCACTACGTGGCGGGCCCGGAGCGGATGGAGCGGGCCATCACAGGCATCGAGGCCGAACTGGAGGACCGGCTGGCCGATCTCGAGGGGCAGAACAAGCTGCTCGAGGCGCAGCGGTTGCGCATGCGCACCGGCTACGACATCGAGATGATGCGCCAGATCGGCACGTGCTCGGGCATCGAGAACTACAGCCGCCACATCGACGGTCGCGGCCCCGGCACGCCGCCGAACTGTCTGCTCGACTACTTCCCCGAGGACTTCGTGCTGGTCGTCGACGAGAGCCACGTCACCGTCCCCCAGATCGGCGGCATGTACGAGGGCGACATGAGCCGGAAGCGCACCCTGGTCGACTTCGGGTTCCGGCTGCCGAGCGCGATGGACAACCGTCCGCTGCGGTTCGAGGAGTTCACCGAGCGGATCGGGCAGACCGTGTACCTGTCGGCGACGCCTGGGCCGTACGAGATGGCGCGGTCGGAGGGGTTCGTCGAGCAGGTGATCCGGCCGACGGGGCTGATCGATCCCGAGGTGATCGTGAAGTCCACGAAGGGGCAGATCGACGACCTGATCGGCGAGATCCGCGCGCGGGTCGAGCGGAACGAACGCATCCTCGTCACGACGCTGACGAAGAAGATGGCCGAGGACCTCACCGACTACCTCATGGAGAACGGCATCCGGACGCGGTACCTGCACTCGGAGGTCGACACCCTCAAGCGCATCGAGCTGTTGCGCGAGCTGCGGCTCGGCCACTACGACGTGCTCGTGGGCATCAACCTGCTGCGCGAGGGGCTCGACCTGCCGGAGGTGTCGCTGGTGGCGATCCTGGACGCCGACAAGGAGGGCTTCCTGCGGTCCGAGCGGTCGCTGATCCAGACCATCGGCCGCGCCGCCCGCAACGTGGCCGGGCAGGTGCACATGTACGCCGACAAGATGACGCCCTCCATGGAGGCCGCCATCGACGAGACGAACCGACGCCGGGCCAAGCAGATCGCCTACAACACCGAGCACGGCATCGACCCGCAGCCGCTGCGCAAGAAGATCGCCGACATCACCGACATGCTCGCCCGCGAGGACGCCGACACGTGGGATGTCGTCGGCAAGTTCGGCGACGGCAAGAAGACTTCGCCCGTGCCCGGACGCCCTGACCGCGACCTCGGGTCGCTGCCGACGTCGGAGCTGGCGGCGCTCGTCCACGAGCTCAGCGACCAGATGCACGCCGCCGCGAAGGACCTGCAGTTCGAGACCGCCGCCCGCCTGCGCGACGAGATCGCCGACCTGAAGAAGACCATCCGCCAGATCACCGAGGCCACCAAGTAGGCCACTCGAGACGGTTGGTCGTCGGGCCGCTCGCGGCGCCTGAGGCCGTAGCCTGTCGTGGTGCGACGTGGATTCAGCTGGGAGCGGCGCAGCTGCGGCTTGCACGGGCACGCGACGTATGCCCCCGACGAGCCGGACCTGGCCGGCCGGCTGCGCGTCGCCACCCCGTGGGGGGACGCCTGGCGTTGCCTGCGCTGCGGTGACTACGTGCTCGGCGCGCCGCAGGGAGCCGGGCCAGCGGCGTCCGCACCCCTGGTCCTGCGGGGCCGGGCGCTGCGGGACGCGTTCATCATCCGCCTGCTTGCGGTGGACAAGGTGGCGCGCGGGCTGTTCATCGGGCTGCTCGCGTTCGGGATCTGGCGGTTCAACGGTCACCAGGACGCCGTGTTGCAGACGATCGACACCTATCTGCCCTTGCTGCAGCCGTTCTTCGCGCGTCTGGGCGTCAACGTTCAGGATCTGAGCGCGGTGCACCTGCTCGAACAGGTGTTGGCGATCTCGACGAGCACCGTGGCGATGATCGCGCTGGGCGCCGCCGGGTACGCGGCCCTGTGCCTGCTGGAGGCGGTGGGGCTGTGGCTCATGAAGCGCTGGGGCGAGTATGTCGCGGCCGTCGGGACGTCGGCGTTCCTGCCGTTCGAGATCCACGAGGTGGCGCTGGAGGTGACGTTCCTGCGGGTGCTCGCCCTCGCGGTGAACGTGTTCCTCGTCGTCTACCTGGTGTGGACGAAGCGGCTGTTCGGCGTCCGGGGCGGGAACGCGGCGTACGAAGCCGAGCGGGCCAACCAGTCGCTGCTCGAGGTGGAGGCCGCCGCGGCGAGCGCCGAGACGCCCGCGCCGGCCTCCGGCCGGCGCTCACCCCGTGGCCTGCCGAAAACGTGACACTCGATCTGCCCTGAGGTGGGGGTGGGGGCGTCGAGTGACCGACCTGCGTCGGCGGCGCCGCTAGCATGCGGTCATGGCTCTCAAGTGGTACACCCTCGTGGTCGATTGCGCCGATCCCCAGGCCCAGGCGCACTGGTGGGCGGAAGCCCTCGACTGGCAGGTGGTGTACGACACCCCGGACGAGGCCGTCGCGATCCCGAAGGGGATCGAGGAGGACCCCGCGACCGACGTCGCCGACTGGATGGCGCGCGGTCAGGGCCTCGTGTTCGTGCCGGTGCCCGAGGGCAAGACCGTGAAGAACCGGCTGCACATCGACCTGGCGCCGCACACCTCCCAGGACCGCGACGCCGAGATCGCCCGCCTCGAGGCGCTCGGCGCGACGCGGGTGAACGTCGGCCAGGACGACGATCAGGTGTCCTGGACCGTGCTGGCCGACCCGGAGGGCAACGAGTTCTGCGTCCTCAGTTCGCGCGACCGCTGACCCGTGGAGGTCCAGTTCTACGACGATGCGGCCGCGTTCCTGACCGAGGCAGGGCCGTTCCTTGAACGCCACCCCCTGCGGCACACCATCGTCGCCACCACGGCCGGCCGTCTGGCGCAGAGCGGGACGGAGGCGTCCGGGCCGAGGTGGTTCGCCGTTGTGCGCGATGGCGTCGATCTCGTCGGGGTCGTCATGCGCACCCACCCGGAGCCACCCCACGCCGGGTTCGTCCCTTCGCTCCCGGAGGCGGCGGTCGCCGCCGTCACGGCGGGGCTGGCGGGAAGGGGGGAGCGCGTCTCGGCATGGAACGGTGATTTGGACGCCGCCCGCGCGCTCTGTGCGGCCGCAGCCGAGGGGGCGCCGGTCCAGGTGGTGCTGCACACCCGCCTGTTCGAACTCCACGAGGTGGTGTGGCCGAGGCGTCCGGAAGGCGCCTTGCGGCAGGCCGGGGCGGATGACGAGGATCTCGTCGCCGCGTGGGTGCGGGAGTTCCGGCTGGACTCGGAGGTCCAGGGCGGCCGCACGCCGGATCCGACCTGGCAGGCCAATCGGGAGACCATTCGCGCGCACCTGGCGGCGGGCAGCTTCTGGTTGTGGGAAATGGGGGGCTCCAGCGTGCACCTGACGGGCGTCCAGCCTGCGATGTTCGGCGTCAGTCGCATCGGGCCGGTCTACACCCCCGCAGAGCAACGCGGCCGCGGCTACGCGGCGTGGGTCGTCGCGGTCCTGTCGCAGAGGCTGCTGGACGCCGGGGTACGCCCGTGCCTCTACACCGACCAAGCGAATCCGGTGTCGAACGAGATCTATCAGCGCATCGGCTACGTCAAGGTCAGGGACGAGGGGAACGTGGTAGTCGCGGACCAGCACATGGTTCAGGCTCGAGAGTCATGAGAGAGGAGCCTGGACCCTGATCGGGCGGACGGCGGATTCAGCGGCGAACCGCCGAACGCCTGCTCCACATCAGAAGGGTCAGGCGAGGTGAAGAAGACCGGCGTGGGTGGGCCGGAGCCCGCAACGTGATTCATAGAACGGGGCCAGATGAGGCTCATAATCGGCGTGAAGCCATGCGCACCCCCGGCGCGCGGCCTCATCCGCCGCCCGTCGGATGAGCTCCGCCCCAATCCCGTGACCTTGTAGGTCGGGGGCGACACATGTGTCCAGCACGATCGCGTGCGCGCCGCCGTCTCCGACGACATTGACGAAGGCGACCAGGCGATCCCCCTGGCGGCCGGCGACCCAGAACAGGCTGTGTCGTTGCAGAAGGGTCATCCACGGGGTCTCACCGGGCCCCCCGCCGAAGGCAGCCGCATGCAACGCTTCAAGTTCCTCGTCCCCGAGAACCGGGCTGATTCCCCAGGTGATCTGATGGGCGTCCATGCTTCCATGGTGGCTCGCCCTCACCAGCCGCGTGCCCGCCACTCGGCCAGGTGAGGGCGCTCCTCGCCGAGGGTGGCGGGCTTGCCGTGGCCGGGGTGGATGACGGTGTCGTCGGCGAACCGGCCGAACAGCTTCTCCACGACCCCGGTGTACAGCGAGTCGAACTCGTCCGGCGTCCGCGTCTTGCCGACCCCGCCCGGGAACAGACTGTCCCCGGTGAACAGCTGCGCGGCCTCGCCGGCGGGGGAGTACGCGAGCGTGATCGAGCCGGGGGTGTGGCCGACGAGCCCGATGACGTCGAGCACCGTCGAGCCGACCTGCACCGAGTCCCCGTCCCACACGCGCCGGTCGATCCGCACCCCCGTCGCAGACTCGATCGCGGCGGCGTCCGGTTCACCCGCCACGAGGACCGCCCCTGTGTGCTTCGCCAGCTCGGCCAGGGCGCCGATGTGGTCGTGGTGCCGATGGGTCGTGACGATGGTCGACACAGGCGTGTCCCCGATGAACGCCAGCAGCGCCAGAATGTCAGCGGCGGCGTCCACGAGCAGGCCTTCGCCCGCGTCGGTCAACAGGTAGGCGTTGTTGTCCATGCTCCCCACGGACAGCGACTGGATCTCCATACGTCCATGGTGCCAAACCGGACGCCGCCGGCCCGGGGCTTGGCGGCGGAGACAGGATCGACCAGCGGTGGCGGCTCAGCCAGCCAGGGGGAATCGGACGCCGTCGACGCCGGAGAGGCCCTCGCCGCCGGTGCGGCCGGTGAGCCACGCCCACAGGGCCGGATCAGGGCCGGAGACGCTGATCCGCTCGCCGGCACCCCCGATGGACGCCTGCTCGCCGGCGTCCGAGACGATGTCGACGGCGGGCAGGGAGGCGTCATCGCGCATGAGCAACAGCAGCCACTGCAGCAGCCACGTGCCGGGGACGACGTCGATGCGTTCCCACGTGAAGCCGCAGTCGAGATCGAGGTGGTGCAGCGTGACCTCCTGCAGCCGGATCAGTGTCACCACTGACAGCGGGAACTCACCGCCCCGCAGCTTGGCGGGCACGGTCCAGTCGTCGACGCGTTCGCAGAGGCGAGCCAGTTCGCCGGCGGACGTGTCGAGGTCGACGTGCAGGTCCATCCCGGAGCGCTCCGCCCCGCGCTCGATCTCGTTGAACTTCGCGGCGTCGGAGGAGTACCACGGCGTCTCGTCGCCCGACATCGTCGCCGTGATGACCAGCCGCAGGGCGTCCGCGTTGCGCGCCACGTGGCTCGCCACGTGCGCCCGCGACC
>NZ_JARKOT010000163.1 GCF_029977985.1 Propioniciclava sp. | reverse complement strand
GCCCGCAGCACCGCGTGCGGGCAGACGAAGCTGCAGTTGCCGCACTGGATGCACGTTTCGGGATCCCAGACGGCCACGATGTCGGAGATGTTCCGCTTCTCGTACTTCGTCGTCGCGCTCGGGTAGGTGCCGTCGACGGGCAGCGCCGACACGGGCAGGTCGTCGCCCTCGTCGAGCAGCATCTTCGCCGTCACGTCGCGGACGAACTCGGGAGCGTTCGCTGGCACCGGCGCGATGAGCGCCTTGTCGGAGGCGACGGCGTCCGGAACCTCGACCCGGTGCAGGTGGGCGAGGGCGGCGTCCACTGCGGCATGGTTCTTGGCGACCACGTCGGCGCCGCGGCGTCCATATGTCTTCTCGATCGACTTCTTGACCGCCGCGATCGCCTCCTCGCGGGGCATGACCCTGCTGATCGCGAAGAAGCAGGTCTGCAGGACGGTGTTCGTGCGGTTGCCCATGCCTGCCGCCCGCGAGACCGCGTTGGCGTCGATCGTGTACAGCTCCAGGCCGAGGTCGATGATGCGCTGTTGCATCGGCTCGGGTAGGTGCGCGAACACCGCGTCGGGTGTCCACGGCGTGTTGAGCAGCACGACGGTGCCTGGCCGGGCGAACCGCAACACGTCGACCCGCTCGAAGATCGACCAGTGATGGACGCCGATGAAGCCCGCCTGCTTCACCAGGTAGGGCGCCGTGATCGGCTCGGGCCCGAACCGCAGATGGCTGACCGTCCGGCTGCCCGACTTCTTCGAGTCGTACACGAAGTAGCCCTGCGCGTAGGTGCCGGCCTGGCTGCCGAGGATCTTGATCGTGTTCTTGTTCGCCCCCACCGTGCCGTCGGAGCCGATGCCGTAGAACACGGCCCGGTGCGTGTGCTCGGACTCGACGTCGAGGTCGGGGTAGTCGATCGACAGGTTCGTCACGTCGTCGGTGATGCCCACGGTGAACCGCGGCTTCGGGTGCTCGCGGGCCAGCTCGTCGACGACGCCCACCACCATCGCGGGGGTGAACTCCTTGCTCGACAGGCCGTAGCGGCCCCCGATCACCAGCGGGAGCGAGCCGCGGCGTCCGGACGCCACGGCCTCGGCCAGCGCCGCCGTCACGTCGAGGAAGAGCGGTTCGCCGCCCGCGCCCGGCTCCTTCGTGCGGTCGAGCACGGCGATGCGGGTCGCCGACTCCGGGATCGCCGCGAGCAGCTCTTCGACGGGGAACGGCCGGTAGAGGCGCACCTGCACGACGCCGACCTTGCGCCCCTCGGCGTTCAGGTGGTCGACGGCCTGGTGGCACGTCTGCGCCCCCGAACCCATGATGACGAGGACGTGCGTGGCGTCCGGGGCGCCGTGGTACTCGACGAGGCCGTAGCGGCGCCCGGTGAGTTCGGCGAACTCGTCCATCGCCTGCTGCACGATGCCGGGCACCTCGACGTAGTAGCTGTTCGAGGTCTCGCGGGACTGGAAGTAGGTGTCCGGGTTCTGCGCGGTGCCGCGGATATAGGGGTGCTCGGGGGAGAGCGAGCGGTCGCGGTGGGCGCGGATCAGCTCGTGTGGCACGTAGGTGCGCAGGTCGTCGTC